>DATBMD010000338.1:0-36347 GCA_036555085.1 Gaiellaceae bacterium
TCGTCACGCGGCTTCCGTGTCTCACAGCAGCCGGCCATCGCGCGTTGACCCGGGTATGCCCAACGACGACGGGAGGCCCATGGCCAACATCGCGATCCGACCGCTGCCCGCGCCGCTCCCCGCACCCGACGCATCGAGTCGGCTGACGCGGGTCGTGATCGCGGACGAGCCGCACTCCTACCCGTGCCGGCGGTGCCTGCGCGACGCCGACCCGGGCGAGCGGATGCTGCTGCTCTCGTACGACCCGTTCACCGGCGACAGCCCCTACCGCCAGCCCGGCCCGATCTATCTGCATGCCGACGACTGCGAGCCCGACCCCGGCGTCGAGGTGCCCGAGCAGCTGACGCGACGCCTGCTGTCCGTCCGCGCCTTCGACAGCGACCATCTGATGCTGGAGGCGGTCGTGATCCCCGGCGTCGAGCTCGCGGCGACGGCCGAGACGCTCCTCGGCGACCCCGCCGCCGACTACCTGCACGTGCACAACGCGGCAGCCGGCTGCTTCGCCGCTCGCATCGATCGCGCCTGACCGGCGCGAGCAGCCGATGAGCGGATTGTTAACGGCCTGAGGAACGATCGCCGCGACACCACCGCGAAGGGAGGATCAAAGGTGAAGCGGCACAGCACCGCTCTCTCGCTGCTGCTCGCGGTCGCCGTCGGAGCCCTGGCAATCGCAACCGCCGGGTCCGCTCACTCGGACCGAGGGTTCGCGATCGGCGCGCAGCTGCAAGCGGCGCCCGTGGGGGCTGACCAGCTCCCGCCGGCTTGCTCGCCCGTTCCCACGCCGCCGGCCGGCGGCACGTCGAGCGGAACGTTCACCGCGGCCGGAGCGATCGCCGACTACGGCACGGCCACGGCCTGCTTCCGGATCTCGCCGGACGGAGGCCTCGCCGGCGGAATGCGGTTCGTCGGGCTCAAGGGCACGTTCGAGCTCGCCTACGAGGGCTTCACGGCGTTCTCGGGCCCGCCCGGGACGCTCGAGTCCGCGCTCGCGCTCGGTGACGGCCGGATATTGGTGACCGCCGGCTCCGGCGCGTACGCGACCCTGAAGGCCCGCGGGCGCTTCGACGTCGTCGCGAACCTCGTCCGCGGCGACATCACCGCGACCGTCGTCGGCCGCACCTCACGCTCGTACGCCGACGACTGATGCTCCTAACGGGGGCCTTCCAGGCCCCCGTTAGCAGCTCCCGGCCGCCGTGTCGATCCCACGCCGGAGCTCGACGTCCTCGGGAGCGAGGAGGATGAGATCGCGCACGGCCGCCCGCATCCGGTTGACAGCCGGGAGCGGGTAGCCGTCGCTGCGGCGCGCCCGCACGTAGCGCAGGCCGAAGGTCTCGGTCACGGTCAGAGCGGGATCGACCGAGGCCGCCAGCTGCGCGAGGTCGGGGATGCGGTCGAGCGGGATGTCCGTTCGCACGCTCTCCTTGGCGATCGACGCCAGGCGGCCGAAATGGCGCAGCACCGTCTCGACGTCGAGCTGGCGGGCGAACGCGCTCAGGAAGCAGCGCTGGCGGGCCATGCGTGTGTAGTCGCTCGACGTCTTGCGCGAGCGGACGTACGCGAGCGCGGTGCGGCCGCTGAAGTGGTACGTGCGTCCGGGGACGACGTCGATGCGAGGCTTCGTCTCCCCCCAGGCCGGGCGGGTGAGCGAGTCGACGAGGCGTTCCTTGACGTGGATCGTGACGCCCCCGAGCGCGTCGACCATGTCGACGAAGCCGTCGAGGTTGACCATCGCGTAGTAGTCGATCCGGATGCCAAACAGGTTCGAGATCGTCTGCTTGAGCGCGGTCGCGCCCGCGTCGTCGCCGCCCGGGAAGAGGCTCGGGTGCGCGTTCGCCCAGTCGTAGAGCGCGTTCAGGGGCTGGGGGAAGCGCCGCACCGTCTTCCTGGCCGCGCCGGTGAGCGGAACGCGAACGAGGTTGCGCGGCACGCCGAGCGCGGCCGCCCGGCCGGTCCCGCGCTCCAGCGCGACGACGATCATCGTGTCGGTGCGGTTGCCCGTGCGCTCGGGCCCGGCGTCGGAGCCGATCAGGAGCAGCGTCACCCAGGGTCGCTGGCCGGTGGCACGAGCGGGCTCGGCGGTCGCGACGAGGCCTCCCGGAGCGGTCGGACGGAGCCGTCTGATCCGGCCCTGGAACGGGGTCGGCCGGATCGGCTGCGGCCGCGCGGAGCCGACGGTCGGGGGATCGGCGCGGAGCTGGGTGGCGCCGACCTGGTCGATCAGGAAGATCCCGCGCGACGGCAGCACGTCGCGCGGCTCGTCGTCGGCGAACACCGCCGCCAGCGCGTCGTAGCCCCGGACGCCGTAGTACGTGACCGCCGCATGCGGGAGCACGGTGATCCCCAGCACCACGACGAGGCCCGCCACCGCGACGGGGCCCGCCGCGGCACGTGGCCGCCCTCCGAGCCGCCAGGCGTCGACCACGGCGAACGAGCGGACGGCGAGCACCGCGACGTTCGCGGCGAGCAACGCAAGCACGACGTCACGGCGCAGGACGGCCTCGGCCAGCTCGAGCGGATCGCTCCGCGCCAGCGCGCCCGCGAGTGCGACCGCGCCCGCGCAGGCGAGCGCGAGCAGGATCGCGCCGCGCCGGTACGCGCCTGCGAACACCTGGCCGGCGCCCGGCACCACGGCCGAGAGAGCGCCGGCGAGCACGCGCCGGCCCGATCCGTCCATGCCCCGAGTGTACGAGGCTGCGCCGTGGGTTCCTGTCTCGCGCGCGCCGTTCGCGTGAGGCGCTCAGCGCCCAGGGGACGCTCGCACGAGCTCGGAGTCGGCGCGGGCGGCGCGCCGCAGTACGAGCTTGGCGAGCTCGAGCACGGGCACGATCGTGAAGGAGACGGCGGCCAGGAGCAGCCAGTCCCCGGGCGGCAGCGCGTACGTGCCGAACGCGTCCCGCAGGAAGGGAACGTAGATCACGAGCACGATGAGCGCGAGCTCCCAGAGGACCGCCAGGTTCAGCCACCGGTTCGCGAACGGCCGCGTGAGGATCGAGTCGTGCTCGGAGCGCAAGCTGTACGCCTTGAAGAACTCGATCAGGACGAGGGCGACGAAGGTCATCGTCATCGCCTCCGCGAGCTCCTTGCCGGCGGAGAGCGCCCACACGAACAGCGTGAGCGTCGCCAGCGCCGACCAGGCGCCACCGGCCACGATCAGCGTGAGGACGGGCCTGGTGAAGATGCCTTCGCTTCGGCCGCGCGGGGGCCGGCGCATCAGATCCCGCTCCGGCGGGTCGACCGAGAGCGCGAGCGCGGGGAGGCCGTCGGTGGCGAGGTTCACGTACAGGATCTGCACCGCGCTCAGCGGGAGCGGCTTGCCGAGCAGCGAGGCGCCGAGCAGCAAACCGATCTCGCCCAGGTTCGCGGCGAGCAGGTACATCAGGTACTTCTTGATGTTGGCGAAGACGCCGCGTCCCTCCTCGACGGCGGCGACGATGGAGGCGAAGTTGTCGTCGGTGAGAGTCATCGCCGCCGCCTCCTTGGCGACGTCCGTGCCGGTGACGCCCATGGCGACGCCGATGTCCGCCTTCTTGAGCGCGGGCGCGTCGTTGACGCCGTCGCCGGTCATCGCGACCGAGTGGCCTCTCTGCTGCAGGGCGGTGACGACACGCAGCTTGTGCAAGGGCGAGACGCGGGCGTAGACCTGGATCGCCTCGATCTCGCGCTCGAGCTCGGCGTCGTCCATCGCTTCGAGGTCCGCTCCGGTGACGGCACGGCCGTCGGTGAGGATCGCGAGCTCCCGCGCGATCGCCTCGGCCGTGAGCGGGTGATCGCCCGTGATCATCACCGGCGTCACGCCCGCCTGCCGGCAGCGCTCGACCGCCTGCCTGGCCTCCCCGCGGGGCGGGTCGATCATCCCGATCAGGGCGAGGAAGGTGAGGTCGCGCTCCGCACTGGCCCGCGTCGCGCCCGCGCGGCGGGCGACGGCGAGCACGCGCAGCGCCTCCCCGGCGAGCAGCCGCGCCGTCTCGAGCACGGCCTCGCGGGCAGCGTCGTCGAGCTCTACCTCGCCGGAGGCGGTGAGCTGACGGGTACAGGAGGGGAGGATCACCTCCGGTGCCCCCTTCGAGCAGGCGATCGCCCCGTCCGGCGACTCGTGCAGCGTCGTCATCCGCTTGCGCTCCGAGGTGAACGGGATCTCGTCGACGCGCGGGAAGCGGCCGCGAAGCTCGCCCGAGTCGAGACCCGCCTTGGCCGCCGCGACGAGCAACGCTGCCTCCGTCGGGTCGCCGCGCACCTGGAGATCTCCCTCCCGCTCCCCCGGCAGGAGCTGGGCATCCGAGGCGAGCGCCGCGGCCTGCAGCGACTCGACGAGCGCCCGCGGAGGATCGACGCGGGAGCCGTTGCGCGAGAACTCGCCCGCGGGCTCGTAACCGGCGCCCGAGATCTCGAGCAGCTCGCCCGCGACGAGCACCTTGCGCGCGGTCATCTCGTCTCTGGTCAGCGTGCCGGTCTTGTCCGTGCAGATGACGGAGACGCTGCCGAGCGTCTCGATCGCGGGCAGGCGGCGAACGAGCGCGTTGCGCTTGACCATGCGCTGCGCGGCCAGCGTCAGCGAGATCGTGATCACCGCCGGGAGAGCCTCGGGCACGACGGCGACCGCGAGCGCGGTCCCGAACAGGAGCATCTCGAGCAGCGGCTGCCCGCGCAGCAGCCCGACGCTGACGACGAGCAGCACGACGACGATCGCCGCGCGCGCCAGCAGCATCGCCACCCGGTCGAGGCTCAGCTGCAGCGGCGTCTTCGCGCGCTCGATCGACTCGAGCATCCGCGCGATGCCGCCGAACTCCGTCTCCATCCCCGTCGCGACCACGACGGCGGAACCGCGCCCGTAGGCGATCGCGGTCCCCGCGTGCACCATGTTCGTGCGATCGCCGACCGGGAGGTCGTCGCCCTGGAGCTCGGCCGTCTGCTTCTCGACCGGCAGCGACTCGCCCGTGAGCGCCGCCTCGTCCACCCGGAGGTTGACCGCCTCCACCAGGCGGCCGTCGGCCGACGCCCGGTCCCCGGTGCGCAGGAGGAGCACGTCCCCCGGCACCAGCTCGCGCGCGGGCACGTCCAGCTCCTCGCCCTCCCGGACGACGGTCGCCGTCGGCGCGGCCATGCGGCGCAGGGCGTCGATCGCCCGCTCGGCGCGGTATTCCTGCACGAAGCCGAGCAAGGCCGCGAGCAGCAGGATCGCGCCGATCACGATCGCCTCCGTCGCATGCCCGAGCGCGATCGACAGGCCGACGGCGACGAGCAGGATCAGGATCAGGACGTTCTTGAACTGCTCGAGCAGGAGCCTCCAGGCCGCGACCGCGCGAGTCGCCTCCAGCTCGTTGGGGCCGTGGTCGTCGAGCCTCCGCGTCGCCTCCGCCCGGCTCAGACCACGCTCGAGCTGGGTCTCGAGCCGGACCGCGACCGCCTCCGGCGGCAGCGTGTGCCAGGCACGGGCTCCCGCTGACGCCGCCCGCGCAGCGGACGGAGGCGAAGCGGCGGCCCTAGCCATCGCCCCTGCCTGCCGGCACGTCGACCACGAGCACGGAGCAGCGTGCGGCGTAGACGACCCGCTCGGCCGGGCCGCTTCCCCGGCGACCGCGCTCGCGCGCGCGGCCGACGACGATCAAGCTCCGGGGCGACGAGGCCGTCACGACCGCATCGAGGAGCGAGCCCGGATGGAGGAGCACGTCCGCACGCTCCGCCCGCAGCAGCGCCAGGTCGACGTCCGGTCCCAGCGCGATCACGGGCAGCACCTCGCAACCGAGCCGGCCCGCGAGCGAGCGCGCCGTCGTTTCCGCCGCCCGCGACGCGGGCGATCCGTCCACCCCCACCACGACCCGGTCCGGAGGCGCCGGCCCCCACCCGGGGCGCGCGATCAGCAACGAGCAGGAGACGTCGTGCAGCGCCTCCACGTCGTGCCCGCCGAAGGTCGCGGCGGCCAGGCGCCGGTGCGGCCGCATGCCGACTGCCACCAGGTCAGCGCCGCGGCTCTCACACTCCGAGCGGAGCAACGGAACGAGGCTTCCCGGCGCGAGAATCGCATCGTCGGCATCGACCAGCTCGCGTGCCCGCTCGAGCTCGGCCGACGTCCCCGCGCGAAGGTGGCCTTCGGCTGTGGCCGCGAAGAGCCCGGCGTGAACGGCCTGGTGCCTCTCCACGGCCGCGAGCAAGACGAGTCGCCCGCCGGGCGCGCGCAGCGCCCCGGCCTGGGCGCCAGCGACCAGGCTCTCGTCCGTCGAGTCGATGCCGACGAGCACGCGATCGAAGACGGCCGCCGGCTCCGGCGCGGCCTCCCGCTCCGACGGTAGGCGTGCTGACATGAGTCACCTCCGAAGGATCACGATGTCCTTCGTAGGTCTCTCCCGCCCCTGCTGCGGGCCGCTCCGCCGGGCCGGCACGGCCGAGAAATGACGACGGGCGCGCACGGGGATACTCCCCTACGTGCACACAGGATAACTGCTTCCGCCGGCGACGACCCGCCGCCGGTAGACGAGGCGCGGGCTGGGTCTGGTGAACGAGCCCGCGCCCCGTGCGCGCTGAGGCCGCTCCGAGGCCGTTCCGCATTCGGCCACGAGCGACTCTCCGTGCGCGGCGGGATACTTGCACAGCGCGAGAGGGATTGCACGGGCGCGCACGGCGGTCCCGTAGAGTCGCCGCTGCACCCGCACGATCGAGGAGGAGGTCACGTGTCCGGCTACACGATCACGCCGCTGTCCGAGGTGCCCGACGTCCTCGGGGACTATCCCGGCGAGATGCAGATGATCACCAGCTCCGTCGGCGCAGAGCAGGCGGCGCTGACCTTTCGCCGCATGCCGGCGGGCACGGGCGGCAAGGGCTCCTACGGCCACCGGCACCGCACGCAGGAGGAGCTCTACCTCGTGCTCTCGGGGACGCTGCAGTTCAAGCTCGGCGACGACGTCGTGGACGTTCCGGCGCGGGCGGCGGTCCGCGTGGCGCCCGCGGTCGTGCGCTCGGTCTGGAACGACGGGCCCGACGACGTCGAGCTCGTGATCGTCTCGACGAAGATCGGCGACCCGCGGGCCGACGTCGAGATCGTCGAGGGCTTCTGGCCGGCGGAATGACTCAGTCCGCGTCCGGCCGGCCGCGCTCGACGTAGACGCACGACCGCGTGTCGAACGGGAGCGGCGAGCGGCTGACGCGCGTCACCACGAGCCCGTCGACGCCGTCGGGCAGCGCGACCTCGTCCCCCACCGCCGGCGCCGGCCCCGGGAGCTCGACCAGGCGGTAGGCGTCGCCGACCGGCGCGAACGCCAGGTACGACGAATCGACCCGGGCGGCGGCGGGCGCGCCGGGCGCGAGCCGCTCGTCGGCGTCCCTGACCGCGAGCCCGAGCCGCTCGATCGAGCGCCGCAGCACGTGGCCGGCCTCGACGTATGCCTCCTCGCTCTCCGAGAGACGGGCGCCCAGCGAGGCCAGCCCCTTCCGCAAGGCCTTCTCGGTCTGCCGAGCGAGCTCGTCCGACTGGGCCGCCTGCGCGTCCACGCGGCGCTCGAGCGAGCCGACCAGGTCGCGCAGCTCGTCTCGGTCGTCGCCGGCGAGGGCTTCCTCGACCCGCTCGATCCGCCAGGCGAGCGACGACGTCAGGCGCTCGAGCTGCTCTCGCGCCTCCGCGCGGGCGTCGATCGCGGCCGCGTCGCGCTCCTCCGCCGTCGCTGCCAGGGACTCGAGCTCGCGTCGCACGGCGTGCTCGATCGCCGCGGCGTGCTCGGCCGAGCGAAGCGCCGCGTCCTCGATCCGGCCGTCGACGCCCTCGAGCGCGCGGCCCAGCGCCCCGTGAGCCTCCTCGGCTCGATGCTCCGCGTCGTCCAGCCGCTGCGCGAGCGCAGCCAGCTGCTCCCGGACGGCGCTGAGAGCGGGCTCCGTCCCCTCGTCGGCGCGGCTCTCGAGGCCCTCGACGCGCTCGGCCAGGCTGCGCACCGTCGCGTGCGCGTCCGCCAGCGCCGCCTCGCGCTCGCCGGTAGTGCGCTCCTCGTGCCGGTCCTGACGGTCAGTCAGGTCGGCGATCGCCCGCTCCGTCTTGGACGCCGCCTCGGCGGCCTGCTCCTTGTCGCCCACGAGCTGCCGGCGAAGCTCGTCCAGGTCCTCCTGCCGGGCGCGCCGCTCGACCTGCGCGGCCGCGCCGGCGGACTCCTCGAACGCCGATCGCAGCCGCTCCTCGAGCGCCTCAGCCTCACCGGCGAGGCGGGCACGGGTCTCGTCGAGCTCGCGGCGAATCGCGGCGACCGCGTCGTCCGCCGAGCCGGCACGCTCGTCGACGCGCGCCTCGAGCGCGCCCACGCGCGCGGCGATGTCGTGGTGCTCGCCGAGCTCGCCGAGGCGTCGCTCGTGGTCGGCGAGCCGTGGTTCCTGTGCGTCGAGGGCGTCCCGGAGACGCTGCTCGACGCCGTCGAGCTCGCCACGCAGCGCGTCGCGCAGCTCCGCGGCGCCGGGGGCGGAGTCGAGCTGGTGCGCCAGCCCCTCGACGCGATGGTGCAACCTCTCCAGGGCCGGCGCATCGACGCCGGCCGCAGCGACCTCCTCCACGCGCGAACGCTGGGCCTCGAGCCGCTGCTCGAGCTCCCGCGTCTCGGCGGCCAGGTCTGCGCGGGCGGCGGCAAGCTCTGCGCGCAGCGCGTCGGCGCCGGACGACGCGGCACCGGCCAGCTCGTCCAGCCTGGCGGTCACGCTCTCGAGCGCGTCGCTCAGCTCCGTGGCGCCGGCGGCGGCGCCGAGCCGCTGCTCGACCGCCTCCAGCCGGCCCAGCGCGCCCTCCAGCGCCTCCGGGCTCACGCCGGCCGCAGCGACGTCCTCCAACTGGGAGCGCAGCTCTCCGAGCGCGCCCGCGAGCGGCGCCAGCGACTCGTCCAGGCGCACGTCGACCGACTCCCGCAGGCGCTCCTCCAGCCGCTCCCCCTCCGAGAGGCGCAGCTCCAGGTCGGCGAGCCGGCCGGCGACGCTGTCCACCGACGACAGGCGCTGCAACGCCTCGGCCAGCCGATCCCGCAGCGCCTCCTGATCCTCGCGGATCGCCGCCGCAGCCTCGTCCAGGGGCGCCAGCGTCTCCCGCAGGCGCCGTTCCAGGTCCGACTGGTCGGCCAGCCGCCGCTCCAGCTCGTCGACGCGCTCGGCTCCGGCCGTCAACGCGGCGATGGCCGCGGCCGACTCGTCCACCCGAGCGTGCAGCTGCCGGTCCTGCTCCTCGAGCTGCGCGCGGGCGTCGTGGACGAGCGCGGTGAGAACGTCCCGGAGGCGATCCTCGCCGCCGGCCGCATGGGTCAGCCGCTCCTCGAGCTCGCCGAGGCGCTCGCTGAGCACGGCCTCGGCACGCTCGAGCGACCGGTCTCCGTCGACGCGCTCCGAGAGCGCGGTGACGAGCCCGCGCAGCTCGCCGGCGCCCGTGCCGAGCGTCTCCAGCAGGCGGTCGCGCTCGCCGGCGCGCGCGGCCAGGTCGTCCAGGCGCGAGCGGAGCTCGGCGGCGACTGCTTCGAGTGCCTCGGCTGCGCGGACGGCCGTCTCCGACCGGCCTTCGGTCGCGTCGAGCCGGCTCGCGAGCGACTCCGGGTCGACCCGGCCGAGCTCCTCGAGCCTGCGGGCGAGCGCGGCCAGCTCCTCGCCGAGCCGCTCCGTCGCGCTCGTGTCTCCCAGCCGAGCCTCGAGCGCATCGAAGCGCTCCCGCGCCTCATGCGCAGCGGACGGGTCCGCCAGCTCCCCTACCCGTAGGCCTAGCGCCGCCAGCTCCGAGCGCACCTCGGCCAGCGCAGGCGGCTCCAGCGGACGGCGCTCCAGCGCCGCCAACCGCTCGGCGGCACTCTCCCGCGCCGCCGCCTCCGCAGCCAGCCGCGCCGACAGCTCCTCGACCGCGCCCCGCAGCGGCGCGACCGTGCTCTCGAGCTCCGGAACCGAATCGATCGAGCGGGCGAGGGCGTCCACGCGATGTGCGAGCGCGCTTAGCTCGTCGCCGAGCCGCTCCGTCGTGCTCGTGTCTCCCAGCCGAGCCTCGAGCGCATCGAAGCGCTCCCGCGCCTCATGCGCAGCGGACGGGTCCGCCAGCTCCCCTACCCTTAGGCCTAGCGCCGCCAGCTCCGAGCGCACCTCGGCCAGCGCAGGCGGCTCCGGCGGACGGCGCTCCAGCGCCGCCAACCGCTCCGCGGCGCTCTCGCGCGCCGCCGCCTCCGCCGCCAGCCGCGCCGCCAGCTCCTCGACCTCGGCGCGCAGCGGCGCGACCGTCTCCTCTGCGCCGGGCGTCGCCGCGATCGCGGCGCCCAGCTGGTCGATCCGCTCGGTCAGCGACTCGACGAGCCGATCGGTCCTCTGCCCGAGCGCGTTCACCTCGGCGCGCAGCGGGTCGACCGCCTCGCTGAGGACGGGCACCGCCGCCACCGCTTCCGCCAGCCCGTCGACCCGGCCGGTCAGCTCGGCGAGCGCGGCGTCCAGCGCGCTGTCGCCGCCGGCGCCGGACGGTGCCGACTCGAGCTCCCTGGCGAGCTCGCCGACCTTGGCGGCCAGCGTCGCGAGCTGCGTGCGAATCGAGCTCACGACCTCGTCCGCGGACGGCATGGCTGCGAGCTTGGCGACGCGCGCGTTGAGCTCGATCACCGCGGTGCGCATGTTCCCGAGCTCCTGAGCGGCACCGGAGCTCTCTTCCTGCGGCCGGCTCTCCAGCGCCGCGATGCGCTCCGCGAGCGCGCCGGCGTCGGCGGTCGAAGCGCCGATCGCGTCCAGTCGGGCCGTCAGCTCGGAGAGCGCCGAGCGCACCGACGCCAGCTCGTCCGCCGACGTTGCCGCGGCCGCAGCACGATCGAGCTCGTCGATCTTGCGCGTCAGCGACCCCAGAGCGTCGTCGAGCCGGGCGAGCCCGGCGGTGACGCCGTTCGTCTCGTCGACGCGTCCTGCGACATCGCCGAGGCGCGCCGAGAGCCCGTCGAGCTCCGCGCGGAGCGGAGCGACCACCTCCTCGGCGCCCGGGCGAGCCAGGTCGTCGAGCCGTGCCGCCACCTCGTCCAGCCGGGCCTTCAAAGCGTCCGACTCGGCAAGCGACGCCAGCCCGTCGAGGCGCGCCGAGACGTGGTCCAGCCGCGCCGCCAGCGAGGCAACCGCCTCCGGTACCGCGGGCGACTCGAGGAGGCCGTCCACCTTCGACTCCAGAGCTTCGAGCGAGGACCTGAGCTCCGGCTCCGGGCCCGCGTCCGCGAGCCGGCGCTCGCTGTCGTCCACACGAGTCGCCAGGTCGGCGACCTGCGCGCGGAGGTCGCCGGCGTCGTCGGCGGCCTGCCGCTCGGGCTCGGAAGGATCCTGCGGGCGATCGCCCGCGCCGGGCGGGCGCAGCTTCTGGAGGCTGGCCCACTGGTCCGCGAGCGCGCTGGCGAGCTCGAGCCGCGAGACGACGCCCCTGGCGACGAGGATCTCGCCGAGGCGCTCCCCCGTCTGCTTCTGCTCGGTCAGGGCGTGCTCGAGCTGCTCCGAGGTGAGCAACCCGCGCTCGAGGAAGATCTCGCCGATCGGGCGGCGCGGCTCGGACTCCGAGGGCCGCTCGTCGCGCTCGGAACCGTTCCACTCGCTCGAGACGGCGGCCAGGTCGCGGTCCCGCTCCTCGCCGGGGGCGGCGGGCTCCGGCGACTCGGCGGCACCGGGCCGCTCGTACTGGGCCCACTGTTCGGCGAGCGCGCTGGCGAGGTCGAGGCGCGAGATCCCGAAACGCTCGACCAGGATCTCCCCGAGCCGCTCGCCGGTCGTCCGTTGCTCCTGCAGCGCGCTCTCCAGCTGAGCCTCGGTGATCAGCCCTTTCTCGAGGAACATGGCGCCGATCAGGCGCGCGGAGACGGTCGATGGTTCCACGGGGCCTCTATCGGCAATCCCTCGCCCGAGGTAGAGAGCACCCCTTGTGACAGTGTGTTACGAAGTCCGGTCGTCGCCGGCGCCGGGCTGCACCAGCCCGGTCTCGTAGGCGAAGACGACCGCCTGGACCCGGTCGCGGAGGCCGAGCTTCATCAGGATCCTGGCCACGTGGGTCTTGACCGTGGTCTCCGAGACGAACGCCTCCTTCGCGATCTCGGCATTCGAGAGGCCCCGGGCGATGTAGCCGAGCATCTCCAGCTCCCGCGTGGTCAGCTCCTCGACCTCTGCCGGCGGCGTGCGCACCGAGGCGGGCGGCCGCCGGACGAACTCCTCGATCACGCGTCGCGTGATGGTCGGCGAGAGCAACGCGTCGCCGCCCGCCACGACCCGGATCGCCTCGACCAGGCGCTCGGGCGGGGTGTCCTTGAGCATGAAGCCGCTCGCCCCGGCCCGGAGCGCCTCGTAGACGTACTCGTCGAGGTCGAAGGTGGTGAGGATCAGGACCTTCGGGGTGCGGTCGTCGGCCGCGTCGAGCAGCCGTCGCGTCGCCTCCAGCCCGTCGACCTCGGGCATGCGGATGTCCATCAGCACGACGTCCGGCTTCGTCTCGCGAGCCGCGAGCACCCCTTCGAGCCCGTTCGAGGCCTCGGCGACGACCTCGATGCCCGGCTCGGCGTCGAGGATCATGCGAAAGCCCGCGCGCACGAGCGACTGGTCGTCGACGATCAGGATCCTGATGCTCATCCGGGCCTCCGCCTCACTCGGTCCCGCCGGTCGGTAGCCGCGCGCGGACGAGGTAGCCGCCGCCCGGTCGCGGGCCGCTGACGAACTCGCCGCCGTAGATCGCGACGCGTTCGTGGAGGCCGGCCAGGCCGTGCCCGGCGCCCTGCCCGTTCGGGCTATCCGTGCCGTCGTTCGCGATCTCGAGCTCCAGCTCGTCCATGCTCCAGCGCAGTGTCACCCACGCGCGGGCTGGACCGCCGTCCTTCAGCGCGCCCGACAGCGCTTCCTGCACGATCCGGTAGGCGGACAGGTCGACGCCCGGGGCGAGCTCGCGCGGCTCGCCCTCGACGGTGAGCTCGACCGGCAGGCCGGCCTCGCGGACCGTGCCGAGCAGCAGCTCGAGCGTCTTCAGCCCCGGCTGCGGCGCCAGCTCGGGCGTCACCCGCTCCGGCTCCCGTTCGCGCAGCATCCCGACCAGCCGCCGCATCTCGGTGAGCGCCTGCCGGCCCGTCTCCTCCACCGTCTCCAGGGCGGCGCGCTCGCGCTCCTGCTCCGGCAGCAGGAGCCGGCGGACGGCGCCGGCCTGGACCGTCATCACGCTCACCGAGTGGGCGATCACGTCGTGCAGCTCCCGTGAGATGCGCTGGCGTTCCTCGTCGACCGCCCGCCGGGCCGCGTCCGCCTGCTCCTGCTCGGCCCTTCGCGCTACCGCCTCGGCCTCGGCCACCCGCTCGTCGCGGAGGTAGTTGAGCTGGCCGGCCGCCCAGGCGATCCCGAGGAAGACGACCGGGAAGAAGAAGTCGCCCCACGCGAAGTCCCGCATGTTGGCGTCGACGAGGGCGACGGTGGCGACGATCAGCGCGAGGCCGGCGCCGGCCTGGCGGGTCTGGTTCTGGCCGATCAGGAAAGCGGCGAGGATCACGATCAGGAAGCCCGTGGCGCCGTCGACCACCGCCTCGCCCGAGACGAACGACGCTGCGCCGCCGATCGCGAAGGTCAGCGCGGGGGCGAGGAACGGAGCGCGGCGGCGCGCGAGCAGCGGTAGCGCCAGCGCGACCGGAACGGCGATCACGAACCAGTCGGGGCCCTTGTCGACCCCGTCGTAGGTGATGGGGTTCGCCCACGCGTCGACCGCCCCCCACACCGCCAGGGCCACGACGAGCAGGTCGAGGCCGAATCGGCGCACGAGGGCCGAAACTGTCACGACACCACGCTACTGCCGCCCCTCGGCGCCGTCGTCATCCTGGAAGACGACGCGACGGTCGTCCTTGCGGACGACGGGCCGGGCCCGCCTCGTCGGCTGCCGCCCTCAACGCATGCAGATTTCCCCAGCATGGATCCAAAGCTGTGGAAAGATTCCCTAATCGGCTCGATTCGGTTATGTTTCGGATCCAGGATATGTGGAAAGGGATCCCAGCTCGATCCGGGAAAGGAGGCGGTGGCAGATGACGCACCTGGTGCAGGTCGAGTGCGCACGGACGGTTGACGGCGAGGAGCTGCTCGGCGTGTTCGAGGCGCACGGGCTGAGCGGAGAGCTCGTCGACCGCGGGCCGACGCTCGTCTTCCGGCTCGCCGACTCAGGCAGCGACGCCGGGCAGTTCGCGACCACCGTCGTCCACTCGCTCGACGCCTGGCTCGGCGAACGGCGGCTGCCGCTGGTCCCCGTGCACGTCTCCGGCGACGACTACGCCCTCCGCCCGCCGGCCGCGTAGCGAAGCCCCGCAGCGCCGCCGGTCGTGGCCGACGGGACGACGGCGCGTCATCCTGCGAGACGACGGGCGGCGGCGACGGCTCATCCCCACGGGTCGCCAGGATCGTCGCTGCGGTCGGCCGAGATCGTTGTCGCGGGCGACGACGCAAACGCGCCGCCATCGGACACTCCTCTCGTCACGTAACGGAGCCCCGGGAGGAGACCCACCATGATTCGCAAGGGAGACGTTCTGCAGAACCCCGTCACCGGCGAGCTGATCCGATTCATCGAGACGGCGGCCGACACCGGCGGCGAGCACGTGCTGATCGAGGTCGTCGTCGAGCCCGACGGCTTCGTCGCCGCCGCCCACGTGCACCCGTACCAGACCGAGCGCTTCGAGGTGCTCGAGGGAACGCTGTCGTTCGAGGCCGGCGGCGAGGAGATCACCGCGGGGCCGGGCGACGTCGTCACCGTCGAGGCGGGCACGAAGCACCGCTTCTGGAACTCGGGCACCACCGAGGCGCGCTTCCGCTGCGAGGTCCGGCCGGCGCTCCAGTTCGAGCAGCTGATCGAGACGATGTTCTCGCTCGCCCAGGACGGGAAGACGAACCGGAAGGGCATGCCGAACCCGCTCCGCCTCGCCGTAATCGCGCGGGCTCACTTCGACGACGTGCGGCTGTCGTTCCCGCCGGCATGGATGCAGCGGACCGGGCTGGCGCTCGGCGCGCCGCTCGGCCGGCTGGTCGGGTACCGCCCGACCTACGAGCCTCAGGCTCCCGGCGATCCGTCGCTCGCGCTCTGAGTCGCGTTCTCGCGGAGGGCTCACGTCTACCCGGCGCGGGCCCTCCTCTACCTTTGCCGCATGGACGTGATCGAGATCGCGCCTGGTCTCTGGCGCTGGTCGACGCGCCATCCCGGGTGGACGCCGGACGAGGAGTGGGAGCCGGACGTCGGCAGCGTCTACTGGGAGGCGGAGCACGCGGTCGTGCTGATCGACCCGCTGATCCCGGCCGACGCGGCCGAGCGGAACCGCTTCCTGCTCGCGCTGGATCGGGACGTCGAGCGGGCGGCCCGGCCCGTCGCGATCCTGCTGACGTGCGCCTGGCACAGCCGCAGCGCGGCGGCTATCGCCGAGCGCTACGGCGCCGGCCTGCTCGCGCCCGACGTGGAAACCGAGCGGGTCGCGGGAGCCACGCTGTTCGCGCCCGGGGGCGAGCTTCCCGGCGGCGCGATCGCCGTTCCCGCGACGCCGGCGTTCGAGGAGGTCGTCTACTGGCTGCCCGGCGTGCGCGCGGTGGTCCCGGGCGACACGATCCTCGGTGCGGACGGCGCGAGCGTCCGGCTCTGTCCCTCGTCGTGGCTCGAGCCGGGAACGTCCCGGGCCGATCTCGCCGCGGCGCTGCGGCCGCTACTCGGCCTGGGGGTCGACCACGTGCTCGTCTCGCACGGCGAGATCGTCGTCGGCGACGGGGGCGGGGCGCTCGAGCAGGCGCTCGCGAGCGCCTGACGAGGCGGTCACGCGCCGGCCCAGCGCGCGAGCGCGTCGACCACCTGGCGCAGCTCCAGCCCGGCCGTCGTCAGCCGGTACTCCACGCGGGGCGGGCGCGCGTCGATCACGTGCCGCTCGAGCACGCCGGCGTGCTCGAGCTCGACGAGCCGCTGGGCGAGCGTCCGCGGGGGGATCTCCCCGACCGCCTGCCGGAACTCGTTGAACCGGTTCGCCCCTTCGTAGGAAGCCCACAGGATCGAGACCGTCCAGCGGCGCTCGAGGAGGCCCGCCGCCCGGCGGACCTCCTCGGGAACGGGTGCGCAGGACCTACACCGCGACATGCGGCCGGGCGGCAGGCTCGAGCGCCAGCTCGAGCACCTCGCTGAGCGACATCACCGGATGGAACGTCATCTCGTCGCGAACGTGCTCCGGCACGTCGTCGAGGTCGGCGCGGTTCCGCTCGGGCAGGATCACGTCGGTGAGGCCCGCGGCGTGGGCGGCCAGCACCTTCTGCTTCACGCCTCCGATCGGCAGCACCCGCCCCTGAAGCGTCACCTCGCCGGTCATGCCGACCGTGTGCTTGACCGGACGGCCGGTGAGCAGCGACGCCAGGGCCGTCGCCATCGTGATGCCGGCGCTGGGGCCGTCCTTCGGGATCGCGCCGGCGGGGACGTGCACGTGGAAGGCGCGGTCCTCGAACGCCTCGCCCTCGAGCCCGATGTCCTCGGCGCGCGAGCGCACCGCGGAGAGCGCGATCTGCGCGGACTCCTTCATCACGTCGCCGAGCTGGCCGGTGAGGACGAGCTTCTCGCCGCCCGGCACGCTCGTCGCCTCGACGAAGAGCACGTCGCCGCCGGTGACGTTCACGGCGAGCCCGGTCGCGACGCCGGGCACCGCGGTCCGCTCGGCCGCCTCGCGGAAGAACTTCTGCCGGCCCAGCGCCTCCCGAACCGCGTCCACGTCGATCGCGAGCGGCGTCTCGGCGGCGCCGGTGGCGATGCGCGTCGCGCTCTTGCGGAGGATCGAGCCGAGCTCCCGCTCGAGCTGGCGAACGCCGGCCTCGCGGGTGTACTCCGAGATGACGACCTCCAGCACGTCGTCCGCGATGGCGACCTCGTCCTCGAGCAGCCCGGCGCGCTCGCGCTGGCGCGGCCAGAGGTAGCCCTTGGCGATCTCGACCTTCTCGTCGGTGGTGTAGCCGTCGAACCGGATCACCTCCATCCGGTCGAGCAGCGGCCCGGGGATCGTCTCGACGACGTTGGCGGTCGCCAGGAACACGACCTCGGAGAGATCGAGCTCGACGTCGAGGTAGTGATCGCGGAACGAATGGTTCTGTGCCGGGTCGAGCACCTCGAGCAGCGCTGCGGAGGGATCGCCGCGCCAGTCGGCGCCGACCTTGTCGACCTCGTCGAGCAGGATCACCGGGTTCATCGTCCCCGCGTCGCGGAGCGCCCGCACCAGGCGGCCCGGCAGGGCGCCGATGTAGGTGCGCCGATGGCCGCGGATCTCCGCCTCGTCACGCACGCCGCCGAGCGACATGCGCACGAACTCGCGTCCAAGCGCCCTCGCGACCGACTCGCCGATCGACGTCTTGCCCGTGCCCGGCGGCCCGACCAGCGTCAGGATCGCCCCCGCGCGCCGGTCCGCCTCGATCCCGCGCTCCTTGCGCAGCTTGGCGACGGCGATGTACTCGACGATTCGCTCCTTCACGTCCTCGAGCCCCGCGTGGTCGGCGTCGAGCACCTCGCGGGTGTGCTCGGGATCGAGGCGCTCGTCCGAGCGCGTGCCCCACGGCACGGCGAGCAGCCAGTCGAGGTAGTTGCGGATCATGCTCGCCTCGGGCGAGCTCTCGCCCATGCGCTCGAAGCGCCCGAGCTCCTTGTCGGCCTGCTCGCGAACGTCGTCCGGCATGCCTGCTTCCTCGATCTTGCGCCGGTACTCGTCGACGACCGAGGCGTCGTCCTCGCCGAGCTCCTTCCGGATCGACTCCATCTGCTTCCGGAGGATGTACTCGCGCTGCTGCTTCTCGACGCCCTCCTCGACGTCGTCGCGGATGCGCTTGCGGAGCTGCATCAGCGTCAGCCGCTCGCGCTGGAAGCGCAGCGCGAGCTCCAGGCGCTCGGCCACGTCGACCGTCTCGAGCAGCTCCAGCTTCTGCTCGAACGTCAGGTCGGGCGAGTAGCCGGACGTGTCGGCGAGCGCGCCCGGCTCGGCGATCGAGCGGACGAAGGCGGCGATGCGCCCGTCGTCGCCGCGCAGCTCGAGGATCTCCTCGACGACCGCGCGGTACTCGGTCTCGAGCTCGCGCGTCCGCGCGTCGCCCGGCTGGTCGTCCGGGCGCTCGTCGACCTCGACGAGCAGCCGGCCCTGCGTGTCCGTCGCCGCCGCGCCCGCGATGCCTCGATGGAGGCCCGACAGCGCCACGGCACGGGCGCCGCCGGGCAGGCGGACCCGGTCCGTCACCTCGGCGACGGTTCCGACCTTGGCGTACTCGCCCTCGTGCTTCGGGACGAGGAGCACGCGCTCCTCGTCGCCGACGTCGACGGCGAGCGTGACGTGCATGTTGGGGAAGACGACGAGGTCGTCGAGCGGGACGAGCAGCAGCTTCTGCAACCTGTTCACTCTCCTGATCGCAAGTTCGAACGGTTCTGTCAGTAGTAACTACAAAAAGTGTACCGGCATTCCCGCAGGGCGCGACGCCGCGGCCGGCCGCCGCGCAGGCCGTAAGATCGAGCCGTGCCGCGCGCGGCCCCACTCGCCGTCAGCAACGAGGTTCCGAAGCTCGGCGCCCGGATCCGCTCGCTCCGGCGTGAGCGCGGGCTCACGATCGAGCAGATCGCCGCCGCGACCGGCCTGACCAAGGGGTTCATCAGCCAGCTCGAGCGCGACCGCACCCAGCCCTCGCTCTCCTCGATCGCGCGGATCTGCGACGCGCTCGGCATCGGCCTCAGCTACGTGTTCGAGCGCGATCCCGCCCCGGCGCTCGTCCGCCGGGACGAGCGTCCCGAGGTCGACACCTACTTCTCGACCAACAACTACCTGCTGAGCGGCCGCGACGAGCGTCGCTTCCAGGCGATCGAGTCCGTCGTCGGCCCGCGGGCGGGCGCCGGCGACGAGCTCTACTCGCTCCCGGGAGAGGTCGAGTTCGTCTACGTGCTCGAAGGGACGCTCGAGCTGCAGGTGGGCGACGAGACGCACGTGCTGGAGGAGGGGGACGCGATCACGTACGAGCTCGCCAAGCCGCACACCTGGCGCAACCCCTCCGACGACGCGCAGCTGCGCGTCCTCTGGGTCGCCGTACCGAATCCCTATTGACGACCCCTGAAGGCGCCCCGCTTCGCGGGTCGCAACACCACGGCTTGACGTGCCCGACCACGTCAGCAGACGAGACCAAGATGTTTGCTCTAACTAAACTTCTGTAAGGACGTCCAAGCAGGCGTCGGAAGTGAACCCGCGGATGGCGTCGCTCGCCGGGGGCAGGCCCGGGAAGACGCCGGAAAGGTGGGCGATCGCGTGTCCCCGCCGAGTTTAGTGACATCTGACGCAGGTTCTCCTCCGGTCTGCCCTCCTGCCGCGCCGGGCGTCGGGCACCGTCCGACCCCGGCCGGCGGGACGCCCGCCCCGCCGACCCCGGGCGCACGTCTCGCGGTCGTCGGCTTTCCTCCAGTGACTCCAAGGGCAGCAGGCGCATCCTCAACGCGGGGTGCGCCCGCGGCCGGCGGGGGCCGGGCGAACGTCCTCGAAAGGAGACCTATGCACAGCAGGCTGATCGCCGACGTCCTCGCGACGGCGGTCGGAGCCGCGCTCATCGCGGCCGCGGCGCTCGGATCGTCGGGCGCCTCGTCCGCGTCGGCGAGCGCATCGGCCCGCGGGGGGACTCTGCGCGTCGACAACCGGAACGACTTCGACTTCGTCGACCCGAGCCTCGCGTACTTCTCGCACTCGTGGCAGCTCGGGTACGCGACGCAGCTGACGCTGATGTCGTTCCCGGACAAGGAAGGCGACGAGGGCGCGCGCGTGGTGCCCTCGGCGGCGGCGGGGTTGCCGCTGGTGTCGAAGGACGGCAAGACGTACACGTTCACGGTCAAGAACGGCTTCCGCTTCTCGAACGGCCAGAACGTCACGGGCGCGAACTTCGTCGCCGCGATGAACCGGGCGCTGAACCCGAAGATGCAGTCGCCGGCCGCCTCGTTCCTCGAGGACGTCGTCGGCGCCAAGGCCGTGATCGACGGGAAGGGGCAACGCGCCTCGGGCATCAAGGTGCAGGGCAACAAGATCACGATCACCCTGACCAAGGTCGCTCCGGACTTCGTCTCCCGGATGACGCTACCGTTCTTCGCGGCGATCCCGGCGAACCTCGCGATCGACTCGGACGGCGTCGGCGCCCCGCTCGTCTCCGCCGGCCCGTACTACCTGAAGGAGTGGACGCAGGGGCGCACCGCGACGGCCGTCCGCAACCCGTACTGGAACAACAACCGGGAGCCGTGGAAGTCGCTCGGCCGCCCCGCGAACGTCGACGCGATCCAGTTCACGATCGGCAACTCGCTCGACGCGACCCGGCTCCGGCTCGAGGCGAACGAGGCCGACCTCGGCGGGGTGCCGCCGGGCGCGCACGCCGAGCTGGCCTCGAAGTACGGCATCAACAAGGGCCGGTGGTTCGTGCGCAAGCAGCAGGTGCTCTGGTACTTCGCGATGAACACCGAGCAGCCGCTGTTCAAGGGCAACACGAAGCTGCGCCAGGCAGTCAACTGGGCGATCGACCGCCCGCAGCTGGTGCGGCAGTTCGGCTACCTCGGCGGCGCGAGGACGGATCAGATCCTGCCGCCGGGCATGCTCGGCTACGCGAACCATTCGATCTACCCGCTCGGAGGCGTGAACTCGACGTCGCTCGACAAGGCGCGCACGCTCTCCGACGGCAGCACCCGCACCGCCAAGGCCGTCATGTACACGTTCAACAGCTCGCCGGGCCCGCAGATCGCGCAGGTGCTGCAGTTCAACCTGAAGCAGATCGGGATCGACCTGGAGATCCGGCAGTACGACCGCGTCGTCCAGAACACCAAGGCCGCGACGCGCGGCGAGGCGTTCGACGTCACGTTCGAGGGCTGGGGCGCGGACTATCCCGATCCGTACCTGTTCCTGAACAAGCTGCTCGACGGCACGAACATCCAGGCCGCGAACAACAACAACATGTCGTACTTCAACGACCCGGCCTGGAACAAGAAGCTGAAGGCCGCGTCGCTGCTCTCCGGCGACGCGCGCGGCAAGGCCTACTCCGAGCTCGACCGCGGGATCATGCGGGACGCCGCGCCGCTCGCGCCGTTCATCACGCAGAACGCGCGGATCCTCGTCGGCCAGGATGTCGGCTGCTACTCGTTCCAGCCGGTCTACGGCACGTCCAACCTCGTGGCGGTCTGCAAGAAGTAGCGCGCCGCCGCACACGACTCCCCTCTCAGCACCCCAGGTGAGAGGGTCGGAGGGCCGCCTGCAGAGGCGGCCCTCCACCTTTTCGGAATCCTTACCGACTCCTCAAAAGGGCATACAAACCCGGGTTCCGGCGCCCCGTCTCAGTTCGTAGGGGGCAACCGGCCTCGTTCACGGCGCCGCGCCCCGGTCACAAAGCTTCGGCCGCAACCCGGGACCGACCGGCTCGGTCCACCCGTCGTGACTCCGGTACCCGCGACCGGTCGTCCCGGGCGGCCGTCCCACGCACGAAAGGGGTCAGATTGCGTACCACCATCCTCGCCTCGATCGCCGCCTCGGCGCTCGGCGCCGCGCTGCTCGCAGCGGTGGCGTTCGCCGGCTCGGCGACGGCCTCGTCCGCCTCGGCGGCGAAGTCGACCCGCGGCGGCACCCTCCGGGTCGACTCACGGAGCGACTTCGACTACATCGACCCGGCACTCGCCTACTTCTCGCACTCGTGGCAGCTCCAGAATGCTACGCAGCTCAAGCTGCTCGGGTTCCCGGACATCGACGGCCCGGCGGGCAGCCGCCTGCGGGCGGAAGCCGCCGCCGGCCTGCCGCGCGTCTCGAACGGCGGCAAGACCTACACCTTCACGATCCGGAAGGGATTCCGCTTCTCGAACGGTCAGCCCGTCACGGCAGCGAACTTCGCCGCCGCGATCAACCGCGCCCTGAACCCGAAGATGCAGTCGCCGGCCGCCTCGTTCGTGGAGGACGTCGTCGGCGCGAAGGCCGTGCTCGACGGGAAGACGAAGCGCGCTGCCGGCGTCAAGGCCCGCGGCAACACGCTGACGGTGACGCTCGCTCGCGTCGCCCCCGACTTCCTCGCGCGGATGACGATGCCGTTCTTCTCGGCTATCCCCGTGAACCTCGGCATCGTGCCCGAGGGCGTCTCGGCGCCGCTCACGTCGGCCGGCCCGTACTACGTCAAGGAGTGGACGAAGAGCCGCAGCGCGCTCGTCGTCCGCAACCCCTACTGGAAGGCGGGCAAGGCCCCCTACAAGGCGCTGGCCCGGCCCGCGAACGTCGACGCCATCTCGTACACCTTCGGCAACTCGCTCGACGCGACGAAGCTCCGCCTCGATCGCAACGAGGCCGATCTCGGCGGCATCGCGCCCGCCGCGGTCTCGGGGCTCGTCGACCAGCACGGCATCAACAAGGACCGCTTCTTCATCCGCAAGGAGATCACCTTCTGGTATCTCGCGATGAACAACGAGAGCGGCCTCTTCAAGGGCAACACGAAGCTGCGCCAGGCCGTCAACTGGGCGATCGACCGCCCCCAGATGGTGCGCCAGCACGGCTTCCTCGCCGGCAGCCGGACCGACCAGATCCTGCCCCCGGGCATGCCCGGCTTCAAGCAGTGGTCGATCTACCCGCTCGGCGGCGTCAACCAGAGCTCCCTGAACCGGGCGAGGTCGCTCGCGAACGGCAACCTGCGTGACGGCAAGGCGGTGTACTACGCCTTCAACTCGTCGTTCGGCCCGAACGTCGCCCAGGTCGTCCAGTACAACCTGAAGCAGATCGGCCTCGACGTCGAGGTGAGGCAGTTCGATCGCGTCGTCCAGCACGAGAAGGTCGGGACGCGCGGCGAGCCGTTCGACATCTCGCACTCGGGCTGGGGCGCGGACTACGCCGATCCGTCGAACTTCATCAACGTGCTGCTCGACGGCGGCCGCATCCAGGCCACCAACAACGTCAACGAGTCCTACTTCAACAGCGCCAAGTACAACCAGCGGATGCAGCAGGCGAGCCGCCTCTCCGGCGACGCCCGCCTGACCGCGTTCGGCGAGCTCGACCGCGACATCACGAGGGACGCGGCCCCGCTCGCCTCGTACGTCAACACGAACGCGCGCATCTACGTCTCCCCGAGCGTCGGCTGCTATTCGTTCCAGCCGGTCTACGGGACGACGAACCTCGCGGCGGTCTGCAAGCGCTAACCCCGCTCCGGGCCTGCCCGGCTGACGATCCGGGAGGGGCGCCTGCGGGCGCCCCTCCCACGTTCAGCCCCGGAAGCGGTCGAGCCCTGCGCGGGCGACCCGGCCGGCGAGGACGTCGGCGCTCGTGCCGGCACCGCCCGGGCGCCACGTCAGCACGGCTGCCGTATAGACGCCGCCGTGCCAGAAGACGAGCCCGGCGTCGTGTCGGGCAGCGTCGATCCACCCCGCCTTGTGGAGCACCGTGACGCCGGGCAGCCGACCGACCTCCCGGCCGAGCTTGTCAGGATCGCGGACGCGGCCGAGCCGGAACAGCAGGTACTTCGCCTCCGAGCGGCTCAGGCCGGCCGGCTCGAGCGGCCCGAGACCGCCCGAGGCGAGCCAGACCGCGCGCAGCAGGGCCGCGAGGTCGGCCGCGGTCGTGTACTTCCCCAGCCCCCAGCTGGGCTGCTCGTCCACGCGCCTCGGGATCCGGCCGCTGGTCGAGCGCTCGATCTCGTAGCCGCCGTACATCTCCGTGTCGACGATCCCGATCGACCGCAGCAGGCTGTTCACGACGTACGAGCCGCCGCTCGTCGAGCCGGCCAGCCAGACCTCGAGCGTGTTCGCGGACTCGTTGTCGGACAGCGCGAGCATCCGGTGCAGCAGCCCGTCGACCGTCGAGCCGGGCGCCGGCACGCCGTCGCCTCGGGCGAGCGCCGCGACGGCGATCGCGAGCTTCAGCGTCGATGCGGCCGGCAGGCGCGCGCGCGCGTTCCAGGCACCGCCCGCACCCGTGGTCAGGCTCTGGACGTAGATCCCCGCGGTGCCGGGGTACCCGGCGCCCAGGCGGCGTACCGTGCGAAGGAGGCCCGGATCCGCGCGCTCCCGGCGCAGGCCCGGCCGTGCCGCCAACGGCAGGCCCAGCACCGGCCCGACCGTCGACCACGAACGACGCCCGGCGCCGTCGACGGCGACGACCCTGATGCTGCTCTCCCCACGGGGAAGCTCCACGCGGAGCGCGAAACGGCGCTGCCGCAACGGCCTTGCCGCCAGCGTCCTGTCCCCGACCCGGACCACGATCCGCCGTGTCCCCGCCGGCGCCTCGCCCGTGACCACGCCGTACGAGGCCTGATAGGGCGCCGGCTGCTCGATCGCCGGCGGCGGCGGAGGGGGAGCCGCCACGGTCATGCGCTCACCTTAGCCTTCGAGGCGTGCGGATCCTCGCCCACGTCGACCTCGACGCGTTCTTCGCGGCGGTCGAGGAGCTCGAGCAGCCCGAGCTCCGCACGCGGCCGCTCGTCGTCGGCGGCGATCCGCAGGGGCGCGGCGTCGTCTCGACGGCGAACTACGTCGCGCGGCGCTTCGGCATCCACTCGGCGATGAGCGCGGCGGAAGCGAAGCGCAGGTGTCCCGACGCCATCTTCGTCCGTCCGCGCATGCGGCTCTACCAGCAGTACTCGCACGCGGTCTGGGCCGCGATCCGCGAGGTCGTGCCCCGCGTCGAGCGGACCGGGCTGGACGAGGGCTACCTCGACCTCGGGTCCGTGATCCCGGCGGCAGACTTCTCGCGGGCGCGGGCGCTCGCGGAGGCCGTCCAGCTGTCGGTGCGGGCGGCGACCTCACTGACCTGCTCGCTCGGCGTCTCGACGTCGAAGGTCGTCTGCAAGGTGGCCTCCGATCGGCGCAAGCCCGGCGGCATCACCGTGGTGCCACCTGGGTTCGAGGCGCGTTTTCTCGCGCCCCTGCCTGTGCGCCTCCTGCCGGGCGTCGGGCCGCGCGCGGAGCAGCGACTCGCGGCGGCGGGCGTGTCGACGATCGGGGCTCTCGCGGCGCTCGGGGACGCGCGGCTCCGGCTTCTCCTCCCCGGCTCGGTCGGGCAGCTCCTGCGGAGCCGCGCACGCGGCGTCGATCCGCGCGACCTCGACCTGGACGCCGAGCGGATCTCCATCTCGACCGAGGAGACGTTCGCCCGCGACGTCACCGACCGCGGCGCGCTGCATTCGGAGCTCCGGCGCATGGCGGTGGACGTCGCGGGCAGCCTGCGCCGTTCCGGCCTGGCCGCGCGGACCGTGACGACCAAGCTCCGCTACGCCGACTTCTCGATCCGGAGCCGCTCGACGACCCTGCCGGCGCCGATCGACGAGGCGGACCGGATCGGCGAGCTGGCGTGCCGCCTGCTCGACCGGGGCCTCCGCGATCGCCCGGGCGCTCTGCGACTGGTCGGCGTGGGCGTCTCGGGCCTTTCCGGCTTCCGCCAGCTCACGCTCGAGGATCCCTGAGCGGCGGTGGCGGCGGCGGCGTCACGGGCGCCGGAGTATCGGCCTCGTCAGACAGGTCGGGCCGCCGTCGCCCTTGTGCGAGATCTCGTCGCCCCGATAGGTGACGACGTCCACTCCTGCCTGCTCCATGCGCCTGCGCGTCACGTCGTTCCCGACGAGGGCCAGCGCCCGGCGCGGCCCGAGCGCCAGCACGTTCGGCCCCATCGTCTCGAACTCCTCGTCGGGGACGTCGACGACCCGGATCTCCCGCTCGGCGAGCGCCCGCAGCAGGCGGACCGGCGCGAGGCGCGGGTAGACCACCGCCAGATCGCGATCGAGCGGCGAGACGAGCGACATCAGGTGCATCACCTCGCCGGCGCCGTGCCAGTGCGGCAGGTCGAACCAGATCACCTCGACACCCGGGAAGGCCGCGCGCAGCGCGTCGATCCCGCTCCCGTCGGTGCGGTAGCCGTAGCCGACCAGCAACGTGCGCTCGTCGAGCCAGACCGTGTCGCCGCCCTCCGCGTGTGCCGGCGCTTCCAGGGCGGCGGCGATCGGGACCCCGACGCGCTCGAGCTCCGCGCCGATCGCCTGCGGCTCGCCGAGCCGCCCGTCCTTGCCGGGCCGCAGCAGCACGGCGCCTTCGCTGCCGACGAGCACCGGGTCGTAGACATAGATGGCGTCCGGATTCCCCGGATCGTGGGTGGTGACGACCACCTCGGCGCCGCAGTCGTCGAGGAGCGTGCAGAGCGCGTCGTGCTCGGCGGCCGCGCGTGCCGGATCGGGTGCCGCGCGCCAGCCGAAGGCCTCCCAGTTGGCCGCATCCTCGGGCAGCGGCCGCCGGACGAGCACGCGCTCGAGCGTCCCGGTCATCGACCGGCAGCCGAAGCGGGGAGCGACGGCTGACGAGGCGCTCGAGATCGTCTGGTCAGCCGCCCCCATGTGGGGCAGCCTAGCGGGGGTGCGGCGGCCGGCGAGCTTCGAAAAGCCAGGGGGACTGTCCCCGGACATGGCGCGGCGGGCCATGTCCGACGTGTGCTGGAAGTGTGGCGATTGATTCACAGCGGGCCCCGCGGGTCGCTGGGGCGTCTAGCCTCGACGCCATGCCCCGCCGGCCTCGCTCGCTGCTCCCAGACGGCATCTACCACGTCACCAGCCGGGGCGTCGAGAAACGCCTCATCTACCTGGACGACGACGACCGGCGTGTGTTCCTCGCGATCCTGCTCGAGGTCGTGCGCGCATTCGACTGGGAGATGCACGCGCTCTGCCTGATGGGCACGCACTACCACCTCGTCCTGAAGTCGACGCGGGAGAACCTCTCCAACGGCATGCAGGTCCTGAACGGCACCTACGCCCAGTGGTTCAACCGGAAGTACAGGCGCTGGGGACACCTGTTCGGAGAGCGCTTCGCCTGCCGCTACGTCGCCGACGAGCGGTACCTCGCGAGGCTCTGCGCGTACGTCGTCCGGAACCCGGTGGCCGCAGGCCTGTGCGAGCGCGTCGAGGACTGGCCGTGGTCGTACTCGCGCTACGCGGGCGACCCCGATAGCCCGGACGGCGAGACGACGGCGTTCCGCGGCCGGCGACCCTCGAGCAGCACCGCACGCAGCGCGTCGACGCAGAGCATCCCCATCGCGATCCGGGTCTCGCGCGTCGCGCTGCCGAGGTGGGGCGTCAGGACGACGTTCTCGAGCGTCAGCAGCTCGGCGGTCACCTCGGGCTCGCGCTCGTACACGTCGAGCGCGGCGCCGGCGATCCGGCCGTCGTGCAGCGCCCGCGCCAGCGCGGCCTCGTCCACGATCGGCCCCCGCGCTGTGTTGACCAGCACCGCGGTCGGCTTCATCGACGCCAGCGCCGCCGCATCGACGAGGTGGCGGGTCTCGGCGTTGAGCGGACAGTGGAGGCTGACGACGTCGGCCTGCGGGAGGAGATCGCCGAGCGCATCGCCGCGACCGGCCGTCAGCACGCGCATGCCGAGGGCCTCGCCGAGCCGGGCCGTCTCGCGGCCGATCCGGCCCGCCCCGACGATCAGCAGCGTCTTGTCCTCGAGCCCCTCGCCGAGCATGAACTCGAGCGAGAAGCGCCACGGCTCGCGGGCGCGGACGAAGCGATCCCCTTCGGCGACGCGTCGCAGGAGCGACAGCATCAGCGCGATCGCCAGCTCGGCGGTCGCGCGGGTCAGGACGTCCGGCGTGTTCGAGACGACGATCCCGCGCCGGCGGGCGGCGTCGAGGTCGATGTTGTCGACGCCGACGGCGTAGTTGGCGACGATCCGCAACTGCGGCCCGGCGGCGTCGAGGAACGCGTCGTCGATGCGCACGGTCAGCATCGCCACGATGCCGTCCGCGCCCGCCGGCCGCTCGACCAGCTCGAAGTCCCGTTCGAGCGCCTCGTGCACCTGCGCCGGGACTGGGCCGGTGAGATGGACGGCGGGAGGCATCCCCGCGGATCATCGTCGATGGCGGAAGCGCCCCGCCGCGGCGTCGGTCAGCTCGCGAGCGCAGGCAGCCGGTCGATCACGACGCCCCAGGCGGCGTGGCCCGGGTCGATCAGGTCGAAGTGATCGGCGTCGGGGAGCTCGACGAGCTCGACGTCGTCGCCACGCGCGCGGGAACCTTCCGCGTAGCCCCGGCTCTGAGCGACGGGCACGATCTCGTCCAGCCCGCCGTGGACGAGGAGCTGCGGCACCCCGAGCGGGGACAGCGCCGCCGGCGACGAGCTCGCGTAGCGCTCGGGCACGTCCGCCGGGCCGCCGCCCAGGAGCTCCGCGACGGCGCCGTTGCCGAGGCCGTCCGCGTGGCCGGAGATCAGATCGCAGACCGCGGCGAGGCCGACGACACCGCGCGGTCGGATGCGCGGCGGCCCGCCCGGGGCTGCCGGCGCTCGCGCCCGGCCGGCGAGCCAGAGGGCGAGGTGACCGCCGGCCGAGTGCCCCAACGTCACCACCCTGGCGTCGTCCACCGCCTCGAGCCCGGCCAGGTGGTCGACCGCGGCCGCGACGTCCGCGAACGTCCCGGGCCAGCCGCCGCCGGCCTGGCCGACGCGGCGGTACTCGACGTTCCACGCGGCGAAGCCGCGCGAGGCGAGCTCGCGGGCGAGGGGAGTCAGCATTGTGCGGTCCCAGCCGGCCCGCCAGAAGCCGCCGTGGATCAGCGCTACCGCCGGGAACGGCCCGTCCGCAGCCGGCAGGTGGAGGTTGGCGACCTGGTCCGGATGGTCGCCGTAGGCGACGGCCGGCGCCGGGGGAAGCTTGTGACAATGTGGCACTAGGCCAGCAGGTGGCGCCGGGACCGCAGCGCGGCGAGGATCCGCTCGACGTCCTCGTCGGTGTTGTAGAGGTGCGCGGCGATCCGGACGCTGTCGTCGCGGGTGGAGACGACGATCCGGTCCGAGGCGAGCTCCGAGACGAGCGCCCCGACGTCGGTGGAGCGCACGCAGACCAGAGGCCCGCGGTGCGCGGGGTCGGCGGGCGTCACGACGTCGGCGCCGAGCTCGGCCAGGCCCTCGATCAGGCGCGTGTTGAGCGTCCGCACGTGGCCCTCGATCGCCGCCACTCCCACCTCCTCGACGATCGACATGCCGGCCAGGCCGCCGTAGATGTTCGGCACCGGCGGCGTGCCCGCGTCGAAGCGGCGGGCGTCCGCGGCCGGGGAGTAGTCCGAGATGTCCATCTGGAAGATGTCCTCGTCCGCGAACCAGCCGGTCTGCGTCGGCAGCAGCCGCTCGAGGAGCTCCTGCCTGACGTAGAGGAAGCCGAGCCCCGCGGAGCCGAGCAGGTACTTGACCGTGCCCCCTGTGACGAAGTCCACGCCGAGCTCGTCGACGGCGAGCTCGATCGCCCCGACTGCCTGGTAGCTGTCGGCGAGCACGAGCGCGCCGCGCTCGTGCGCGATCCGCGCGATCTCGCGGACGTCGAGCCGGTGGCCGGTGCGGTACGAGATCGTCGCGCAGCACACGAGCGTCGTCCGCTCGTCGATCGCCTCCGCGAAGCGCTCCACCGGGATCACGCCGTCGGGCCCGGGCGTGACGTGCACGACCTCGGCGCCGCGCAGCTCCTGAGCGTGGGCGATCTGGCCGACCGTGGGGAACTCGTACTCGCTGATGACGATGCGCGTGCGCCCGTTCCGCTCGAGCGGCAGGGCGCTGACGATCCCGTTGACGCCCTGCGACACCGACGTGGTCACCGCGACCTCGCGCGCCTCCGCGCCGAGCAGCCGTGCGAATGCCTCACGCGCGGCCTCCGCCCGCTCGACCCAGTGCTCCCACTCGGCCCCGTGCGCGTCCCAGCCGTCGAGGTACTCCGCGTACGCCGCGCGCACACGGTGCGAGAGCGCTCCCTGCGAGCAGGAGTTGAGATACGTCGTGTGCGCGAGGATCGGGAACTCGTCCCGGATCGCGGCGCCCACGCGGCCGGCCTCAACGGCCAAGGTACGCCTTCCGGAGCTCTTCGTTCTCGAGCAGCTCGGCGGCGCTGCCCTCGAGGACGACGCGCCCGGTCGAGAGGACGTAGCCGCGGTCGCCGATCGCGAGCGACACGTTCGCGTTCTGCTCGACGATGAGCATCGCGACGCCGGACTCGTGCACCTGCTTGATGATCTCGAAGCTCCGCTCGACGAGGATCGGCGCCAGCCCCATCGACGGCTCGTCCATCAGGAGCAGCTTGGGCTTCGACATCAGTGCGCGTCCCATCGCGACCATCTGCTGCTCCCCGCCGGAGAGCGTGCCCGCCAGCTGCTTGCGGCGCTCGTAGAGGAGCGGGAACAGCGTATAGACGCGCTCGAACTCCTCTCGCAGGTCCGCCTTCGACCGGAGGTAGGCGCCCATCTCCAGGTTCTGCAGAACGGTCATCGGACCGAACAGCCGCCGGTTCTCGGGCACGATCGCCAGCCCGCGCCTGATGCGGTGTGCGGTTGGCGTCCGGGTCACGTCCTCGCCGCCGAGCAGGACGCGGCCGGTGCGGGGCCGGACGAGCCCCAGGATCGTCTTCAGCGTCGTCGACTTCCCCGAGGCGTTCCCGCCGAGCAGGCAGACGAGCTCGCCCTCGCGGACGACGATGTTGGAGTCCTGGAGGATGTGGATCGACCCGTAGTAGGTGTTCACCCCTTCGAGCTGGAGGAGCGGGGGCGCGCCGTTCACTTCCGCGCCATCCCGCCGGTGCCCAGGTACGCCTCGACGACCTTGGGGTCGGTGGCAACGTGCTCGAACGACCCCTCGGCGATCTTGACGCCGTGGTCGAGCGCGACCACCCGGTCGGAGATGCCCTCGACGACGTGCATGTCGTGCTCGATCACGAGGATCGTGTAGCCGCCCTCCTCGCGCAGCTGCGCGATCAGCTCGGTGATCTCCTGCGTCTCCTTCGGGTTCATCCCGGCGGCGGGCTCGTCGAGCAGCAGCAGGCGCGGGTTGGTGGCGGTGGCACGGGCGATCTCCAGCCGCCGCCTGTTCGCGTACGAGAGGCTGTACGCGGGCTGGTCCCACCGGTACCCCATCAGCCGCTGGCCGAAGAACGCGAGCCGCTGCTCCGCCAGTGTGCGGATCTCGCGCTCCTCGCGCCGCATGCCGGGCGTGCGCAGCATCGAGCGGAAGACCCCCGCCCGGGTGTGGCCGTAGGCGGCGCTCATCACGTTCTCGCGCACGGACATGTTCAGGAACAGCCGCAGCGTCTGGAACGTGCGCGCGATGCCCTTGCGGGTGATCCTGTGAGGCGCGAGCCCCTTGATGCTCTCCCCGGCGAAGAGAATGTCCCCCTCCGTCGGCTCGTAGACGCCGGTGACGAGGTTGAAGAGCGTCGTCTTGCCGGCACCGTTCGGCCCGATCACGCTCACGATCTCGCCCTCGCCGACATGGAGGTCGAGCCGGTCGACGACGGTCAGGCCGCCGAACGCCATCGTCACGCCGCGCAGGTCGAGCAGCTTCTCCATCAGACGATCTGCACGCGCTTCTCGCCGAGCAGGCCGGTCGGCCGGATGATCATCAGCGCGATCAGCATCGCGCCGAGGACGATGAAGCGGGTCGGCTCCGGCCGGGCCAGCATCACGTTCTCCCACACGAAGGCCGCGAGGTAGAGGGTCGGGATCAGCAGCGCGATGCGCCCCCACCCCCGCAGCAGGGTGAGCACGAGCAGGAGCGCGACGAGGGAGATGTACGAGACGGGCGCGATCCAGGACTCCAACTGCGTTGGCACCACCACCCAGTGCGAGACCCAGTCGGCCAGCCGGCCCGCGTCGGCGGTCGTGCCGGAGACCCACGAATCGTCGATGCCCTTCGCGACCAGGTGCACGACGAAGCCCAGCGCGAGCGTCCCGCCGAGGACGACAGCCAGCTTGATCGAGAGGCGGAAGACCGCGATCAGGCCGAGCAGCACGACCGGGTAGAAGAGCATCCGCGCGTCGCCGGGCTCGCGGAGCAGCTCGAGCATGACGCTGACCAGGATCGCCCCGACCACGACGCCGGCCTGGCTCCCGGAGCCGCCGAGGATCACCATCGTGTAGATCGTGATCAGCAGCGCGAAGGCGAACGTCTGCGGGAAGACGCTCGCGTTGAGCGACGCGAAGAGCGAGCCCGTGAGGGCCGCCACCGCGGCCCCGAACGCGAACGCGAGCAGCTTCAGCGAGTTGACCGGCATGCCCATCAGCTCGGCGGCCAGCGGGTCCTCCCGCAGCGAGCGCCATGCCCGGCCGGTCCTCGACTCGTTGACGAATCGCAGCGCCACGTACACGACGACGAAGAAGGCCATGGCGACGTAGAGGTAGGCGACGTTGAAGATGCCCTCGTGCTGCACCACGAGGTCGCGCCCGAACAGGCTGAGCGGGTCGATGTTCAGGATCCCGTTCGGCCCGCCCGTCAGGTTGTGCCCGAAGACGCTGTCGGCGTTCGTCATCGTCGTGAAGAAGATCAGCTGGAAGAAGAGCGTCACGATCGCGAGGTAGTCGCCGACGAGGCGCCGCGAGGGGAGGCCGACGAGGAAGCCCACGATCGCCCCCACCGCGACGACGATCGGGATCACGACCAGCGGCGGCAGGTGGAGGTCGAACTTCTCCGATGCGAGGAGCGCATACGTATACGCGCCCACCCCGAAGAACGCGACGTAGCCGAGGTCGAGCAGCCCGCCCCACCCGACGACGACGTTGAGCCCGAGCGCGAGCAGCATGTAGACCACGGTGTCGAACGCGACCCGGCGGACGTAGCCGCCCTCGAACCCGATCGGCAGGAGGCAGACGACGGCGACGAAGAGCGCCAGCCACGCCCACCACGGGACGGCTCGGAGCCGGTCCTCGATCGTGCCGAGCACGCCCTCGCGGCGCGTTCGCCGCTCCCCGTGGCGCGCCACCCACTCGTCGCGGCCGACCGCCGGGCTCGAGGCTCCCTCCGCCGCCGACGCCTCGGCGGCGCCCTCGAGCGGCCGCGTCAGGCTCTCGTCGAGGTCGTGGATGTCGTCGCTCACCTCACACCTTCCGGATGTCGGCCTTCCCGAACAGGCCCTGCGGGCGGAAGAGCATGAAGAGGATCAGGATCGAGAAGACGAACAGGTCCGACCAGCGGGTCGAGATGTAGCCCTGCACGTACGCCTCGGCGAAGCCGAGGATCAGCCCGCCGGCCATCGCGCCCGGGATCGAGCCGATGCCGCCGATCACCGCCGCCGTGAACCCCTTCAGCCCGGCGAGGAAACCGATCGTCACCGTTGTCGGCACGCGCAGCGCGAACAGGACTCCCGCGGCGCCGGCGAGCGCCGACCCGAGCACGAAGGCGAAGACGATCACCCGGTCGACGTCGATGCCCATCATCGATGCGGCTTCGCGGTCGTACGACGTCGCCAGCATCGCCTTGCCGGTGCGGGTCCGCGTGACGAGCAGCCAGAGCACGATCATCAGCGCAAACGCGGCGCTGATCGTGATGATCCGTAGCAGCGGCACGCGCACGTTGCCGATGTCGATCCCCTCGAAGTAGAGCGAGCCGCCGGAAAGCGAGAAGGTCTCGTAGTCGCGGAACTCCGCCCCGAACATCAGCTGCATCGAGTAGGTGAGGAAGAAGGAGACGCCGAGGGCGCTGATCAGCGGGGCGATCCGCGGGGCGTCGCGCAGCGGCCGGTACGCGAAGCGCTCGATCGCCACCCCGAGCATCGCGCAGCCGGCCATCGCGCCGAGGGTGATCAGGACCAGCAGCAGCCACGCGGGCACCATCGGGTCGGCCGAGCCGCCCAGGAGCTGGAGCAGGCCGAAGCCGATGAACGTGCCCACCATGAAGACGTCGCCATGTGCGAAGTTGAGGAGCTTGAGGATCCCGTAGACGAGCGAGTAGCCGAGGGCGATCAGGGCGTAGACGCTGCCCAGCGTGAGACCGTTGACCGTCAGCTGGATGAAGGTGTCCCAGTCCACGCGAGAGACGAGTCTAGAGCCCGGATGGCGGCGATTTCATCCCGGGTATCCGACACGCGGAGCAGGGCTGCTCGAGCGTGTGCCCCGGAGCCTCGGACCGGCGGCCGGAGGCCGGCTCTGCCGGCCGGGAGGCCACGCTACCGTGCGCGGCCCCCCGGCCGAAAGGAGGGGGCACGTGGGGGAACCATGTGGTTCCCCCACGCTCTAGCCGACGAGCTTGTACGTGCCGTTGGACTGGATCTGGAAGATGTAGAACTTCGCGTTCAGCGGGTCGTTCGACTTCGTCGAGAAGCGGAAGTCGCCGCCGAGGATCCAGTTCTTGACCCTGATCTTCTTGACGTTCCGGACGACGTCGCGGCGATCAACGATCTGGCCCTTGCCCTTGTTGCACGCCTTCTTGATCGCGTTCAGCGCGACCTGGACGGCACCGTAGGTCGGGGGGCCGAACGAGCCGAGCGTCGCCTCCGGGTTGTCCTTCTTCCAGCCGTCGATGATCGCCTTGTTGTAGCCGAAGCCGCTGATGTCCGGAGCGAAGTTGGACAAATACGCCCCCGGGGTCTTGAACTGGTCGGGGGAGTTCGAGCCGTCGCCGCCGAACACCTTGGCCCGCTTGCCCTGCTCCACCATCTGCTGCGCGAAGGTCTGCGCGTCGGACGGCTTCTGCGTCAGGAAGAAGACGATGTCCGCGTCGTTCGGTACCCGCGTCACGTACGACGAGAAGTCGGTGACCGTGTTCGGCACCGACATGCGGGTCGTCGCGACGTTGCCCTTCTTCAGGACCGACTCGGCCGACTCCGCGAGGCCGGTCGAGTAGGGCTCCTGGAAGTCGATGATCACGACCTTCTTCGCGTTCAGCTTCTCGATCATGTACTTCGCGTCGCTCGGGCCCTGGATGTAGTCGCCCGGCACGACACGGAAGAACGACGGGGTCGCTTCCCTGGATGCACCCTTGGTCAGCGACGTGCGCGTCGCCGACGGCGAGATGTGCGCGAGCCCGGCCTGGTGGTAGGTCTGGCTCGACGCGGCAACCGCGCCGGACGTCGAGGGCCCGATGATCGCGACCACGCTCCGGTCGCCGACGAACTTCTGCGCGAGCGTCTGCGCGGGCGCATTGCCCTGCTCGACGGGCGTGTCGCCGGTGACGAGCCGGATCTTGAGGCCGTACTGCTTCGGCAGCGTCTTCACCGCGTACTTCGCCCACGTCAGCTGCTCGTTGCCGATGAAGCCCGCGCCGCCGGTGAGCGGGGTCACGAGCGCGATCTTGAGCGTGTTCTTGCAGCTCACTCCCTGGGCTGCGACGCTCGGCCGGGCGCTTGCCGTCGCCGCCAGCAGCGCGGTTAGCGTCGTCAGCGCGAGCGCCATCACGACGATCTTCTTCATTCATGCCCTCCTTGTGGAACGTGTCGCGGGTTCTGACGTCCGGCGTGGCACGTTGTTTGTCACACGACGACGCCGCAGCCGCCCGCGCGGCGAAAACTGTCGCAGCGCGCCCGTGTCATGTCAACAGCAGATCAGGGCGCGAGCGCCTCGTTCCAGCCGGCGGTGTCGAGGAACTGCCGGAACCGAACCGCCCTGCCGTCACGCAGCGTCCACACGTGGACGAAGGGAACGTCGAGCTTTCGGCCGGTGCCCTTCGCGGTGCCGCGGTAGCGGCCGAGCACCACGACCTCGCCGCCGGCGTCGAGGAACTCCGACGGCGTGACCACGAACTCATCCCACCAGTCGGCGTCGAGCGGCGCGAACACGTGGCGCCGCACCTCGGCGAGGCTCCTGTAGAGCCCGCCGTGCGGGAGCCCCTGCGCCTGGTGCCACTCGATCTCCTCCGCCATGTCGGCGGTGACGGCGTCGAGGTCGCCCCGCGCGAAGGCCTCGTAGGAGCGGCTGACGAGTGCGATCCGGTCCACGACCCGGCACCCTAGTACCATTCGCCGCCGTGCCGCCGGTCGTCGAAGCCGTCAACCTGCGGCGGACGTACCGGACGACGACCGGGACGATCCGCCGCCGCTCGCTCGAGGTCGAGGCGGTTCGCGGCGTCAGCTTCGCGATCGAGGAGGGCGAGCTGTTCGGGCTGCTCGGCCCGAACGGGGCCGGCAAGACGACCACGATCAAGATGCTGATCACGCTGCTGATCCCCACCGCCGGGGAGGCGCGCGTGCTCGGTCGGGACGTCGTCAAGGACGCGCGCTGGGTCCGGGAGCGGATCGGCTACGTCTTCGGTGGCGACCGCGGCCTCTACGAGCGGCTGTCGGGGCTCGACAACCTCCGCTACTTCGCCGAGCTGTACGGCGTCGACCCCGCGCTGCAGAAGCGGCGCATCGCCGAGCTGCTGGAGCTCGTCGGGCTCGACGGCCGCGAGAAGGAGCGCGTCGAGGGGTACTCGCGCGGCATGCGGCAGCGCCTCCACATCGCCCGCGGCCTGCTCCACGACCCGCCCGTCGTGTTCCTGGACGAGCCGACGATCGGGGTCGACCCGGTCGGCGCCCGGGAGCTGCGCGCGATGATCGCGTCGCTGACCCAGGCCGGGAAGACGGTGCTGCTGACGACGCACTACATGTTCGAGGCGGACGCGCTCTGCGACCGGATCGCGGTGATCGCGAAGGGGCTGATCGTCGGCGAGGGGAC
>DATBMD010000340.1:0-15606 GCA_036555085.1 Gaiellaceae bacterium
TTCACGGCCCTCGCGGACGCGTCCGCGATCGTCGGCTCGCACGCGACGCGGGCGCAGGGGACGATCGGCGGCAACCTGATGAACGCGTCGCCGGCGATGGAGACCGGCGGCCCGCTCGTCTGCTTCGACGCCACCGTGACGCTCCGCTCGCAGGCGGGTGCCCGCTGGGTGGCGGTCGCCGACCTCTGCTCGGGCCCCGGCGAGACGACCGCCCGCCCCGACGAGCTCCTGACGGCAGTCGACGTCCCGGCGCCGCCCGACGGCGCCGGCAGCGCCTACGTCCGCCTCGAGTACCGCCGGCAGATGGAGATCGCCGTCGTCGGCGCGACGGCGGTCGTGACCGTCGACGGCGACCGGGTCGCCGAGGCACGGATCGCGATCACGGCGCTCGCGCCGACCATCCACCGCGTCGCCGAGGCCGAGGCCCACCTGGCTGACAGCGACGGCGGTCACGACGCGGTCGAGGCGGCTGCGGCGGCGGCGGCCGAGGCGGCGGCGCCGATCTCCGACGTCCGCGGCTCCGCCGGCTACCGGCGGGCGATGGCCGCGGTGATCACGCGCCGCGCCGTGCAGGTCGCTCTGGACCGCGCCCGCGGCTTCGACGTGCCCGTGCCCGCCAGCTCGGCGCGTCCGGGAGCGGCGGCGTGAAGGTCGCGGCAACGCTCGCGGTCAACGGCGTCGCCTACCCGGTCGAGCTGGAGCCTGGGACGAGCCTCCTCGATGCCGTGCGCGACGCGATCGGGCTGACCGGGTCGAAGGAAGGTTGCGACGACTCCGAGTGCGGCGCCTGCATGATGCTGCTCGACGGCAAGCCGGTGAATGCGTGCTCGTACCTCGCGCTCCAGGCGGAGGGCAGCGAGGTCACGACCGTCGAAGGGCTCGCGGACGGGGCCGACCTGCACCCGCTGCAGACGGCGTTCCTCGAGCACGGCGGCGTCCAGTGCGGCTTCTGCACGCCGGGGATGCTCGTCTCCGCAACCGCCCTCCTGCGTGAGAACGCGAGCCCGAGCGAGGACGAGGTGCGGATCGCGCTGAGCGGCAACCTCTGCCGCTGCACCGGCTACGACGGCATCGTCAAGGCCGTGCTGGCCGTGGCGAACGGCGGCTGACGACCTTACGGCAGCGCGGCGCGGAGCACGTCGGGGCGGTCGGTGAAGATCCCGTCGACGCCCAGCGCGACCAGCTCGCGCATCCGGGCCGGGTCGTTGACCGTGAAGACGGTCGTCGCGAGCCCGAGCGCCCGCGCTCGCTCGATGCCGCGCCGCGTCGCGCGCCGGTCGTGGAAGCCGGCGGCCCAGGCGTAGCCGGCCGCGCGGCGGATCGAGACGCCGTAGCCGACGTGCTGGACCGCCCGCACGTCCGGTCGCGCACGGAGTGCCTCCCGGAGGGCCCACGGCTCGAACGAGACGATGACGTCGTCGGGGGCGAGCAGCCGCGCGGTCCGGCCGGCGAGGTCCTGCGCGCGGTAGCGCCACGCGCTCTTCGGCTCCGCCATCAGGCCGACGCGCCCGCGGGTGAGCTCGACCACCTCGCCGAGCGTCGGGATCCCGACCTCGCGGAGCTCGCCGGCGGCCCGGTGCCGGAGGGGGCCGCTCAACGGCGTCAGCCGGTCGAGCTCGAGGTCGTGGAAGACGACGAGCTCCCCGTCGCGCGAGGCCTGCACGTCGAGCTCGACGTAGTCGGCGCCGACCGCGATCGCCCGCTCGAACGCCGCGAGCGTGTTCTCCCGCTCGTCCCAGCTGGCGCCGCGGTGGGCGATGACGAGCGTCATCGGCACGGCAGCCTACTCTCGGGGCCAGATGCCGACGTCGGCCCTCCTGCTCGCGCTCGGCGCGGCGTTCCTGCACGCCTTCTGGAACCTGCTCCTGGCCCGGGCGCCGGACGTCGAGGCCGCCACCGCGGTCGCCCTCGTCGCCGGCGTGCTCGCCTTTGCCCCGGTCGCGGCGATTGCGTGGGGCGCGGACGCGGGCGTCTGGCCGTTCGTCGTCGTCACGTCGGCGTTCCAGCTCACGTACTTCCTGCTGCTGGCGACGGCGTACGGCCGGGCCGAGCTCTCGTTCGTGTACCCGGTCGCGCGCGGCGCCGCCCCGGTGCTCGTGCTGCTCGCGGGCGTCGTCTTCCTCGGCACGGGGGCGACCGCGTCGCAGGCGGCCGGCGTGCTGCTCGTCTCGGCCGGGGTGCTGCTGGTGCGCGGCATCGGCGGCCGGGCGAGGGCCGCCGACCTCGGGCTCGCGCTCGCGATCGCCAGCTGCATCGCCTCGTACACGCTGATCGACAAGTACGGGATCCGGCACGCCTCGCCGGTCGTCTACCAGGAGCTCTCGATGATCCCCGCGACCGCCGGATTCCTGGTGGTGCTGCTCGCCCGGCGGGGCCGCGAGCCGCTCCGGCGCGCGGTCGGGCCGGCGCCGATCGCCGCCGGGCTCGCCGCGTTCGGCGCCTACGTCCTCGTCCTCGCCGCGCTCGCCCGCGCGCCGGCGGCCTCGGTCGCGGCGGTGCGCGAGACGAGCGTGGTGATCGCGACCGCGCTCGCGGCGCCGCTCCTCGGCGAGCGGGTCGGCCCGGCGCGGCTCGCCGGCGCGATCCTCGTCGTGGCGGGCGTTGCGCTCCTGGGGGCCTAACCGCGGCGAAGCGCGATCGAGCGGCCGGCGCCCGCGGGCGTCGGCAGCTCGGCGTGAGCGGCAGCCGCGGCCGCGACCCGGCCGGCGACGGGCTCCACCCACGGCGCGGCGCCCACGGCGCGGGTGTCGACGTGGAGCAGCATGTACTCGCCGGTCGCGAGCACCTCGCCGCTCGAGCCGTGCGTCAGCGAGTGGAAGAGGTGCAGGCGCTTGTCGTCGGCGCCGAGAACCTGCGTGGCGACCGACAGGGGCTCGAGGCCGCCGACCTCGCGCAGGTAGCGGATGTGCGCCTCGGCCGTGTAGGCGCTGTGGCCGCCGGCGAGGTAGCTCTCGTCGATCCCGACGTGCGTGAGGAAGGCATCCGTCGCGTAGGCGAAGACGTCACCGTAGCGGGCCTCGGTCATGTGGCCGTTGTAGTCGAGCCAGGAGAGGTCGACGACAGTCTCGAACAGCCGCAGCGGCTTGGTCTGGTCGAGCGGCGGCGGTGCAGCGGCGCCGAACAGCCGCGCCTCATGGGCCCGCAGAACCGCGCCCGCACCGTAGTCGCGCGAACGCAGCGCCTGCAGGATCGCGACGAGGTTGTCGTCCCGGAGCCGCTCCAGCTCGCGGGTCGAGAGGCCGGCGGCCTGCTCGTCGGACTGCGCGGCGAGCTTCTCGACCAGCTCGTCGGTCAGCTCGGGGACGTCTGTCAGCTTCGTCCACGGCCATCCGAGCACCGGGCCGAACTGGGCCAGGAAGTGCCGCATGCCCGCCTCGCCGCCCGCGATCCGGTAGGTGAGGAACGTCCCCATCTGCGCCCAGCGCAGGCCTGCGCCGTAGCGGATCGCGTCGTCCACCTCGGCGACCGTCGCGACGTCGTCGTGCACGAGCCAGAGCGCCTCTCGCCAGAGCGCCTCCAGCAGCCGGTCGGCGACGAAGCCGTCGACCTCCCGCCGGATGTGCAGCGGCATCATCCCGATTGACGCGTAGAACGCGAGCGCGCGCTCGACCGTCTCCTCGGAGGTCCGCGCGCCCCCGCAGACCTCGACCAGCGGCAGCAGGTAGACCGGGTTGAACGGGTGGCCGACGACGAAGCGGTCCGGCCGCTGCATCCCGGCCTGCAGCCGGCTGGGCGGCAGGCCGGACGTCGACGAGCAGACGAGCGCGTCGGGCGCGGCGTGCGCGTCGATCTCCGCGAGCAGGCGGCGCTTGAGCTCCTCGTTCTCGGGCGTGCTCTCCTGGATCACGTCGGCCCCGGCGACGGCCGCCGCGATCGTCGGCGCGAACGAGACCGTCCCGCGCGGGCGCGGCGCGAGCGTCAGCTTCGCCCACGCCCGCTCCGCGAGCTCGAGCACCTCCGCGAGCCGGCGCTCGGCCTCCGGATGCGGGTCGTGGACGACCACGTCGACGCCGTTCTCGATCAGGCGTCCGGCCCAGCCGCCGCCGATGACGCCGCCGCCGATCAGCGCGACCGGCATCAGCGGCGCGTCAGCCGCAGGCGCTCGCGCACCTCGCCCGGCCCGAGGACGCGTACGTTCATCGCCTCGAGGATCGTCACGGCTCGCTCGACGAGCGCGCCGTTGGTGGCCAAGACACCCCGCTCGAGCCAGAGGTTGTCCTCGAGGCCGACCCTGACGTTGCCGCCGGCCAGGGCGGCGAGCCCGACGAACGGCAGCTGCAGGCGCCCGATCGCGAACGCCGAGAACACGCAGCCGGTCGGCAGCTGGTCGACGAGGGTCAGCAGCGTGCGCGGGTCGGCGGGCGCGCCGTAGGGGATCCCCAGGCAGAGCTGGATCAGCGCGGGCTCGTCGACCAGCCCCTCCGCGATCAGCTCCTTCGCGAAGACGAGGTGCCCCGTGTCGAACACCTCGAGCTCCGGCCGCACTCCGAGCGCCTGCACCTGCCGGGCCAGCTCGCGCAGCATCGAGGGCGTGTTCGTCATCACGTAGTCGCCCTCGGCGAAGTTCATCGTCCCGCAGTCGATCGTGCAGATCTCCGGCAGGAGCTCGGCGACGTGCTCGAGCCGCTCGCCGGCGCCGGCCATGTCGGTCCCCTCGGCGCTGGGCGGCAGGGGCGACTCGACGCCGCCGAGGACGAGATCGCCGCCCATGCCGGCGGTCAGGTTGACGACGACATCGGTGCCGGAGGCGCGGATCCGCTCGACGACCTCGCGGTAGAGGGCGGTGTCGCGCGACGGGGCGCCGGTCGCCGGGTCGCGGACGTGGATGTGCGCGATCGCGGCGCCGGCCGCGGCCGCCTCGAGCGCCGCGTCGGCGATCTGCTCCGGCGTCACCGGCACGAGCGCGGAGCGGGCCGTCGTCACGCCGGCCCCGGTCACCGCGCAGGTGACGAAGACCTCGGTGTTCATCGCCCGGCGAGCCTAGACCGCCACCATGACTCGCGCGTCGAGCGCCAGGCAGCCGTCGGGCAGGACGAGCAGCGGGTTGACGTCGAGCTCCGCGACCGCCGGGCAGGCGGCCGCCGCCCGGGAGAGGGCGGCTACCGCCGCAGCCGCGGCAGCGACGTCGAGCGCCGGCCGGCCGCGCGCGCCCTCGAGCAGCGGCGCCCCACGCAGGGAGCGGAGCAGCCGCTCGGCCTCCTCGACGGCCACCGGCGCGAGGGCCACCGCGACATCGTCGAGGATCTCCGCGTAGATGCCGCCGAGGCCGACCAGGACGAGCGGCCCGAAGCGCGGGTCGCGCCGAATGCCTGCGATCAGCTCGACGCCGTCGGCCACGGGCGCCATGCGCTCGACCGAGAGCTCCCGGGCTCCGAGCCGTGCCGTCAGGTCGGAGAACGCCTCCGCGAGCTCGTCGCCGTTCCCGATCCCGAGGACGACGCCGCCCAGGTCCGACTTGTGCAGCAGGTCGGCCGCCTTCAGCACGACGGGATAGCCGAGCTCGTCGCCGGCCGCCAGGGCCTGCGCGAGCGTCGCCGCCGTGCGCGCCTCCGATACGGGCACCCCTGCGGCTGCGACGAACGCCCGCGCGGCCGCGTAGCCGGGCGCCGGCGCCGCGACCGGGTCGAGCGAGCGCGGGTCGGCGGGGAGCCGCCGGGGCGGCTCGTCCCGGCCGGCGAGCAGCGCCAGCGCCGCGACGGCCGACTCGACGTCGCCGTAGACCGGCACGCCGCCGGCGCGGAGCGCCGTCGAGGCCGGGGAGACGGCGTACGACGAGTGGACGACGAGCGTGCCGCCGGTCGCCGTCGCGGCCCCCGCGAGGTCGTGCGCGGCCTCGACCTCCTCGGCCTCGAGCTCCGGCGTGTCGACGCCGTAGCCGCCGAAGTAGCCGGTCAGCAGCACCGCGTCGACGTCGTCCGCGCCGAGCAGGATCCGCCCGACGTCCGCATACGCGGCGAGGCCCCGCTCGCCGCCGCCCGCGAAGTCGACCGGGTTCGCGAGGCTCGCGGTCGACGGCAGCTCCTTCGCCAGGGCCGCGGTCGTGACCGCGGAGAGCGCCGGCACGTCGAGCCCGGCCGCGGCGAGGACGTCCGCCGCTACGACCCCGTGCCCGCCGCCGTCGCAGTAGACCGCGACGCGCCGCCCCCGCGGCGTCCGGCCCGAGAGGAGCGCCTGAGCCGCGTCGACGAGCTGCTTCGGCGTCGCGACGTCCACGATGCCCGCGGCGCGGCAGGCCGCCTCGACCGACCGCGCGTCGCTGACGAGGGCGCCCGTGTGGGAAAGCGCGGCGCGAGCGCTCGCCTGGGTGACGCCGCCGGTGAGCAGCACGACCGGCTTGCCCAGCTCGCGCGCCCGCGCCGCCGCCGCCACGAACGCGCGACCGTCGCGGAAGTCCTCGAGATAGAGAGCGATCACGCGCGTCTCGTCGTGGGTCGCCAGCTCGTCGAGCAGGTCGGACGCCACGAGGTCGGCCTGGTTGCCGAGCGACGCGAAGCGCGAGAAGCCGAGCCCGGCCGGCGCGGCCAGGCGGGCCAGCTCGAGCGCCAGGTTCCCGCTCTGCGAGATCAGTCCGACCGGCCCGGCCGGAAGGACGCTCCAGCCGAGGTCGAGCTCGGCGCCCGCATCGAAGACGCCCAGGCAGTTGGGGCCGAGCATGACTGCGCCTGCCGCGCGCACCCGCTCGACGACGGCGTCCTCGAGGCGGCGGCCCTCGGCGCCGGCCTCGCCGAGCCCGGCGCTGATCGCGACGATCGCCTTCGCGCCCGCGTCGAGCGAGCGGTCGACGGCCTCCGCGAACCCGGCGGCGGGCACGCTCACCACGACGAGCTCCGGCGCCTCGGGCAGGTCGGCCAGCGACGGGTACGCGGCCCGGCCGAGGATCTCGCCGCCCGACCGGTTGACGAGGAACACCCGGCGGCGGCTCTCGCCGCGCAGGGCGCCGCGCGCGAGCGTGTTGCCCCACTTCGACGGGTCGGCCGAGGCGCCCAGGACGGCGACCGACGCGGGGTCGAACAGCGGGCGCAGGTCGCGGGTCAAGCCAGCAGGCGTCGCGAGATGATCAGGCGCTGGATGTCCGACGTGCCTTCCTCGATCTCCTCGAGCTTCGCGTCGCGCATCCACTTCTCGACCGGGTACTCGCGCGAGTAGCCCCAGCCGCCGAGCGTCTGCACCGCCGCCCACGTGCACCACATCGCCGCCTCCGACGCGTGGAGCTTCGCCATCGCCGCCTCGAGGCCCACGTCCTCGCCGGCGTCGGCCTTTCGCGCCGCCTGCCAGACGAGCAGGCGGGACGCCTCGACGCGCACCGCCATGTCGGCGAGCCGGAAGGCGACCGCCTGGTGCTCCGCGATCGGGCGCCCGAACTGCTCGCGGCTCTTCGCGTACTCGACGGCGTACTCGAGCGCCGCGCGGGCGAGCCCCGTCGCCGCGGCGCCGAGCGTGATCCGCGAGAGGTCGAAGGTGCGCATCAGCCCCCGGAAGCCGTCGCCCTCGGCGCCGAGGCGCCGGTCCTCCGGCACGCGCACGTCTTCGAGGAACAGCTCGGCGCTGACCAGCGCGCGCTGGCCCATCTTCCGCATCGGTGGGCCGATCGTGAAGCCGGGGTCGCCCTGCTCGAGCACGAAGGCCGTGATGCCCTTCGAGCGCGTTCCCGGCGCGACGGTCGCGAAGACGACGTAGTACTCGGCCGGGCCGGCGCTCGAGACCCAGCTCTTCTGGCCGTGCAGGACGTAGCCGCCGTCCACCCGCGTCGCCGTCGTGGTCATCGCCGCCGCGTCGGAGCCGACGCCGGGCTCGGTGCTGGCGAGCGCGCCGATCGGCGGCCGCTCGCCGGCGAGCGGCGCCACCCACCGGCGGACCTGCTCGTCCGTCCCGAGCACCAGGACCGGCTTGGCAAAGAAGCCGTTCGACGTGATCAGGTTGCCGATCCCGGAGCAGCCCCAGCAGAGCTCCTCCTGGACGAGCGCCTGCGTGAGCGCGTCGGTCATGCCGCCGCCGCCGACGTCCTCGGGGAGCATGAACGAGGTCAGCCCGACCTCGGCGGCCCGGTGCCAGATCTCCCAGGGCATCTCGGTGTCGGCCTCGTCCACGGCCGCCGAGATCGGGCGGATCTCGCGCTCCGCGAACTCGCGGCAGAGCGTGCGGATCTCGCGTTGCTCGTCCGTGAGCGGGAAGAGGGCGGCGTCCACAGCGGGCGATTGTGTCAGCTGGCCGGAGGCGGCGGCTCGCCCTGTCCCCAGGCGTCGGCGCCGCCGTCGACCACGACGGTCGTGCCCGTCACGTAGGCGCCGCCCGGAGAGGCGAGGAACGCGATCACGGCTGCGATCTCGTCCGGGCGGCCGAGGCGGCCGAGCGGCACGGCGCGCTCCCAGCCGGCGATCGCCTCCTCGCCGTACTGCTCGAGACCCTCGGTGAGGATCGTCCCGGGCGCGACGCAGACGCTGCGAATGCCGTACCGGCTCCATTCGAGCGCGAGGCCCGCGGCGAGGTTCTCGACGGCCGCCCGCGCGGCCGACGCGTGGGCCATTCCGGGCGTGCCGCGCCGGGGCGAGAAGCCGACGAAGACGACGACGCCGCGCCGGTTCGGGATCAGCGAACGCTCGGCCACGAGCCGCGTGAGCCCCCAGGCGGCGTCGACCGCGAGCCGATGGACGGCGCGCCACCCCTTGCCGGAGATCTCCTCGGCGGGCGCGACGAACTGCCCGCCGGCGTTGTTGACGAGCACGTCGATCGCGCCGAAGCGGTCGAGCGCCGCCTCGACCAGCCGCGCCACCTGCTCGGGCTCGCGCACGTCGCACGCGACGGCCAGGCACTCACCGCCCGCCTGCTCGATCTCCGCCCGCACCGCCTCGAGCCGCTCGAGCCGCCGGCCGCAGACGACGACTCTGGCGCCGGTGCGCGCGAGCTCTCCGGCGGTCGCCCGGCCGATGCCGGTGCCGCCGCCGGTGACGAGCGCGACGCTCCCAGCGTTCGCGTCCGCTGCCAGGACCGGGCGCGGCGCCATCAGGCGGCGAGAGCGCTGACGCGCCGGTCGGCTCGGGCCAGCCAGTCGGGCGAGACCTCGATCCCCCACCCGGGGCCGTCCGGAACCGTGACGGCGCCGTCGACCACCTGCGGCCGCGGCTCGTACAGGCCGGCCTGCCACGGGTAGTACTCGTCGTCTGGCTCGATCGAGAGCTCGACGTAGGGGCCCGCGTTGGGGATCGCCGCAGCGAAGTGGAGCGTGAAGACGAGCACGAGCGAGAGGTTCGCCGAGTGCGGCGTGCAAGGGAGCCCCGCCTCCGCCGCCAGCCCCGCGACGCGCAGCGCCCGGGTCAGCCCGCCCACGTAGCAGACGTCGGGCTGGACGACGTCGACGGTCCGCGTCTCGATCATCCGCCGCCAGGTCGACAGGTCGCAGTCCTGCTCGCCGCCCGCCACGTCGAGCGCCAGGGCCTCGGTCACCTGCCGCGTCCAGTCCAGCTCCCAGTACGGGCACGGCTCCTCGAAGTGGCAGACGCCGTGCGCCTCGAGCATTCGCCCGACCTCGATCGCCTTCCCGGGCGTGTAGCAGCTGTTCGCGTCGACGAGCAGCGCGACGTCGTCTCCGAGCGCCTCGCGGGCCGCGGTGACGACCGCCTCCGTGCGCCCCGGCCGCTCGTCGCGGTCGTGGCCGACCTCGCTGCCGATCCGGAGCTTGAACGCGTCGAAGCCGTGCAGGTCGCGGAGCTCGCGGAGCCGCTCCGCCTCGGCGTCAGGATCGATGTCGCGCCGCATGCTGGAGGCGTACGCGCGCAGCGCGCGCGGCCTCCCGCCGAGGAGCCCGCAGACGCTCTTCCCCTCGATCTTCGCGCGCAGGTCCCAGAGCGCGGTGTCGAGCCCCGCGAGCGCGCGGCACACGTACGAGCCGGGGAACTTGTGCTCGCGCTCGGGGATCGACTCGACGAGCGCCTCGATTGCGAACGCATCCCTGCCGAGCGCGTGGGGCGCCACCTGGCGGTGAAGGACGAGCGTCGTAATGTCGGCGTTGTACGGCGCGACCTGACCCCACCCTTCGGCGCCCTCGTCGGTCGTGACCCGCACCATGCCGACGAACTCGTCGGCCCACGTCTCGATGCTGCGGATCCTCATGCGGCGCCCGGGCCGGGCGGGAACACGATCACGTTGCGATTCGCTGTGCCCTGCTCGACGCCGGCGATCGCCTCGTTGATCTCCTCCAGCGGATACCGGGCGGAGATCAGCTCGTCGAGCTTGAGCCGCCCCTGCTCGTAGAGGCCCGTCAGCCTCGGCACGGCGAGAGCCGGGTCGCTCGAGCCCATCTTGCTCCCGAGCAGGCGAAGGCCGGCGTCGGCGAAGTCGACGGCGACGACGCCGAAGCGCACCCCCGAGGGCGGCATCCCGACGACGACGAGGGTGCCCAGCGGCCGGAGCATGCCGAGCCCCTCCTCGATCGCCGTTTCGCTGCCGACGGTGACGAAGACATAGTCGGCGCCCCGGCCTCCGGTGAGCGAGCGCACCTGGGCGGCGGCGTCCGCGTGGGACGCCTCGATGCCGTGCGTGGCGCCGAACGTCGCCGCCACGCCGAGCTTGCTCTCCGCGACGTCGACGGCGATCACCGGGTCGGCGCCGGAGAGGGCCGCGCCCTGGATGCTGTTCAGCCCCACGCCTCCGGCTCCGATCACGACGACGCTCGCGCCGGGCGGCACGTGCGCCGTGTCGGTCACGGCTCCGATGCCGGTCATCACGCCGCAGGCGAGCAGGCAGGCCAGGTCGAGCGGGAGCGAGTCGGGCACCTTCACCACCTGGGACCGGTCGACCAGGACTTCCTCGGCGAACGCGCCCGTGCGCAGGCCCTGCGCCACCGCCAGCCCGGCGCGGTCTCGCAGCGGGCTTCGCCGGTCGAGCGGCAGCTCCGACTCGCACATCTGCGGGGCGCCGCGGAGGCAGTAGAAGCACTCGCCGCACGAGCGCACGAGGTGGACGACGACGTGATCGCCCTGCTGGACCGCGCTCACCTCGGGCCCGACTGCCTCGACGACCCCCGCCGCCTCGTGGCCGAAGACGGCAGGCAGCTCGCCGCCCCAGTCGCCGTGCAGGAAGTGGAGATCGCTGTGGCACACGGCGCAGGCCGCCAGCCGCACCCGCACCTCGCCCGGGCCGGGCGGGTCGAGGGCGAGCTCCTCGATCTCGAGCGGCTCTCCGTGCCGGCGGCAGACGGCGGCTCTCAACCCCGTGGCTCGGCAGGCGGGTAGCGGGACAGGCGGTCCCGCCCCGCGACGTCCATGGTGTTCCGCGTGTACTGCGACGACGCGTCGCGCACGGGCTGGTAGTCCCACGGCGCGCGCCGGCCCTGCTGGAGCGCGGGGAACACGGCGAGCCGGTCGCGCTGGCTCCGCCGCACTGCGTCCCCGAGCGTCCCGAGGTCCCACCGGCGCTGCACCTCGTCTCGGAACGCGGCCAGGAGACCCGCATGCTCGGCACTCCCGGCGAGGTTCTCGAGCTCGAGCGGGTCGCGGTCGAGGTCGAACAGCTGATCCGGGTCGCCCTCGGCATGGACGAGCTTCCAGCGCCCGCGCCGGATCATGACCATCGGGGCCGTCGTGCCCTCGGCCAGGTACTCGCCGAGCGCGGCGCCCTCGGGGCCCTCGTCGGCACCCTCGAGCAGCGGCACGAGGCTCCGTCCGTCGAGCTCGTCGCCGAGCGCGGCGGCGAGCCCCGGCCGCGCGAGCTCGGCGAGCGTGGGCGCCAGGTCGGCGAGACCGACCGGCTCGCGCACGCGGCGCGGCGCGAAGCGCCCCGGTGCGCGCACGATCAGCGGCACCCGGGCAGCGTGCTCGCGGAACGACATCTTGTAGAAGAGCCCGTGCTCGCCGAGGAAGTCGCCGTGGTCCGACACGAAGACGACGACGGTGTCGTCGGCCATCCCGCAGATGTCGAGCGCCTCGAGCACCCCGCCGACCTTCTCGTCGACGTACGAGAGGCTCGCGTAGTACCCGTGCCGCGATGCGCGTACATCGTCCTCGGTGACCTCGACGCCTTCCATCCCGATCGCCTTCCGGAGCCGCTCGGCGTGGGGGTCGACCCGCGGGTCGGGGAGCGCCGGCGCCGCCGGCAGGTCGATCTCGTCGTCGCGGTAGAGGTCCCAGTGCCGCCGGCGGGCGACGTACGGGTCGTGCGGGTGCGTGAACGACACGCAGAGGCACAGCGGCACGTCGGGCTCGTACCGCGCGTGGTCGTAGAGCCACCGGGCCGCGTGGAAGGCCACCTCGTCGTCGTACTCCAGCTGGTTGGTGATCTCCGCGACGCCCGCCTCCTTGACGGAGGACATGTCGTGGAACCACCAGTCGATGCGCTCGTCCCCGCGCGCCCAGTCGGGCGTCCAGCCGTAGTCGGACGGGTAGATGTCCGTCGTCAGCCGCTCCTCGAACCCGTGCAGCTGGTCGGGGCCGACGAAGTGTCCCTTCCCGCTCAGGCACGTCCGGTAGCCCTCGAGCCGAAGTGCGTGCGCGAACGTCGGGATCGAGGAGCGGAACTCCGCCCCGTTGTCGTAGACGCCCGTTCGCGACGGCAGGAGCCCCGTCATCAGCACGGCCCGCGCAGGCGCGCAGAGCGGGCTGGGGGAGTACGCGTTCTCGAAGAGGACGCCCTCCTCCGCCAGCCGGTCGAGCACCGGCGTGCGCGTCACGCGATGCCCGTAGGCGCGGAGGAAGAGCGCCGACAGCTGGTCGGCCACGAGGAGCAGCAGGTGCGGTCGCTCTCGCACGGCCCGACGCTACTACGCCGCGTCGCTGCCTCGAAGCCGATTGCCGGCGCGCGCGCACCGGCACCGGCCGTTCAGGCGAAGCGCCGGCCCCGGCTGGCAAGCTGGCCCCTGGAGGCCCGTCGCCAACCAGAGGAGGTGGCTTGATGCGGAGCACGCGTGGCATGACCGCTGCTGCGGTCGCCCTTGTCGCGCTGTCGGCCTCGGCCGGCGCGCTCGTGACGGCCCTCGCTTCGGATGCCGGCAGCGCCGGGGCGAGCACGAACGCGAAGGGGCTCTGGCAGGTCTACGACCGGAGCCTCGCCGGCGCGCGCTACATCGACCTGACCCACGCGATCACGCCGGGGATGCCAGTCTGGAAGGGGTTCGGGCCAGCGACGTTCGGCCCGTCCGTGGACCCGTCGACCGGTGACGCGTACACGTACGCGAAGGACGGGTTCGAGGCGACCGCCTACCGGCTCGCGACCGACCAGTTCGGCACGCAGCTCGACCCGCCCGCGCACTGGGCGCCGGAGTACCCCGGGATCGACGAGCTTCCCGCGACGTACGCCGTCCGCCCGCTCGTGGTGATCTCGATCGTGCCGCAGGTCGAGACTGACCCCGGGTACGCGCTCCAGGTCTCCGACATCCGCGCCTGGGAAGAGAGGAAAGGCCGCATCCCGCGCGGCTCGGTCGTGATGGTGCGCTCGGACTGGTCGAAGAGGTGGACGGACGATCCCGAGCAGGCGAAGCGGCTCGCCGCCGACCCGGTGTTCCCCGGCGTGAGCCTGCCGGCGCTCGAGCTCCTCCATCTCCGGCGCCACATCCTCTTCCACGGCCACGAGCCGCTCGACACCGACACGACGCCGACCCTCGAGGGCGAGTACTGGCTGATGCACCACGGGTACACGCAGGCCGAGGGCGTCACGAACCTCGACGGCGTGCCCGAGACGGGCTGCCTCGTCGCGATCGGCTACGCGAAGCTCAAGGGCGGTCTCGGAGGCTACGCACGGTACGTCGCGATCTGCCCGCCCGGAACGGCGAAGGGCCAGCGGATCTCCGGCCGGGACGCGCCTCTCCCGAGCAGCGGCAGACCGCTGCACTGGGACGAGCAGCTCGGTTACCGGGTTCGCTGAGAGCGACCACGAACGGCGAGCCGCGCCGGACGCGACTCGCCGTTCGCCCGTCCCAGGCGCGGCCTCTGATGCTCCTACGCGGAGGCGGGTCGGTTCACCGCCCCCGCCGGGACGCGGCCCTCGAGCACGTCCCGAACGGCCTCGGCCGCGCGCCGGTAGGCGGCCTCCTCGGCCTCGGGGCTGTACCAGCCAGCGTGCGGGTTGACGATCAGCCGCGCCGCCGCGGGCGCCGGGCTGTCCGCCGTCGGCGGCTCGACGTCCAGCACGTCCAGCGCGACGCCGCCGAGACGGCCGCTCTCGAGACCGTCCAGCAGAGAGGCCGTGTTGACGAGGCCCGCCCTGGAGACGTTGACGACGATCGCATTGTCGGGGAGCAGCGCCAATTCTCGGGGCCCGAGCAGCTGTCGCGTCGCCGGCGTCAGCGGGGCGTGGATCGAGACCGCCGTGCACGAGCGGAGAAGCTCGTCGAGTGACGCCGGGCGGGCACCCGCCGCGGCGACCGTGCTGTTCTCGACGATCGGATCGCACGCCCAGACGTCCATCCCGAGCGCGAGCGCCCGGCCGGCGAGCGCGCGTCCGATCCGGCCGAACCCGATCACGCCCAGCCGGACGTCGGCGAGCCGTGTCAGCGTGCCGGCCGCGGTGTGGTCCCAGCCGCCCGCGCGCACGCTGCGGTCGAGCTCGACGACGCCGCGCACGAGCGCGAGCAGCAGCGCGAGCGCGTGGTCGGCCATCTCGTCGACGCAATAGTCCGGGACGTTGCAGACCCAGACCCCGCGGGTGGTGGCCGTCTCGACGTCGACGTGGTCGAAGCCCACGCTCGGCGTGGCCACGATGCGGAGAGCCGGGAGCCGGCCGAGGTCGGCGGCCGTGACCGGCTCCCACGAGAGCAGGCCGACGACGTCGTCGCCCGACCACGGCGGCGCGGCCGGCTCGAGCACGAGCCCGGAGCCCAGGGCGGCGCGCCCGAGCTCGACCGGGAACTCGGCATCGCAGAGCACGCGGCTCATCTGCCGTCGGCGAGGTCGAGCTCCAGCCCGCGCAGGGCGACCTGCTGCACGGCGGCGCCGTGGGCGGCGGAGACCCGCGCATGGAGGCCATCCGTGACCTCGGGCACGAACACCGTGTCGCCCGGCCGGACGAAGGCGGCGGCGACCGCGCCGATCAGCGCCGGCGTGGCGTGGCCGGGCACGACGCGCTCCGGAGTCGCCCCGACAGCGCGGGCGACGTCGTCGCGGAAGTCGGCGTTGGCGTGCTCGGCGTACCAGTCGACCACGGTCGAACACTACGGCAAGCCTTCCGCCACCCTTCGCCGGCCGTTGTCCGGCTCTCGTAAGTCGCCGCGGCAATTATCCCTTTGCGGGGGGTAGATATGATTGATGCACTACCCCACGTCTTGGGAGGGCTCGGTGGCGAGATGAAGTGTCCTACTTGCGGGGAGCACACCCCTGATGCCTGGCGTCAGCTTTGGGAACTCAGTGATATGGGAAGCCGGACGCACGGCCTTGCCAGGGGAACGTCGGGGCTGTTGGCGGTTTCGCTCGATTGGATGCACTGCGCGAACCCGGAATGTCAGGAACTTGTGATCCGCGTTCATGAAATGCGCCCCGAGCGCCCTGAAACGGGTGAAGCGCAGACGACAACTTGGCTTGCCTGCCCTCGCGCGTCGCGGAGGACGATGGATCCCCTTGTACCGGAGAAGTTTCGACGAGATTACAACGAGGCCGCCGCCATCCTTGATCTAAGTCCGCGGAT
>DATBMD010000074.1:0-2750 GCA_036555085.1 Gaiellaceae bacterium
CGCCCGCCGACGCGACGCCGGTCGCCCCCGCCGTCGCCGCCGGCGTCGCGGTGCTCCACGTCGACCCGGCTGCTCCCTGGGCAGAGCGGGTCGGCGTCGTCGCCGGCGGCACGCGCCTCCGCCCCGCGCTCGCCGTCCGGATCGGCCTCCGCTACGACGACGCGAAGGCGGACGTCGACCACACCGAGGAATGGGAGGCGATCGTGCCGCTCGACGGGACCGACACGGGAGCGGGCAGTCTCGCGGCAGCCGTTCAGGTCGACTACGACGAGCGCGACTTCCGCGCCGATGCTCCGGCCGGTGCCTTCTACGTGCTCCCGGCCGCCCCGATCGGCAAGGCCTCGTTCTTCGAGCGCGCGGGAACGGAGCTCCGGCGGGCGCTGGTCGACTCGCGGACGCTGGAGATCCACCGCAACGCGGCGCTCAGGCTCTACTCCCGCCCGGGCGAGACGCGCGATGAGTTCGCCGCCCGCTGCGACGAGGCGGCGCAGGCGCGAGCGGACGAGGAGACGGCGAAGATCCGCGACCGCCTCGAGGCCAGGCGCGACCGCCTGGAAGCGGCGCTGGGCGAGGCGGTGCGCCGCCGGGACGAGGCGCTGGCCGAAGCCGACGCGCGGCGCCAACAGGACGCGCTCGCGGGCGCCGGGGCGGTGCTCGGCGCGCTGCTCGGCGGCCGTTCCCGCTCCCGCGGGATCACCGCGCTCGGCAGGGCGCTCGGCGGCGGCTCGACGTCGGCGGCGCGGGCCGAGGCGCGCGCCCGGTCGCAGGCCGCGAAGGCCGCCGACACGACGGGCGACCTCGCCGAGCTGGAGCAGGAGATCGCCGAGCAGGTCGCCGAGATCACCGAGAAGTGGGATGCGAAGGCGGCGGAGGTCGAGGCTGTCGCGATCCGCCTCGAGGCGGCGGACGTGAGCGTCGTCCAGACCGCGCTCGCGTGGCTGCCGTCCGCCTGACCGTCGCGGCGCTGACTGTCGCCGCGGCAGGGTGCGGCGGGGACGAACCGGCCGCGCCGCCGCCGAGGGAGTCGGGCGTGGTGCGCCTCGTCGTCGACGGGGACACGCTGCACCTCGAGGACGGGCGCCGGGTCCGGCTCGTCCAGATCGACGCCCCCGAGGAGGACAGCGAGTGCTACGGGCGCGAAGCGACGCGCGTGCTGGCGGAAATCGCCGGACGCGGCGCCCGGGTCGAGCTGGAGCCTGACGAGGCGCTCGACGACCGGGACGACTTCGGCAGGCTGCTCCGCTACGTGCGCGCCGGCGAGCTGAACGTCAACCTCGCCCTGGTCGAGCGCGGAGCGGCGGCGCCGTACTTCTTCCGGAACGAGCGCGGCCGGTACGCGGACGACCTGCTGGCGGCCGCGCGCGAGGCGCGGACCGCGCGGCGCGGCTTCTGGAGAGCGTGCCCGGGCGCGCGGCTGGAGCCTCCCCTCGGCTCCCGGACGGGGCGCCGCTGACCGGGTGGGACAATGAGCCGGTGACCAGGCCGCTCTGGGCTCCGTGGCGGCTCGCGTACGTGCAGCAGGCGGGCGAGCAGGACGGCTGCGTGTTCTGCCGCGAGGTCGCCGGGGAGCTCGGCGACGAGTCGCTCGTCGTCCACCGCGGCGAGCGGAACATCGTCCTCCTGAACAAGTTCCCCTACTCGTCCGGCCACGTGATGGTGGCGCCGGTGCGGCACGTCGGCGGGCTCGAGGAGCTCGACGACGACGAGTGGCTCGAGCTCCGTCGGTCGACGATCTCGGCGCTGGCGGCGCTCTCTGCCGTCTACAGGCCGGATGCGTTCAACATCGGCTGGAACCTGGGCGAGGTCGCGGGCGGCTCGATCGCGAGCCACCTGCACGAGCACGTCGTGCCCCGCTGGGCCGGCGACACGAACTTCATGCCGGTGCTCGCCGACGTGAAGGTGCTGCCCGAGCACCTGCTCGAGACGCGAGCGCGCCTCGCCGCCGCCTGGTCGTGACCCGCGAGCTCGCGACGGGTTACGGCCCGGATCGCGCGCCGCCGAGCGGCGCCAGCGACCGCCACGCCGCGCCGCCGGTCGTCGCCCAGTCGTAGAGGCTCCAGCCGACCACGCGGCCGTCGTCGGCGACCGCGTCGGTGAAGGCGCGGAGCTCCTCGGAGCCCATCCGATTCGCGACGCCGCCCGCCGCGTGGATGCGCAGCTCGGGATCGAGCGTCAGCGTCCGGAGCAGAGCGAGCGAGCGCGCGATGTAGCCGTAGGTCGCCTCGTAGCCGGGGAACGCGGAGCCCGTGTAGGCCATCGGCACGAACCCGTCGACGAGCGGCGCGAGCTCGACCCAGGGGAAGCCCGGCCACGCGGTCGGTCGCCGCTCGAGCATCCGCGGGGGCAGCGTGATCGCGTACACGGGCAGCGAGCCCGCTTCGCTGCGAAGCGTGGTGGCGAGGGCGAGCAGCCGCCTCGTCCGCTGCTTCGGGTTGCGGTTGCGAGGGGACTCGATGTCGAGCGCGACGCCGTCGAAGGCGCCGCCCGAAGGGGTGCGGAACTCGAGCATCGCGCGCGTGCGTCGGAGGTCGAGGCCGGGTTGCACAAAGCCGGGCAGATACCAGGCGACGACGGCGACCGCTCGTGCGTGCAGCGCGTCGACGAGCCGAGCGAGCTGTGCCGGCTTGACGACGTCGGTCTCGGAGCGATCGTTGGCGGTCTCGGCGAAGACGGTGCGGACGCCGCGGGCGGCGATCCGTGCGGCCGTGACCTCCGGGCTCGCGTAGACGCTCCCGTCGTAGATGTCGACC
>DATBMD010000083.1:0-3643 GCA_036555085.1 Gaiellaceae bacterium
AACGAGCGCCGAGCTCTGGGTCGACCTGGTTGAGACCGTGGAATGCAGTATGATAGCTGGCTTGAGCGACGCGGCACGGTCGATCTTGGAGTACAGCCCCTACGACGGGCATATGCAGGTCGAGCCGCACTCGACTTATGCGGCCCTTCGCACGGGTTGTCCCGTTTTCCACAACGAGGAGCTCGATTTCTGGGCCCTCTTCCGGTTTGGTGACGTCCAGGCGGCCTCACGCGACTGGGAGACGTTCACCTCCACGAGCGGCGCGTTCCTCGAGAGCGAGCTGGAGGCGATGCGCGAGTTCATGCCACCCGAAGGCAAGTTCCAGGACATGGATCCGCCTCGCTGCCTGCAGCTGCGCAAGCTCGTGCGCGATCCATTCGCTGCCGCGGCGGTCGCCCGCATGGAGCCCATGATCCGTGCCATCGTGACCGAGCTGATCGACGGGTTCGCGCAGGAGGGCAGCGCCGACCTCGCCGTCGAGTTCGCCGAGCCGCTTCCCGTACGCGTGATCTCCGACATGCTCGGGATACCACGGCAGGACCAGGGCGACGTGTCAGGTTGGTGCCACGGGATGTTCGAGCGCGAAGCCGGCGCCGCGACCGAACACGCATACGCCTGCGGGTACAAGATCCGCGACTACTTCCATGCGATGGCCGATGGCCGACGTCGCCAGCCGCGCGACGACCTCATGAGCCACATCGCGAACGCCGACATCGACGGCGTGCCGCTGACGCAGGAGGAGATCCTCGGCATGGTCATGCTCCTCTACGCCGCGGGCAACGAGACGACATCGATGCTGATCGGCAACGCCCTCAACCTGCTCGACCAACTGCCGCAGGAGCGGCGCCGGCTCGCGGCGGATCCCTCGGCGATTCCCGGCGCGATCGAGGAGATGCTCCGCTACGAGGCACCCGTGTCCTGGCAGGCGCGGATGACCACTCGCGACATTGACGTCGATCGGGTCACCATCCCGAAAGGGAAGAAGGTGCTGCTCATGTACGGATCAGCAAACCGGGACGAATCAGTCTTCGCCAACGCCGACGAATACACTCCCGACAGGCCACTGACGCGCCACCTCTCCTTCGGCGAGGGCATCCACTTCTGCCTCGGGGCGCCACTCGGCCGACTCGAGGCACGCATCGCGCTCGAGGAGATCCTCCGAAGGATCCCCAACTACCGGATCACCGGAGCGATCCAATGGTCGCGCACATCAGTACTGCGCGGCCCCATCAGCCTGCCGGCCGAGTTCTAAGGGCCTGTCCCGGTAGGGCGATGGTGAGGTGGCGGCACGCTGGGCCACAAGCCGTTCTCTCTAGTGGAGCGTACCGGGATCGAACCGGTGACCTCCGGCTTGCAAAGCCGGCGCTCTCCCAGCTGAGCTAACGCCCCGTGCAGCGGCCAGTGTAGGCGGTCCCCTGCCGGGTGTGACGAATCGCCACGCGGTGGCGTATAACGAGTGAGATGCGGACGATCGCAGCGCTCCTCCTCGCAGCCGCCGTCGCGATTGCCGCGGCGGCGGGCGGTACCGCCGAGCCCGCCGACGCCCGCGGCGTCAAGGCGTCGCGGCTGCGGGCGTTCGGCTCCTGCGCGGACCTGCTGGGCTACGTCAAGCCTCGCGTCCTGCGGCAGGTCGGCCCGTACGGCTTCGGCCTCCCGCTCGCGATGGGAGCGGCTGCGGGAGACGCGACCCGCGCCTCGGCGCCCGCGGCGGAGAAGGTCGCCGGCGTGGACTACTCCGGCACGAACGTCCAGGAGGAGGGGGTCGACGAGCCCGACCTCGTCAAGACGAACGGCTCGCACCTGTTCGTCGTCCGGGCCGACCGGCTGTTCGCCGTCGACGTGGAGGGAAAGCGCCCTCGCGTCGAGGGGTCGCTGAAGCTCGAGCAGGGCTGGAGCCACGAGCTGCTGCTGCACGGCGACCGGCTGCTCGTCCTCTCCCGCGGCAACGTCCCCTTGCCGATCGATGTCGGGCCCGGCGCCGGGATGTCGCGCTCCATGATCGCGCCGTACTCGACCCAGACGGTGCTGACGGAGGTCGCGGTGGGCAACCCCGCGGCCATGACGGTCGTGCGCAGCCTCACGCTCGACGGCGACTACGTGAGCGCGCGGCTCGTCGGCGCGAGCGCCCGCGTCGTGACCGTGTCCCCGTTGATGCCGAAGGTTCCCTACGTGATGCCCCAGGACCAGACGACCGCGGCCACCGCCGCCGCGCAGGCGCGCAACCGGGCGCTCGTCCGGTCGTCCCGGATCGGCAGCTGGATGCCGCGCCTGGCCGTCAAGGGCCGCAAGGGCGAGACGCTGCTGCGGCGTCCGCTCGTCGAGTGCCGGAGCGTCCGGCGACCCTTGCTCTACTCGGGCACGGGCCTGCTGAGCGTGCTGACGTTCGACCTGAAGCAGGGCCTGGCGCCGGTGGACTCGGACGCGATCGTCGCGGACGGGCGTACGGTCTACGCGTCGCAGGAGAGCCTCTATGTCGCCACCCAGCGCTGGTTCGCCCAGCCCGCCACCTCGGCCGGCGACCCCCCGAAGCTCTCGACCGCGATCCACAAGTTCGACATCTCCGATCCCGAGCAGACGACGTACAAGGGCAGCGGCAGCGTCGACGGCTACCTGTTCAGCCAGTGGGCGCTCTCCGAGCACGAGGGCGTGCTCCGCGTGGCGAGCACCGAGGAGCCGACCTGGTGGAACCCCGGGCCGCGGGAGGAGAGCGAGAGCTTCGTGACCACGCTGCGGGAGCAGGGCGGGTCGCTCGTTCAGCTCGGCCGGGTCGGCGGCCTCGGCAAGGGCGAGCGGGTCTATGCCGTCCGCTTCATCGGCGAGACGGGCTACGTCGTCACGTTCCGCCAGGTCGACCCGCTCTACACGCTCGACCTCGCGAACCCGGCCAGGCCGGCGGTGCTCGGCGAGCTGAAGATCCTCGGCTACTCCGCGTACCTGCATCCGCTCGGGGACGATCTGCTGCTCGGAGTGGGGCAGGACGCCGACGAGGACGGTCGCGTGCGCGGCACGCAGCTCTCCGTCTTCGACGTCTCCGACCTCCGCCGGCCGTCGAGGCTGCATCAGTGGTCGCTCGGGCCGAGCTGGTCGGAGGCGGAGTCCGACCATCACGCGTTCCTCTGGTGGCCGCGCGAGCAGCTCGCCGTGCTGCCCGTGACCGGCTACGACCCGAAGCTCGGCCCCACCTTCTCGGGCGCCGTCGGCTTCCGGATCGGCCGTGCGGCGGGCATCAAGGAGGCCGTCCGCGTCAGCCATCCCCAGGGCACGCTGGTTCGACGCTCGCTCGTCGTCGGAGACGCCCTCTATACGGTCTCGGACGCCGGCGTGCAGGCGACCGGGCTGCGGACGTCCGGCGACCAGGGGTGGGCTCCGTTCCCGCAGCCGGAGACGGCGCAGGCCGGCTCCTCGTCGCCCTGACCCGCTAGTGCGGCGTCTCGTAATGATTCACCGTTTTCTCGATCGCCAACGACTCTGTCCACGCGCCGCACTAGCGGGCCGGACAGGGCCGGCCCCTACGGGGTTTCCGGTGCACGGTTTGGAGAGGCCGCACTAGGCGAGCACGAAGTCGAACCGGGCCGTCCAGCGGCCCTTCGTCTTGCGGAGCCGGTGCAGGAGCAGCTCGGGCACGAAGATCTGGTCGCCGCGG
>DATBMD010000108.1:0-2740 GCA_036555085.1 Gaiellaceae bacterium
ACGGCGAGTACGTCCTCGCCGTAGCGCTCGACCTTGACCGGGCCGAAGCCCTTGACCGTGCCGAGCTCGCTCAGCGACCGCGGCTGCACCGACGCGAGCTCGACGATCGTGGCGTCGTGGAGGACGACGTACGCCGGTACGCCGTCGTCTCGGGCGCGCTGCAGGCGCCAGAAGCGCAGCCGCTCGACGAGACCGCTGTCGGCCTTTGCGGTGCCGGGCGGGCGTATCTCGGGGGGCTCGACGCCCGGCACGGCGACGACGATGCGGAACCCGTCGTCGGTCTCGGTCTCGGCGAGCGCGCCTGCCGAGAGCAGGTGGCCCACCCAGCGCCGCACGTCGGCGTCCGTTGCTGCGCCGAGCAGCCCGAAGGCGGACGAGCGCCTCGCCGAAGGAGGCGCCTCGAGCGAGCCGCGGAGCGTCGCCACCAGGCTGCGGCGGCCGACCGGCCAGCGGAGCGACGAGACGGCGTCGACGATGGCCCGGCCGGCGTCGTCTGGCAGCGGCTTCTGCGGGGCGGCGGCGACCGCTGCCGCCCGACGCGCCGGCCCGCTGCACGCGTCGCACATCCCGCAGGGCGCATCGAGGCGCTCGCCGAAGTGCTCGGCGACCTGCGCGTGCCGGCAGCGGTCGGACTCCGCGAAGCCGACGATGCGCTCGGCCCGCGCGAGTGCCTCGCGCTCGTACCGGGCGAGCAGCTCCGTGATCCGGGCCGCGGCGTCTGCGGGCGGCGGCAGCACCTCGACCTGCATCGCGCGGCCGGCGTCGAATCCGCGCCTCACGAGGCCCGCCTGCTCGAGCATCCCGACGAGCACGCGCGGGTCCCGGCGCGGCCCGGCGACCGCCGCGAGCGCGTCCGGCTCCACGGCGCCGCCGCCGCCGAGCCCGCGGTAGACGGCCCGCAGCTCCCAGATGGCCGGCACGTCCTCGCGCACGAAGCGCCGCAAGGTGACGGCATCGTGGTGGCTCGCGACGAGGGTCGTCTCGCTCGGCGCGCCGTCGCGTCCCGCACGCCCGACCATCTGCACGTACGTCTCGAGCGAGTCGGGGTAGTTGACGAGGCAGACCAGGCGGACGTCGGGCTTGTCGATCCCCATCCCGAACGCGGTCGTCGCGACGACGACCTGCGTCTCGTCGGCGACGAAGGAGTCCTGGACACGCGTCCGCTCGTCGGCCTCCAGCCCCGCGTGGTAGTGCTCGGCGCGGTAGCCGTGGCCGCGCAGCGTGCGCGCGAGGCGCTCACAGCTCTGCCGCGACCGCGCATACACGATCGCCGGGCCGCCGTCCGCTGCGCCCAGCCGCTCCAGGACCGACCGCACCCGCTCCTCCCCGCCGCTGACGCGCTCGACGTCGTAGCGGAGGTTGGGGCGCGCGACGCTCGTGCGCACGATCTCCGGGTCGCGGCCGAGCGCCTCGGCGATCTCGCGTGCCGTGGTCGGGGTCGCGGTGGCGGTCATGCCGAGCAGCGCCGGGTCGCCGAGCTCGTCGAGCGCGCGCCGGATGAAGAGGTAGTCGGGCCGGAAATCGTGCCCCCACATGCTGACGCAGTGCACCTCGTCGACCACGACGAGGCCGACCTCGACGCCGCGCAGCGCGTCGAGGAAGCCGGCCGAGCGCAGCCGCTCGGGGGCCGCGTAGAGCAGGCGCGTGCGCCCGGCGCGAAAGCCGGCGAGCCGCTCGGCCGTCTCCTCGGCCGGGAGCGAGGAGTTGACGAACGTCGCCTCGGCGGCCACCGCCGGCGGCAGCCCGTCGACCTGGTCCTTCATCAGCGCGATCAGCGGCGAGAGGACGAGCGTGGGGGTGGGGCGGAGCATCGCCGCGAGCTGGTAGGTGAGCGACTTGCCCGAGCCGGTCGGCATCAGCGCGAGCGTGTCGCGTCCCTCGAGCGCCGCGAGGACGACCCGCTCCTGGCCGGGCCTGAAGTCGTCGAAGCCGAACAGGCGGCGCAGCTCGGGCAGGAGCTCGGTCACCGGAGCGAGTGTAGAGAGGGGGTCGGCGCACCTTCGTGCCGGCTTCGTCACGACTTTGTGCCGAATCCGTCGCTCGCTGGTAAGAGCCCTCCACGCCGCCGGCGTCCTCGACCGTGCCCAGCGACGATCGCCGGGACTCCGGGTCGTGCCCGTTCGTGTAGACTAATGGTCTACATGGCGACGACAACGATCAGGGTCCCGAAGGAGACGCGAGATCGCCTGAACGCCCTCGCGCGGAGGCGGGGTGCTCCCGCGGGCGAGATCGTCGCCGAGCTCGTCCGAGAGGCCGACGAGCGGGCCCTGCTCGCCGACGCGGAGGACAGCTGGACGAGGTTGGCGGGCGACCCGAAGGCGCTCGCCGCCTATCGGGCCGAGACCGACGAGCTCGGCGGCTTCGACGCACCGCCGCCCGAGTATTGACCGGAACGCCGCGCCAAGGCGATGTCGTCTGGGCCGATCCGGACCCGACTCGCGGTTCCGAGCAGGCCAAGGCGCGGCCGTTCGTCGTCGTCTCGGTCGACGAGCTCAACCGCTCGCCGCTCGGGCTCTCGCTCGCAGTCCCGCTGACACGCACCGACTTCCAGAGCGCCCTTCATCTCGAGATCCGCCCGCCCGAGGGAGGCCTGCGGGAACGGAGCTTCGCGATGCCCGAGCAGCTGCGGGCGATCGCGCACGAGCGTCTGACGAGGCGGCTCGGAGGGCTCCGCGGGCCGACGCTCACGGAGCTGCTGAGGCGGTGCCGGTTGCTGCTCCGCGAGTCGGCCGCGTAGGCC
>DATBMD010000144.1:0-3275 GCA_036555085.1 Gaiellaceae bacterium
TACAACGGGGTGCGCCCGCTGGCGATCGCGTACTGCGAGGCGGCCTCCGACGTCGCCAAGTCGATCCGCTGGGCGCGCCGCCACCGCGTGCCGTTCACGGCCCGCAGCGGCGGTCACAGCTACGGCGGCTACTCGACCACGACCGGGCTCGTGATCGACGTGAGCCGCCTCGGCCGGGTCTCGCTGAACGCGGCAGGGACGGTGGCCACGGTCGGCGCGGGGGCGAAGCTGATCGACGTCTACGCGGATCTCTGGCAGCGGCGTCGAACGCTCCCGGCGGGGTCGTGCCCCACCGTCGGCATCGCCGGCCTCGCGCTCGGCGGCGGCGTGGGCTTCACGTCGCGGGCCTTCGGTACGACCTCGGACAACCTCCTCGGCGTGACCCTCGTCGACGCGTCCGGGCGCGTGCGGACGTGCGACAGCGGCGAGAGCCCCGACCTCTACTGGGCCTGCCGGGGCGGGGGCGGCGGCAACTTCGGGATCGCGACGTCGTTCCGCTTCCGGGCGCACCCGGTCGGAGACGTGGCGACGTTTTTCGTGAGCTGGCCGTGGGCCGAGGCCGCTCAGGTCGTGGAGGCGTGGCAGCGGTGGGCGCCGCACGCACGCGACGAGCTCTTCTCCGTGCTCACGCTCGTCACGTCCTCGCCCGGCCCCGAGGTCCGGATTGCCGGACAGTTCCTGGGCCCCAAGGACGAGCTCGAAGGCCTGCTCCGGCCCGTCCTCGTCGGCTCGCCGACGAGCGTGACGTCGGCCGAGCGCAGCTACATGGACGCGGCGATGCTGTGGGCGGGCTGCAGCGGCTCGGTCGAGGAGTGCCACCTGCCGCCCGAGGGGACGCTGCCGCGGGCTGCCTTCAAGGCGACCTCCGACTACGCGGCGACGCCGCTCACGCCTGCGGCGATCCGGACGATGCTCGCGTGGATCGAGCGGAGGCAGGGCCAGTCGGGCGTGCTGCTGCTCGACGCGTACGGGGGCGCGATCAATCGCGTCCCGGCGGGAGCGACGGCGTTCGCCCATCGGAAGATGCTGTTCTCCTTCCAGTACGGCGCCTACTGGAGCGCGCCGGCGGGCGAGGGGCCGGCGCTGCGGTGGATCCGCGGCTTCCGCGCGGCGATGCGCGCGTTCGTGTCCGGCGCGGCCTACGTCAACTACATCGACCCGGACATCGCCGACTGGCCGCGCGCGTACTACGGCGCCAACTACCGGCGCCTGCAGGCGATCAAGCGGCGCTACGACCCCGAGAACGTCTTCCGCTTCCGCCAGAGCATCCGCCTGCCGGCCTGAGCCTGCCGCGCTACGCTGAGCGAGCATGACCGAGGCGCTCATCGTCGACGCCGTCCGCAGCCCGATCGGCCGCCGGAACGGCGCGCTGGCGGAGGTCCGGGCGGACGACCTCGCGGCGACCGTGCTGAACGGGCTCGTCGAGCGCCTGGACGTCGACCCGGGCGAGGTCGAGGACGTCCAGATGGGGTGCGTGACGCAGGTCGGCGAGCAGGCGCTCAACGTGGGGCGGGTGGCCGTCCTCGTCGCCGGCTGGCCCGAGACCGTGTGCGCGTCGACGGTCGACCGCCAGTGCGGCTCCTCTATGCAGGCTGCCTTCAACGCGGCGACGGCGATCCAGGCCGGGCAGCTCGACGTCGTGGTCGCGGCCGGCGTGGAGTCGATGACCCGTGTCCCGATGGGCTCCAACCTCGGCCCGGAGGGCTGGGGCGCGATCAACGAGAAGATCGGGGAGCGCTGGCCGATCGTGCCGCAGGGAATCTCGGCGGAGGCGATCGCGGCCGAGTGGGGCCTCTCGCGCCAGGCCCTCGACGAGTACGCGCTGACGTCCCATCGGCGGGCCGTCGCCGCGATCGACGAGGGGCGGTTCGAGCGCGAGATCGTCGCGGTCGAGGTCGGCGCCGCCGGAGCGGCGGTGCTGTTCGCGGTCGACGAGGCACCGCGGCGCGACACGACCGCCGAGAAGCTGGCCGCGCTGGCGCCCGCGTTCAGGCCCGACGGCGTCGTCACGGCGGGGAGCTCGAGCTCGATCGTCGACGGCGCGGCCGCGATGCTGGTGACCAGCCCGGCGGCGGCGGACCGGCTCGGCCTCGAGCCGCGCGCGCGCTTCGTCTCGTTCGGCCTCTCGGGCGTCGACCCGTACCGGATGCTCCACGGCAACCCGCAGGCCTGCGAGCGGGCGCTCGCGAAAGCGGGCCTGACGTGGGACGACGTCTCGGTGATCGAGGTGAACGAGGCATTCGCCAGCGTCGTGCTGCAGTTCCTCGCGGACACGGGTCTCGAGGAGCGCTGGGAGGCCGGCGACGTCAACCCGAACGGCGGCGGCATCTCGCTCGGCCATCCGCTCGGCGCGACCGGCGCGCGTATCACCGCGACGCTCCTGAACGAGCTCGACCGGCGCGGCGAGCGCTACGGGATCGCCTCGATGTGCATCGGCCAGGGCCAGGCGATCGCGGCCGTGATCGAGCGTCTCTGACGCGTCGACGCTAGCGCGGCGTCTCGTAATGATTCACCGGTTTCTCGTTCGCCAACGACTCTTGTTCGCGCGACGCGCTCGCGGGCCGGACAGGTCCGGCCCCTACGCGAGCCGGACAGGTCCCGGACCCTACTCTGGCCGGGAGGTGGGGGAGCCATGGGTTTCCCCACGCTGAAGCAGCGGCCCGCGGAACACGATGCAGGCGGCGACCGGCTCGAAGCCGAGGCCGCGATAGAGGCCGGCGGGGCCGCCCTCGCACAGCCAGACCACGAGCCGGCGGAAGCCACGGTCCCGCGCCGCGCCGAGCTGTGCCTGCACGAGCGCCCGCGCGACTCCGCGCCGGCGCCACTCGGAGCGGACGGAGACCATCCGCAGCTCGGCGGTCCCGGCGTCCACGAGCCGCCTGGCGGTCGAGAACCCGACCACCTGCGCGCCGCAGAGCATCACCGGGGTCAGGTCGAGCATGGCGTTGGAGCTGCCGAGCTCGTAGACCTGCCACTCGACCAGCGTCTCCGCCTGGCGGCCGATGTAGCCGCCGAGCTCGGGGTACGTCGCCGCCGCCACCTCGTACATGCCTGCCACCAGCGACGGCCGCTCCACGAGCCAGGCCAGCTCGAGCCCGCTCGGCACCTCAGGGTCGAGGTCCCGGCCGGGGGAGAGGTCGAGGCCGTATTGCCGGAAGCGCGCGTGCTCGACGAAGCCGCGCCGCTCGAGGAACGCGATCGAGTGGAGATCGTCGGCGAACGCCTCGCACTCGAAGCCGAGCTTCCCCCGCCGGCGGGCGTGCTCCGATGCCGCC
>DATBMD010000177.1:0-7516 GCA_036555085.1 Gaiellaceae bacterium
CCCATGAACAGCAGCTGCTTGCCCGGATGCGCCCACATGTAGCCGTAGAGCGCGCGCAGGTTCGCGAGCTGCTGCCAGCGGTCGCCCGGCATCTTCGTCACGAGCGAGCCCTTGCCGTGGACGACCTCGTCGTGGGACAGCGGCAGCACGAAGTTCTCGTCCCAGGCGTAGACCATCGCGAAGGTGAGGTCGTTGTGGTGGTAGCGACGGTGCACGGGCTCGCGGGCGAAGTACGAGAGCGTGTCGTTCATCCAGCCCATGTTCCACTTGAACGTGAAGCCGAGCCCACCGTGCTCGACCGGCCGGGACACGCCCGGCCACGCCGTCGATTCTTCGGCGACGACGAAGGCGCCGGGCTCGCGGGCGTGGACGAGCGCGTTCAGCTCCTGGAGGAAGCTCACCGCCTCCAGGTTCTCGCGCCCGCCGCGCTCGTTCGGCACCCACTCGCCGGGGCCGCGCGAGTAGTCGAGATAGAGCATCGAGGCGACGGCGTCGACGCGGAGGCCGTCGGCGTGGAACTCGCGCAGCCAGTAGAGAGCGTTGGCGAGCAGGAAGTTCCGCACCTCGTGCCGCGAGAGGTTGAAGACGAGCGTCCCCCAGTCGGGATGCGCGCCGCGGCGCGGGTCTTCGTGCTCGTAGAGCGCGGTGCCGTCGAACCGCGCCAGCGCCCAGTCGTCTCGCGGGAAGTGCGCCGGCACCCAGTCGAGCACGACCCCGACGCCCGCGGCGTGCAGCGCGTCGACGAGCGCGCGCAGCTCGTCCGGCTCGCCCCAGGTGGACTGCGGCGCGTAGTAGCCGGACACCTGGTAGCCCCACGACCCCGAGAACGGGTGCTGCATCACCGGCAGCAGCTGGACGTGGGTGAAGCCGAGGTCGGCCGCGTAGCGCGGCAGCTCGTCGGCCAGCCCACGCCAGCCCAGCCCCTGCCGCCAGGAGCCCGCGTGCAGCTCGTAGACCGAGAGCGGCCGCGAGAGCAGGTCCTCGGCCCGCCGGCGCGCGAGCCAGTCGCCGTCGCCCCACTCGTGTCGCGAGCGATAGACGAGCGACGCCGACTGCGGCGGCACCTCGGCGAAGAACGCGTAGGGATCCGCCTTCAGGCGGACGCGGCCGTCCGTGCCGCGCACGGCGAACTTGTACGCGTGGCGCTCACGCGCGTCGGCCGCGCGAGCCTGCCAGATCCCGGACGAGCCGACCGGCTCGAGCCGGTCCGCCTGCTCGTCCCAGCCGTTCCAGTCGCCGACCACCGAGACGCCGCGGGCGTTCGGCGCCCAGACCGCGAAGCGCACGCCGTCGTCCTCGACGTGCGCTCCGAGCTGCTCGTACAGCCGCTCGTGGCGGCCCTCGCCCGCGAGATGCAGGTCCAGCTCGCCCAGCGAGCTCATACGCGTTCGAGCAGCCGGGTCAGCCCGGCGACGGGGATCACCGTCCAGTCCGGCCGGTTCGCGACCTCGTACCGGAGCTCGTAGAGGAGCTTCTCGAGCTCGAAGAGGGCGAGCAGCCGGTCGGCCCCGACCCCGCTGGGCGGCAGCAGCCGCGGATCGACCGTCTCGCGGTAGCCCGCCAGGAACGCCTCGCGGCAGCGGTCGACCCAGCCGGCCGGCGCCTCGACGCCCTGCAGGAACGGCGCCGCGTCCGCGGCGTACGCGAACGAGCGGAGCATGCCGGCGACGTCGCGGAGCGGCGAGGCGCGCCGGCGCCGCTCCGGCAACGGTCGCGCCGGCTCGCCCTCGAAGTCGATCACGATCCAGTCGTCGTCCGCCGACCAGAGCACCTGGCCGAGGTGGTAATCGCCGTGGACCCGGATGAAGAGACCGGCCGCGCCGGTGTGCGCGAGCTCGCGGACGAGCGCCCGCAGATCCTCGGTCCGGCTCTCGACCGGCGCCAGCTCGGCCACCATCGGCAGGTCGGCGAACAGCCGCTCGACCTGCTCGTCGACGCTGGCGGCCAGCAGCGGCAGCGCCTCGGCGCTCGGCTCCGTGGGCTCGAACGGCGGGTCGCCGGGCTCGGACGCGAGCGTCGCGTGCATGAGGCCGGTCACCTCTCCCAGCCGCCGGGCCCGGTCCGGTAACCAGCCGGCGTCGCCGCGGAAGGAGCCCATCGTCAGCTCCCAGCCGGCGCCCGCCGCGTCGACGAGCGCGGTCACGACCACGAGGGTCGTCTCGAGCGGGCGCCCGAGGTGCTCGATCCACCCCTCGAGACGGGGCGCGTGCCGGAAGTCGTGGCGCCCCAGCACGCGGAGCAGCTCGAGCTCCGGGTTCGGGCCCGCCTCGAGCCGCCGGAAGAGCTTCAGGACGTGGCGCTCGTCGAGGATGACGGTGCTGTTCGACTGCTCGACCCCCATGGGCCGAACCGACGTGCAGGGCGTCTGCACGCCTGCGACCTCCGCGACCCGGCGCACGAAGGCCGGGTCGCCGAGCCCGTCGACCACGTCGGGCTCGAGCTGGAGGGCGAGCGTGTAGAGCTCGTGCGTCCCCTCCGGGTAGCCCACCTCGACGATCGCGATCGCGGCCGGCGGCCCGCCGGGGATCTCGACCACGCCGGCCACGCGCGCCGCCGCCGGCTCGCGCGCCTTCGCCATGAACCAGCGCTGCCCCACGATCAGCGCGAGCAGCTCCTCGCTCGAGAGCGCCTCAACCCGGCTCACGACGTCGGTCACGACGACTCCTCCGGCTCGGTCAGCTGGAACCAGAAGAACCCGCGCGGCCCGAGCGTCAGCAGGTACGGCAGCGTCCCGATCGCGGGGAACGGGGAGCGGCCGAGCATCTCGACGGGCACCCGTCCCTCGTGCTGCGAGAGGTCGAGCTCGACCGCCTGCGCCGTCCGCGCGAGGTTGTGCACGCAGAGGACGACGTCGGCCATGTACCGCCGCACGTGCGCGAAGATCCGTAGGTTGTCGGGCCGCAGCGGCTCGTAGTCTCCGAGCCCGAAGACCGGATGCTGCTTCCGGAGCTCGATGAAGCGCCGCAGCCACCGCAGCACCGAGGTCGGAGAGCGCAGCTGCGCCTCGACGTTGACGGACTGGTAGCCGAACACCGGGTCCATCAGCGGCGGCAGGTAGAGCTGCGCGAAGTCGGCGCGCGAGAAGCCGCCGTTGCGGTCGCCCGTCCAGTGCATCGGCGTGCGCACGCCGTCCCGGTCGCCCAGGTAGACGTTGTCGCCCATCCCGATCTCGTCCCCGTAGTAGAGAACGGGCGAGCCGGGCAGCGAGAACAGGATCGCGTGCATCAGCTCGATCTCGTCGCGGCCGCCGTCCAGCAACGGCGCGAGCCGCCGCCGGATCCCGAGGTTGATCTTCATCCGCGGGTCCTTCGCATACTCGGCGTACATGTAGTCGCGCTCCTCGTCGGTGACCATCTCGAGCGTCAGCTCGTCGTGGTTGCGCAGGAAGAGTCCCCACTGCGCCGACGCGGGAATCGGCGGCGTCCGGTCGAGGATCTCGAGCAACGGCTTCGCCTCCTCCCGGCGCAGCCCCATGAACATCCGCGGCATCACGGGGAAGTGGAACGCCATGTGGCACTCGTCCCCGTCGCCGAAGTAGTGCACGACGTCCTCAGGCCACTGGTTCGCCTCCGCGAGCAGGACGCGGTCGGGGTGCTTCGCGTCGACCTCCGCGCGCACCCGCCTCAAGTACTCGTGCGTGCGCGGCAGGTTCTCGCAGTTCGTCCCCTCCTCCTCGAACAGGTACGGGACCGCGTCGAGGCGGAAGCCGTCGAGCCCGATGTCCAGCCAGAAGCGCAAGACGTCGAGCATCGCCTCCTGCACCTCGGGGTTCTCGTAGTTGAGGTCGGGCTGGTGGTGGAAGAAGCGGTGCCAGTAGTACTTGCCGGCCGCCGTGTCCCAGGTCCAGTTCGAGCTCTCGCTGTCGACGAAGATGATCCGCGCGTCGGGATAGCGCCCGGGGTCGTCCGACCACACATACCAGTCCCGCTTCGGCGAATCCGCGCTCGAGCGCGACTCCTGGAACCACGGGTGGTCGCTCGAGGTGTGGTTCATGACCAGGTCGGCGATCACGCGGAGGCCGCGCTCGTGCGCCTCGACGACGAACGACCGGAAGTCCTCGAGCGTCCCGTAGTCGGGATGCACCCCGTAGAAGTCGGCGATGTCGTAGCCGCCGTCGCGCAGCGGCGAGGGGTAGAACGGCAGCAGCCAGATGCAGTCGACCCCGAGCCACTGCAGGTAGTCGAGCTTCTGCGCGAGCCCCCGGAAGTCGCCCGAGCCGTCGTCCGAGGAGTCGAAGAACGCCCGCGTGTGGAGCTCGTAGAACACGGCCGTCTTGAACCACAAGGGTTGTTCCTCGAACCAGTGTTCAGCCATTGGCATCGATCTTCAGCACGTGGGCCTTCCCGGGAGCGAGGCGTACGTAGTTGCGGCCCGTGCGCCACACGAACCGCTCGCCGGTGAGGAGCTCGTCGGCGGCGAACGTCTCCGGCAGGCCCAGCTCGTGGGGCACGATCGCCAGTCCTTCGCGCGCAGCGTGCGGGTCGATGTTCACCACCACCGCGACCGTATCGTCGCTCTCGCGCTTCACGAAGCCCACGAGAGCGTCGTTGTGGGTCTCGAGCCACGAGAGGTTGTCGAAGCGCCGCAGCGCCGGTCGCTCGCGCCGGATCTCGTTGAGGCGGCCGACGAGCGGGAGCAGCACGCCGTCGAGGCGCCTCTGCTTCAGCTGGTACTTCTCCGAGTCCAGGTACTCCTCGCTCCCCTCGCGTACCGGGACGTTCTCGCAGGCCTCGAAGCCCGAGTAGATGCCGTAGCTCGGGGAGAGCGTCGCGGCCAGCACCAGCCGCGCCTCGAAGGCCGGCCGGCCGCCGTGCTGGAGGTAGGCGTGCAGGATGTCCGGCGTGTTCGCGAAGAGGTTCGGCCGGTAGAAGGCCGACCAGGAGCGCAGCTGCTCGACGAGCTCGACGAGCTCGGCCTTCGAGTTCTTCCAGGTGAAGTAGGTGTACGACTGGCTGAAGCCGAGCTTCGCGAGCAAGGTCATCGTCGCCGGCCGCGTGAACGCCTCCGACAGGAAGACGGCGTCCGGGAACTCGCCGCGGACCTCCTCGAGCAGCCACTCCCAGAACGGCGCGGGCTTCGTGTGCGGGTTGTCGACCCGGAAGATCCGGACACCGCGCGCGCACCAGCCGAGCACAACGTCGCGCAGCGCCCGCCAGAGGCGGTCGCGATCGGCGGTGTCCCAGTCGACGTTGACGATGTCCTGGTAGCGCTTCGGCGGGTTCTCCGCGTACTTGATCGTCCCGTCCGGGCGATGCCGGAACCAGTCCGGGTGCTGGGCGAGCCAGGGGTGGTCGGGCGACATCTGGATCGCGAAGTCGAGTGCCAGCTCGATGCCGGCCGCCGCGGCCGCCGAGACGAGCGCGTCGAAGTCGCGCGCCGTCCCGAGCTCGGGATGGATCGCCTCGTGGCCGCCCCCGGCGGCGCCGATCGCCCAGGGGCTGCCGGGGTCGCCGGCCGCCGCCCGCTCGCTGTTGTTACGGCCCTTGCGATTGGTCGTGCCGATCGGGTGCACCGGCGGCAGGTAGACGACGTCGAAGCCCAGCGCGGCGAGCTCCGGCAGGACCTTCGCGACCCCGCGAAAGCCGCCCCACGAGCGGGGGAAGAGCTCGTACCAGGAGCCGAAGCGCGCGCGCTCGCGCTCCACGTCGACCTCGAGCTTGGGCGACTGGGCGGCGTCGTGGCGGTCCTTCGCGCCGAGCGCCGGCGCGGCGGCGCGCCAGTCGTCGACCGTGCCCGCCCCGAATAGCGCCTCGCCCTCTGAGAGCTCCCCGCCGAGGTCGGCCTGGCCGGCGGCGACCTTGCGGTCATGCTCGTCCAGCCACCCGGCGTAGCGGTCGACCCAGGCCTGGACGCGGTACTCCCAGCGCCCGAGCGCGTCGACCGCGAATGCCGCGGCGAAGCGGTCGTTGCCGAGCGGCTCGAGCGGTGCCTCGCGCCAGCGGCGCTCGCCGCGAGGGCGGTAGCGGACGACGCCGCGCAGCACCTCGTGCCCGTCGCGGATCACGGTCGCCCCCACCCCGACCAGGTCGCCGGCGCAGGCCTTCACGGGGTAGCGGCCGCAGTCCACCTGCGGCGAGACGTCGAGGATCTGGATACGCGAGCCCGCCATCGCCTCGGGAAACGGTAAACAGTCCGCGTGCGGCTCACCCGCTCCTTCGGCGTCGCGCTGCATCCGACGTCCCTCCCGGAGGGGCGTCTCGGTCCAGGCGCGTACGCGTTCGTCGACTGGCTGGCCGCCGCGGGCGCCCGCTGGTGGCAGCTGCTGCCGCTGGGGCCGCCGGACGACCACCGCTCTCCGTACTCGTCCGCGTCCGCGTTCGCCGGCTCGCGAGGCCTGCTGGCCGAGCCGGAGGCGCCGGTGCCGGCGGCCGAGGCCGACGAGCTCCGGCGCCGGCACGCGTACTGGCTCTCCGACTGGGAGGCGTTCGCCGGCGCGGGCGCCGTCGAGGACCAGGTGCGCTTCGAGCGCGAGTGGGGCGCGCTGCGGGCGTACGCCGCCGGAAACGGGGTCGGCCTGATCGGCGACGTGCCGATCTACGTCGGCCGCGGCAGCTGCGACCACCTCGCCCACCCCGACCTGTTCCAGCCCGACGGGGTCGTCGCCGGCGCGCCGCCCGACGACCTCAACCCGGCCGGCCAGCTCTGGGGAAACCCGCTCTACGACTGGGACGCGTGCGCGGCCGAGGGCTTCCGCTGGTGGATCGAGCGGCTGCGACGGCTGCGCCAGCTCGTCGACGTCTTCCGGATCGACCACTTCCGCGGCTTCGCCGGCTACTGGGCGGTCCCCGCGGGCGCGGCGTCCGCGCTCGAGGGAGCGTGGCGGCCGGGACCGGGCCGCGCGCCGTTCGACGCCGCCGCCGCGGCGCTCGGCGAGCTGCCGGTGATCGCCGAGGACCTCGGCCTGATCACGCCGGACGTCGACCAGTTGCGCGACGCGCTCGGCTTCCCGGGCATGGCAGTCCTGATCTGGGCGTTCGCCGGCTCACCCGCCAGCCCGCACCGGCTCGAGAACCACCGCGTCAACCAGGTCGTCTACACGTCGACGCACGACACCCAGACGCTCGCCGGCGCCTTCCCCGGCGACGACCCCGCCGACCTCGTCGAGCTGGCGCTGACGTCGCGGGCGGCGCTCGCGATCGTCCCCGCGCAGGACGTGCTCGGGCTCGGCGACGAGGCGCGGATGAATCGGCCCGGCGAGATCACGGGCAACTGGGCCTGGCGGCTGGAGCCCGGCCAGCTCACCGAGGCGCATGCCGTCTGGCTCCGCGCCGCCGCCTCGGAGACGCGGCGGCTCTGACGGTCGGCGCCGGACTCGGACGGGCCGGACAGGTCCGGCCCCCACGCGAGGTCGGGCGTCCGCTCCACCTCGGACGGGCCGGACAGATCCCGCCCCAACGCGAGGTCGGGCGTCCGCTCCACCTCGGACGGGCCGGACAGATCCCGCCCCCACGCGAGGTCGAGCGTCCGCTCCACCTCGGACGGGCCGGACAGATCCGGCCCCCACGCGAGGTCGGGC
>DATBMD010000259.1:0-3894 GCA_036555085.1 Gaiellaceae bacterium
CGCGGCAGCTCGCCCGGCTCGACGCGCTCGGGGGCGGACGCGTAGAAGGCGCCGCCGAACGCGACGTCGACACGGGTCCCGGCGGCTTCCAGGCCGGTCCCCCAGACGAACGCGGGCACGTTCCGGAAGCGCACCGAGCGCACGCGACCTCCCTCGACCCGGGCCCACGTCTCGAGCCGCCCCGACGGGACGTCGACGACGACGCGGTTCTCGCCCTCGCTCCGCTCGAGCACGCCCTCGTCGAGCGCCCAGGTGACGAGCGCGATCGTGCCGTGCCCGCACGCCGTCGAGTAGCCGGCGTTGTGGAAGAAGACGACGCCGAGGTCGGCGCCGTCGTCGTTCGGCTCGGTGACGAAGCAGCCGTACATGTCGGCGTGCCCGCGCGGCTCGAAGACGAGCAGCCGCCGGACATGGTCGAGGTGCTCCAGCGCGAAGCGCCGGCGGGCGAGGATCGACTCGCCCGGGAGCGGCGGCGCGCCGCCGGTGACGATCCTGAACGGCTCTCCGGCCGTGTGGTAGTCGGTGGTCGCGATCGGCGCGGGCGCGGGCCGGCCTGCCGCCGTCACGACCCGGTGAACGCGGGCGGGCGCTTCTCGAGGAACGCGGCGACGCCCTCGGCGAAGTCCGCGGTCGCCGTCGCCTGCTGCTGCAGCGTCGCCTCGAGCTCGAGCTGCTGCCCGAGTGAGGCGTCGTGAGCGTGTTCGAACAGCCGCTTCGTCCAGCCGACGGCCTTGGTGGGCAGCTCCGCCCACCAGCCGGCGAGCTCCCGGGCCCGCTCCTCGAAGCGCTCCGCGGCGACGACCTCGGAGACGAGTCCCCAGTCGAGCGCCTCCTGCGCCGTCAGCCGGCGGTTGGAGCACATCCACTCGAACGCGCGGGCGAAGCCGAGCAGCCGGTGGACGAACCAGGTGCCGCCCGAGTCGGGGACGAGGCCGATGCCGACGAACCCCGGCACGAAGGCGGCGGCGTCCGAGGCAACGCGCACGTCGCAGGCGCACGCCAGCGACAACCCCGCGCCGGCGACCGGGCCGTTGATTGCCGCGATGACGGGCTTCTCGAGGGCGCGGATGGCGCGGATGTTCGGGTGGTAGGTCTGCTCGAGGTGCTGGCGGATGTCGCCGACGGCGCCCTGGAACTCGCGCACGTCCTGGCCGGCGCAGAAGCCCTTGCCGGCGCCGGTGACGACGACCGCCCGGACGGACGGCTCGGCGGCCTCGCCGGTGAGCACCCCGTGCAGCGCCGCGTGCAGCGCCCCGTTGAACGCGTTGAAGACGTCGGGCCGGTTCAGCGTGATCGTGAGCACCGCGCCGTCGCGGCTCGCCAGCACCTCGTCCGCCATCGCGGCGGACCCTACCGCGCTCGGTCGTCCTTTCGCGCCAGGAACGCCCGCACGGCGTCCTGCGCCTCGTCGCCGAGCATCGAGAGGGCGAGCCAGTCCCGGGCGTGGTTGACCGTCTCGTGCCAGGAGAGGTCGCGCCAGAAGTTCAGCTGCTGCTTCGCGTAGCGCGTCGTCTGCGGCAGCTTGCGCGCCAGCTTCGCGACCCAGTCGTCGACCACCGTGTCGAGCTCGGCGGCGGGCACGGCCCGGTTGACGAGCCCCCAGTCCGCAGCCTGGCGCGCCGGCACCTCGTCGCAGAGGAAGACGATCTCCCGCGCCCGGCGGTCTCCGACCATGAGCGGCAGCCACTGCGTCGCGCCGCCGGCGGGGACGGAGCCGTGCTCGAGGCCGACGTGCCGGATGAACGCGTCCTCGACCATCACCGCGAGATCACACGCCATCTGCAACTCGTTGCCGCCGCCGACGGCGATCCCGTTGACCCGGGCGATCGTCGGCTTGCCGAGCTCGCGGAGCCGGTCGTGGGCGTCCTTGAACGCGCCGAACCACTTCCAGTACTCCACGGGCCTGCCGAGGTAGTCGGCCTCCCACGAGCGCAGGTCGGCGCCGACGCAGAACGCGCGGCCGGCGCCGGTGACGACGAGCACCCGGACGTCGTCGTCCCAGGAGGCGTCCTCGCAGGCACGCGCGAGCTCCCGCAGCATGCGGAAGTCGAAGGCGTTCAGGACGTCGGGCCGGTTGAGGGTGATGGTCGCGCGCGGCGGGGCCTTCTCGTACACGATCGCCTCGAAGCCGAGCGCGGCGGGGTCGGCGGGCCGGGGATGCGTCGGCTCGGCCATCGGGGCCAGCGTATAGCGTCCGCCGAGTGAGCTCGACCGCGTTCGCAGCGACCCTGGCGTTCGTCGCCGGCCTGGGCGGAGCGACGCAGATCGCCGTCCAGGGACGCCTGGCCGAGCGGATCGGGAGCATCGAGGCGGTCGCGTGCGCGTCGGTGCTCGGCGCCGTCTGCGCCGTCGGCGTCCTGCTGGTGGCGCGCCGGAGCCTCGACGGGCTCCGGGACGGTGCCGTCGGCCCCAAATGGCAGCTGCTCGGCGGCGTCCTCAGCGCGCTGATCATCTTCGGGATCACAGTCGCGGGCCCGCGCATCGGGGTCCTCGCGACCACCGGGATCGTCATCGCCGCGCAGTTCGCGCTCGCCGCGCTGATCGACCGGCTGGGCTGGTTCGGCGTCGAGCGCGTGCCGCTCGGCACGGCGCGGCTGATGGGCCTGGTGCTGCTCGCCGCGGGCGCCGCGCTCGTCCTGCGCAAGTGATGGCGGCGGGCGCGCACGGCTTCTCGACGACGGCGATCCACGCCGGCGAGAGCCCCGACCCCGCCACCGGCGCGCACGCGACGCCGATCTACCAGACGGCGACGTTCTCGTTCGCGAGCGCCGAGGCGAAGGACGAGGCGGTCGAGCGCGCGATGGCCTGGCAGGGCGGCTTCTTCTACAGCCGCACGGGCAACCCGACCACGGCCGCGCTGGAGGCGAAGCTGGCGGCCCTGGAGGGAGCCGAGGACGCCGTCGTGGGCGCCTCGGGGATGGCCGCCCTCTCGACGACGCTCCTGAGCCTCCTGCAGGCGGGCGACCACCTGGTCGCACCGGCCGACCAGTTCGTGATCACCCGCTTCCTCGTCGAGCTCGACCTGCCCCGCCGGGGCGTCGAGGTGTCGACGGTCGACACCAGCGACATCGACGCGGTGCGTGCGGCGCTGCGCCCGGCGACGCGCGTGCTGCTGACGGAGACCGTCTCGAACCCGCTGCTGCTCGTCGCCGACGTGCCCCGGCTGGCCGAGCTCGCGCGCGAGCGCTCGCTGACGCTTGTGGTCGACAACACCTTTCTGACGCCGTACCTGCTGCGGCCGCTCGAGCACGGCGCCGACCTCGTCGTCCACTCGGCCACCAAGTACCTGGCCGGGCACGGCGACGCGCTCGCGGGCGCCGTCGCCGGCCGAAAGGAGCTGCTCGACCCGATCCGCTGGGAGCTGGACGTGCACGGCTCCTGCGCGAGCCCGTTCAACGCCTGGCTGGCGCTCCGCGGAGTCCGGACGCTCGCCCTGCGCATGGAGGCGCACTGCGCGAACGCGCTCCGGCTCGCCCACGCGCTCGAGGCCCGGCCGGAGGTGGACTGGGTGCGCTATCCCGGCCTGCAGAGCCACCCGCACCACGAGCTCGCGCGATCGCTGCTCGGCGACCGCTTCGGCGGGATGCTCTCGTTCCGGCTGCGGGGCGGCGAGGCGGAGCTGCGCGCGTTCGCCGACGCGCTCGAGCTGTGCTCGATCGCCGTCAGCCTCGGCGACCTGTTCACGCTCGTCTACCCGCAGCCGCGGCGCGACTGCCTGATCCGCGTCTCGGTCGGCTGCGAGGACGCCGACGACCTGCTCGCGGACTTCGAGCGCGGGCTCGCCGCGGCGTCGCTCGGCTAGAGGCAGACGTCGTCCGGCCGCACCGGCACGCGGGTCAGCGGACGGCCGGTCGCGTCGCGGAGCGCCGAGACGATCGCCGCGGTGGAGACGAC
>DATBMD010000296.1:0-3640 GCA_036555085.1 Gaiellaceae bacterium
CGACAAGATCGCATTCACCGGGTCCACCGAGGTCGGCAAGATCATCCGGCGCTCGACGGCCGGCACCGGCAAGCGCCTCACGCTCGAGCTCGGCGGCAAGGCCGCGAACATCGTGTTCGAGGACGCTCCCCTCGATCAAGCGGTGGAAGGTGTGATCAACGGCATCTTCTTCAACCAGGGCCACGTCTGCTGCGCCGGCTCGCGTCTGCTCGTGCAGGAGCCCGTCTTCGACGCCCTGCTCGGCAAGCTCAAGGACCGGCTCCAGACCCTCCGGGTCGGCGACCCGCTCGACAAGAACACCGACGTCGGCGCGATCAACTCGAAAGCCCAACTCGACAAGATCGAGGAGCTCGTGGAATCCGGCGTCGAGGAGGGCGCCGAGATCTACCAGCCCGAGTGCCTGCTGCCCGAGCGCGGCTTCTGGTTCCGGCCCACGTTGTTCACGGGAGTGTCGCAGTCCCACCGCATCGCGCGAGAGGAGATCTTCGGCCCGGTGCTCTCGATCCTCACGTTCCGCACCGTCGACGAGGCCGTCGAGAAGGCGAACAACACCCCGTACGGGCTCAGCGCCGGCATCTGGACCGAGAAGGGGTCGCGCATCCTGCACATGGCCCAGCGGCTGCGCGCCGGCGTCGTCTGGGCGAACACGTTCAATCGCTTCGACCCGACGTCGCCGTTCGGCGGCTACAAGGAGAGCGGCTTCGGCAGGGAAGGCGGCCTGCACGGCCTCGAGCCGTACCTTTCGTTCGACGGGGGCGCCCGATGACCGACCGGCTCGAGGTGCGCCGCACCGCGAAGCTCTACATCGGCGGGGCGTTCCCCCGCAGCGAGAGCGGACGCTCCTACGAGGTGACGACCCACGACGGGAACCCGCTCGCCCAGGTCTCGCGGGCCTCCCGCAAGGACCTGCGGGAAGCGGTTGTCGCCGCCCGCGGCGCGTTCCCGGCCTGGTCCGGCGCCACCGCGTACCTGCGCGGCCAGATCCTCTACCGGGTCGCGGAGATGATGGAGGGCCGTCGAGCGCAGTTCGAGGCCGAGCTCGCCGATGCGGGTGCAGCGGATCCGGCCCGGGGCGTGAGCGCCTCGATCGACCGATGGGTCTGGTACGCGGGCTGGGCCGACAAGCTCGCGCAGGTGACCGGCGCGACGAACCCGGTCGCGGGCCCATACTTCAACTTCACGCTGCCGGAGCCGACCGGCGTCGTCGGCATCGTCGCGCCCGGCGACCAAGCGCTGCTCGGCCTGGTCTCGCGCATCGCTCCCGCGATCGTGAGCGGGAACACCACCGTCGTGGTCGCCAGCGAGCGTTCGCCGCTTCCCGCGGTCTCGCTCGCGGAGGTGCTCGCCACGAGCGACGTGCCGGGCGGCGTCGTGAACATCCTCACCGGAGGTACGGCCGAGCTCGTTCCGTGGCTCGCGAGCCACATGGACGTCAACGGCCTCGACGTCACGGGCGTGCCCGACGATGTGCTCGCCGACACCGAGCGTGCGGCGGCCGAGAACGTGAAGCGCGTGCATCGCGCTCCCGACGTCGACCCGTTCGACGAGGCGGCGCAGAGCCCGTACGAGATCACCGCGTTCACGGAGTTCAAGACCGTCTGGCACCCGATGGGAGCGTGAGCCGCCCGCTCGGCCACCCCGGGGTAGTGTGTGCGGCCGTCGAGACATGAGAGGCCGCGGGACCTATGGATGACGCCATTCGGAACGGCGCCGACGATCGTCGCGAGCGCCGGATCGACGTGGCGAGCGCATCCTTGTTGGCGATCGCGACCGTCCTCGCGGCCTGGTCGGCGTTCCAGTCCGCGAAGTGGAGCGGCGAGCAGGCGACCGCCTACGCCGAGGCGAGCGGCCTCCGGCAGGAGTCGGTCCGTGCGTCGACCCTCGCGGGCCAGCAGTTGATCATCGACGTCACGGTGTTCGAGCAGGTCGTCGACGCCTTCGCGGCCGGAGACCGACGGCTCGAAGACTTCTACCGCGAGCGAGCGCGAGCCGAGTTCGAGCCGGCCCTCGAGGCGTGGATCGCCCAGGCCCGGGACGATATCGAGCGAGCGCCGTCGACTCCGTTCGCGTTGCCGGAGTACGAGCTCGCCGCGACCCTCGAATCCGAGGAGCTGCAGCATCGGGCCGAGGCCCGGTTCCGGGACGCACTCGACAACAACCAGCGGTCGGACAACTACGTGCTGCTGGCGGTGTTGTTCGCGTCGGTGCTGCTGTTCGCGGGCCTGGCGCCGAAGTCCCGGAGCTACCCGGTCCAGGCGGCGATGATCGTACTCGCGGTGGTCGTGCTCGTGATCGGGCTCGGATTCCTGATCGCGTTCCCGAAGACGTTCTGACGCCCGCGGGGTTCAGGCGGAGGAACGCAGGGTGAGCCAGGCTCCGTAGACGGTCCGGTAGAGCGGGTCGCCCGCGAGCGTGGCCGTCGGCACGCCGGGGAGCCCCCGGAGCCTGCCGACGTCTTCGAGGAACGGGGCCTGGGCGACCGCCGCGTCGAGCTCGAGCAGCAGCGCCGCGGCATCGGCTTCCTCGCTCCGCTCGAGGGCGCGTCGCACCTCACGCACGGCGTGCAAGACGACGCGGTTCTCGTGGATGTCCGAGGTCATCACCCGCCGCGAGTCGTAGACGCGCTTGAGCCGGCCCAGCTCGTCGAGGTTCCCGGGCTTGCGCCGGCTGCGGATCAGCTCGCGAGGCTCCGGGTGGCGCGCGAGATCCCCCGAGGTCCATCGCTCCACCCGCACGAGATCCTTCCGGTGCGCCTGCTGGAGGCGAACGAGCACCTCGGCGAGGCCGGGCCGCCCCTCGACCCCCTGCACGATCTGCCGGAGGGACTCCAGGTCGACCGGAGCCGACCCCGTCGCCGTATCAGAAGAAGCTGGCGAAGCCATGCGAGGCGTAGTCCTGACGCATCAGCTCGGCTTTGGTCCGCGAGAGCGGGAACCGCTCGTCCAGAGCCTGGGCGAACCCGGCGAGCGCCTCGTCGAACCGGGCGTCGGCGCCTCGCACGCGGGGCAGCACCTTCTGCACGAGCTGCTCGTCGAGCGCGATCTGCCAGTCGACCCCGACGTCGCCCGCGGAGACCACGTAGTTGTGGACCTCTTCGAGCACCCGGAATCCGAACGGCGCGATCGGGCGCAGGACATCCCAGATGCGCAGCAGGACCTCGCCGTAGGGCTCGGCCTCGAGGTACTCCACGACGTAGTCGCGCTGCAGCGGCAGCTCGATCAGCTGCGCGCGGTCGTAGACCTTGTCGGCGAACCCGTGCGTGGTCTCGTCGATGTTCACGGTGCCCACGAATCGCAGGTTCGGCGTGAGCTCGACCGTGTGACCGGGCGCGAGGTCGAGGCGCGCGATGCCCTCGCGCGACCGGACCTCCATGGCCGAGAGGAATCGCGAGAAGTAGTGCTCGACCCGGGCGAGGTTCATCTCGTCGAGGATCACGTGGAACTCGCGGGCGGTCCGTCCCGCGAGGTCGGCCGAGCTCCACTCGCGGGCCGATTCCTGGACGAACTCGCTGAACGGCGTGTGGTGGTAGAAGCCGTCGAGGGGGGAGAGGTAGCCGAGCAGGTCCTCGTTCGAGGACCAGCTCGGGTCGACCGCGGCGAGCTTCGGGCGGGCGCCCACCGCTTCGGCGTAGGCCTGAGCG
>DATBMD010000008.1:0-5596 GCA_036555085.1 Gaiellaceae bacterium
GAGACGGCACGTACGTCGACGCGATCCTGATGGCGCTCGAGCTCGGCCCGCCGGACGGCGCCTGAGCCGCCGCGCGTGCGCGAAATCCTGGTCTGGCGCGATCGGCCAGACCCGATTTCAATGCGACGGTGCGCCTGAGCAACGACGCCGCCTGGACGCTCGTCCAGGAGCTCGACCTCGAGCTCGATCTCGACCCGCACGCGCCATCGCTCCGCGCGCTGGCGGACGCGATCGTGGACGAGGTGCCTGCGGCCGAGCTCGAGCGCATGTCCGCCGCAGCGGCTGCGGCGGCATGGGACGGCGGACTGCGTTCAGCGGTCGGGGCGGCGCTCGTGCAACGGCACGCGGCGCTTCAGGGCGCCCTGGCCGTGGTCGAGGCCGCGCAAGCGGAGCTCGCGCTCCCAGTGGCGGACGGCGCGCTTCCGCGGGCGGTCGTCGACCTCGCCGCGCTCCGGCTCGGCGAACCGCAGGACGCCGTCCCCAACTGATCCCCGCGGGGGCGTGACGCCGCGCCCGGATCGGCGCACAATTGCCTACGCCGGGGTCGGCCCCTCTCCCGACGCCGGCCCCGGCCGCTGCGGCCGCGTCAGGCCGCTCCCGTACCGTCTCTCCTCGTGAGCAGGCGGCGACTCCCGGAGAGCGACGAGATCCTCCTCGGCGACAACCTGCCGCTGCTGCGCGCGTTCGACGCCGAGTTGTTCCAGCTCGTGTACGCCGACCCGCCCTTCAACACCGGGCGCACCCAGAGGAGGCGGACGCTCGCGACGCGGGCCGCCGCCGACGGCGACCGGGTCGGGTTCGCCGGTCGCAGGTACCGCACCGAGCTGCTGCGGACGAGCTCGTATCGCGACAGCTTCGACGACTACGTCGCGTTCCTCGAGCCGAGGCTGGTGGAGGTGCGGCGGCTGCTGGCGCGCTCGGGGACGCTCTACCTGCACGTCGACTACCGCGAGGCGCACTACTGCAAGCTGCTCCTGGACGAGGTCTTCGGCCGCGACTGCTTCCTCAACGAGATCATCTGGGCGTACGACTACGGCGCCCGGGCGACGAACCGCTGGCCCGCCAAGCACCAGACGATCCTCGTCTACGTGAAGGATCCCGCCGCGTACCACTTCGACAGCGCCGCGGTTGACCGCGAGCCCTACATGGCCCCCGGGCTGGTCACCCCGGAGAAGGCGGCGCGCGGCAAGCTCCCGACCGACACCTGGTGGCACACGATCGTCTCGCCGAGCGGGAGGGAGAAGACCGGCTACCCGACGCAGAAGCCGGAGGGCATCGTCCGCCGCATGGTGCTCGCCTCGTCGCGGCCGGGCGACTGGTGCCTCGACCCGTTCGCGGGGAGCGGCACCCTCGGCGCGGTGGCCGCGGCGACCGGCCGCCGTTTCGTCCTGATCGACAGCAACCCGGAGGCGGTGCGCGTGATGGGCCGCCGGCTCGGGATCGCCGCGACCGGCGTGTCGCGCCGCAGCGCCTGATTCCTGTCGCGCCAGGCGTTGTGTGGCAGTTGCGGCAATGTTGCGACTCGGTTAATCGCCGGGGGGCGGCCTGACACATCATCGATCGGGGCGTCTCTACCCGCATGGGGCGGACGCAGGCAGGGCGGCCGGCACCCCGGCCGGACATCGCTTTCACGCGCGAGTTCGACTTCTGGCTCGGCGAGTGGGACGTGCGGTGGCCCGACGGCGGCGCCGGCACGAGCTCCGTCTACTGCGACTTCGACGACCGCGTCATCGTCGAGAGCTTCGACGGTCGTCCGTCGAGCACGATTCAGGGGATGTCGCTGTCGACCTACGACGAGGAGGCCGGCGTCTGGCGGCAGTGCTGGGTCGACAGCCGCGGCCGCTTCACCGTCGTCTCGGGCGGCTTCGACGGCGAGGCGATGGACCTGCGCACCGACGGTGAGCCGCTCAAGCGCGCCCGCTGGCGGGACATCACGGCGGACTCGTTCACGTGGACGCTCGAGGAGTCGAGCGACCGCGGCCGCACCTGGGAGCAGCGGTGGGAGCTGCACTACACGCGCGTCCTGTGAGACCGCTGGCCCGCCTCGTCCGCCGCCTCGCGGCGTCGCTCGACCGGCCGCACGGCTGGTAGTAGCAAAGAGAGAGGGGGATCCCATGACCAGCTTCAGGCTCGTCGTGCTGCTGCTCGCCGCCGGCGTGGCCGTCACGCTCGCTCCGGGTGCCACGCGCGACGTCGACGCCGCCGGGCAGGGACCGATCGTGACCCACGGCGTCGCCGTCGGCGACGTCCGTTCCGACTCCGCGGTGCTCTGGGCGCGGGCGGATCGCGCCGCCACGCTGCACGTCGGCCTGGCCGGCGGGCGCCACGACCGCGTCGAGCGCCTCGACGTGACGGCCGAGCACGACTTCACCGGCCAGGTGCTGCTGAGCGGCCTGCGCCCGAGGACGACGTACCGCTACAGCGTCCGGTTCCGCGCCGACGGCCAGGGGCCGAAGGTCGAGGGCTCGTTCACGACGGCGCCCGCCGCGGACGATCCCGCGCCGGTGCGCCTCGCCTTCGGCGGCGACCTCGCGGGTCAGAACGTCTGCCGCGACGCGGCCGAGGGCTTCCCGGTCCTCGAGCAGGTGCGCGACTTCCGGCCGGACGTCTTCGTCGGGCTCGGGGACATGATCTACGCAGACAACCTCTGCGCGGCCGCCGGCCGCTACGGCAACGCGCAGGTTCCCGGTGACTTCGCCGAGGCGGCGACCACCGAGGAGTTCTGGCAGCACTGGCGCTACACCCGCGCCGACGAGGGGCTCCAGCGGCTGCTCGCCGAGACGGGCTACGTCGGCGTCTGGGACGATCACGAGGTCGTGAACGACCTCGGGCCGCTGCACGACACGGGCCCGACACCGCCGTACCCGGCGGGCGTGCACCTGCTCCCGCTCGGCCTGCAGGCGTTCCTGGACTACACGCCGATCGCCTCGTCGGAGGAGACGCCGAAGCGCCTCTACCGCTCGCTCCGCTACGGGAAGCACCTCGAGCTGTTCGTGCTGGACACGCGCCAGTACCGCGACGCCAACGGTGCGCTCGACAGCCCGGAACGGCCCAAGACGATGCTCGGGCGCGAGCAGCTGACGTGGCTGCAGGAGAAGCTCGCGGGCTCGGACGCGACCTGGAAGGTGGTTGTGTCGAGCGTGCCGATGTCGATTCCGACCGGCTTCCCGGCCGCGAACGGCCGCGACGGGTGGGCGAACTTCGACCAGCAGACTGGCTTCGAGCAGGAGCTGCTCGCGATCCTCGACCACGCCCGCGACCACGCCGTCGACAACCTGTTCTGGCTCACGACCGACGTGCATTTCGCGGAGGCGTTGCGGTACCGGCCGTTCGCGGACGACCCCGGCTTCGTCGTCCACGAGCTGGCGACGGGGCCGATGAACGCCGGCATCTTCCCGGTCCGGGACCTCGACTCGACGCTCGCGCCGGAGGTGCTGGCGTTCGTCGGGCCCCCCACGCCGGCCGACGTCGTGACGTGGGCCGACGCCAAGCGCTGGTTCAACTTCGGCGCGCTCGAGATCGGCGTGGACGGCGACCTGACCGCGCGCATCGTCGACACGGCGGGGTCGACGCGCTACCGCCTCGAGCTCGAGCCGACGTAGTGTGCAGGCGCCGGGCAGCCTGCGCCGTTCGTCCGGCCGCCGACTTAAAGTGGCCCTCCCGTGAGCGCGCCGTTCGTCCACCTCCACGTCCACTCCGAGTTCTCGATCCTCGACGGGGCGTGCAGGATCCCGGCGCTGGCGGAGAAGGCGGCGCGGCTCGAGATGCCGGCCGTCGCGCTCACCGACCACGGCTCGCTCGCCGGCGCGGTCGACCTGTACCGGGCCGCCCGGAAGCAGGGGGTGAAGCCGATCGTCGGCTGCGAGGTGTACGTCGTCGACGATCGCCGCGTCCAGCACAAGGGTCACGCGCACCTGACGCTCCTCGCCGAGACGAACGAGGGCTACGCCAACCTGATCAGGCTCTGCTCGCTCGGCTACCTCGAGGGCTACTACTACCGGCCCCGCGTCGACTGGGAGCTCCTCGAGCGCCACGCCGCCGGCCTGATCGCGCTCTCCGGCTGCCTGTCGGGACGGGTGAGCAGGGCGCTCGCGGAGAGCCGGCCGCAGGACGCCGAGGCCGAGCTCGACCGGCTCGTCCAGGTGTTCGGCCGCGACCAGGTCTACGTCGAGCTCCAGAACGCGGGGCTCCCGGTGCAGGAGCAGATCGTGCCGCAGCTCGCGGGCCTCGCAGGCGCCCGGTCGCTGCCGCTCGTCGCCACCGGCGACGTCCACTACCTCGACGCCTCGGATGCGTACTCCCACGAGGCGCTGCTCTGCATCCAGTCGGGCGACTCGCTCAAGAACCCGAACCACTGGCGCTTCGAGACGAACGAGTTCTACTTCAAGACGCCGGACGAGATGGCGCTCGACTTCCCGGGCCACGACGAGGCGATGCGGCGCACGCTGGAGGTGGCGGAGCGCTGCTCGGTCGAGATCGAGCTCGACCGGATCCTGCTGCCGCACTTCCCGCTGCCCGAGGGCCGGGACGCCTTCGAGGCGCTCGTCGAGCAGTGCGAGCGAGGCCTCGAGCGCCGCTACGGGCAGGCCACTCCCGAGCTGACCGAGCGCCTCCGCTACGAGCTGAAGACGATCCGCGAGATGGGCTTCGCGGACTACTTCCTGATCGTCGGCGACTTCGTCGGCTTCGCGAAGCGGAACGGCATCGGCGTCGGGCCCGGTCGCGGCTCGGCCGCGGGCTCGCTCGTCGCCTACTGCCTGGAGATCACCGACATCGACCCGATCCGCTACGACCTGCTGTTCGAGCGCTTCCTCAACCCCGGGCGCAAGTCGATGCCCGACATCGACATCGACTTCGCGGTCGACGGGCGCGAGCGCGTGATCAACTATGTCGCCGAGAAGTACGGCCGCGACCGCGTCGCCCAGATCATCACCTTCTCGACGATGGCCGCGCGCGCCGCGATCCGGGACGCCGGCCGCGTGCTCGAGATCCCCTACGGGGTCGTCGACCGGATCGCAAAGCTCGTCCCGGAGGGCCCGGGCCAGACGCTCGAGGAGGCGCTGAAGCCCGGCGCGGAGCTGCGCCAGGCCGTCGACACCGACCCGACGGCGCGGGAGGTCGTCGAGCTGGCGCGCCCGCTCGAAGGGCTCACGCGCGCCGACTCGATCCACGCCGCCGGCGTCGTGATCGGCGCGCAGCCGCTGATCGAGGTCATCCCGCTGCAGCAGAAGGGCCCGGACAGCGAGGTCGTGACGCAGTTCTCGATGGGCAACGTCGAGGCGCTCGGCCTCCTCAAGATGGACTTCCTCGGGCTCCGCAACCTGGACGTGATCGACGAGGCGGTGCGCCTGATCGGCGGCGGGCTCGACATCGCGGCCGTCCCGCTCGACGACGCGAAGACGTACGAGATGCTCGCGCGCGGGGAGTCGACGGGGGTCTTCCAGTTCGAGTCCTCGGGGATGCGGGAGGCGCTGCGGCAGGTCCGGCCGACCGAGTTCGAGGACCTGATCGCCCTCGTCGCCCTGTACCGGCCGGGGCCGATGGCGTACATCCCGACCTACGCGGCGCGCAAGAACGGGCGCGAGGTCGTCACGTA
>DATBMD010000026.1:0-19516 GCA_036555085.1 Gaiellaceae bacterium
CCAGTCGAGCGCGTGCGGCGTGCTCGGCATCCAGAGGTCGATGATGTTGCCCTTGATCGCCGAGCCAACGTCGGCCGCGACCGCGGGGCCATAGCCGGGCACGAAGACGCGGGTGCCGAGCGGGATCACGGTCGGGTCGACAGCGATCACGCCGACCCCGACGGGGATCCCGCTCGCGGTGACGCCGGGCAGGTGGTAGGCGACCGCATCGACCACGAGCGTCCGCTCCCCGGCGGCCGGGCCGGGGGCCGGCGCGTCCTCGCCCTCGGCGGTCGTGCCGCCGCCCGCCGAGGCAAGCGGGCCTGCCTGCTCTGCGATCCGGGCGGACGCGTCCCCGGCGGCGCTCGCCCGGGCCTCCAGCGTCTCGATCTGGCCGTGCGTGAGCTCCGCCGCGCGGCGCAGCGAGGACAGATACGCGGCACGTTGGCGGGCGCGAGCCTCGAGGGCGGCCGCGCCGGCGGCCGCCGCGGCCTCCGCGCGGGTCAGCTCACCGCGCCGGGTGGCCAGGCCGTCCCGGAGCGAGGAGAGCTCGGCGGCCCGCGCCTCCGCTTCGCGGGCGAGCCGGCGGTTCTGCTCGGCCGCCAGGCTGAGGCTCTCGATCCCCTGCAGTGCTTCGTCCAGCGACGTCGCGCCGAGGACGATCTCCACGGGATCCGTCTCGCCCTCGATGTAGAGCGTCCGCAGCGCCCGGCCGAGGCGCGCGTGCGAGGCGGCGAGCGAGCGACGCACCACGTCGGCCCGGTGCGCGGCGGACGCCTGCTCGCGCTCGACCGCTGCGAGGCGGCCCCGCAGCTGCGAGAGGGTCTCCCGAGCCCGGGCGACGTCGGTCTCCGCGGCATAGAGCGCGAGCAGCGCCTCGTGCTCCTGGCGATCGAGCGCGGCGCCCTCCCGCTTCAGCCCGTCGAGCGACGGCGCGCTCTCCGCGGTACCGCCGAGAGCGGCGGTGACCGAGCCGCTCGCCAGGGCACCTGCGAGCACTGCCAGAACGAGCGGCCGGCGTTTACCGGTTCCTGGTCGCACGGGGTCGCAAAGCTAGCACAGTTTCGACCTGTCAAGCGGCGAAAACCGGCTGTTTTGCTGGCTTTTTGGGACGGTTCCCTGTTGCGGGCGTCTGGGCCTGCTGCTAGGCTCCGCCCTTCGTGTGACGGGGACGCCCTCGGGAGGCGTGTCTGTCGATGGTCGAACCAGAGGACTTCCGATCAGTTCGAGAACGCGACAGACGCCGTTTTTGCTTTTCCTGTTGGGCACGGTCGTAGCGACGCTCCTGGCCGTCAGCCCGGCGGCGACCGCCGACCCGACGATCGAGTCGAAGCGACAGCAGGCTCAGGCCGTGCTGGGCGAGATCCGCGAGCTGGACTCCGGCCTCTCCAAGGCGATCGAGGCCTACAACTACGCGAACGTCCAGCTCGACCAGATCGACGTGGAGCTGGACTCGAACGCGCGCCATCTCGTGGTCGCGCGCTCCAGCCTGAAGGCGGCGCAGCGGCACATCGCGCACCGGTTGCGGACGCTCTACATCGAGGGCGGCCACGGCGGCGTGATCGAAGTCCTGCTCGGCGCCGAGAGCCTCGACGACCTGCTGAACCGGCTCGACGTCGCGGAGGCCGTCGGCGCGCAGGACGCCAGGGTCCTGGCCGACGTGAAGCAGTTCCGCCGCGAGGTCTCGGAGCGGCGCGAGCGCCTGCAGGACGCCCGGTCGGAGCAGGCCCAGGTCGTGGCCGAGCGGGCGGAGCAGAAGGCGTGGATCGAAGGGCGGCTGGAAGAGCGGCAGCAGCTGTACGACTCGATCAAGGACGAGATCGTCCGCCTGGAAGCGGCCGAGGCCCGCCGGCAGGCGCAGCTCGAGGCGCAAGCGCGCGCCCGCCTGCTCGCCGAGCAGAACGCGGCCGCAGCCGCCTCGGCGTCGCACAGCCAGGCAAGCACGGGAGCCTCGACGCTCTCCACCGCGACGTTCAGCGATCCGATCGCCGGCGACACGGGCGTCGCCGCGCCGCCTGCGGTGTACGGCGGCGTCGTCGGGATCGCGATGCAGTACCTGGGCATCCCCTACGTCTGGGGTGGCATGAGCCCCTCGGGCTTCGACTGCTCGGGGCTCGTCTCCTACGTCTACGGCCAGATGGGCGTCTCCCTGCCGCACCACGCGGCCTCGCAGTACGGCTACGGCACGCCGGTCTCCCGCGACGAGCTCCAGGCCGGCGACCTCGTGTTCTTCGACGGGCTCGGCCACGTCGGCATCTACATCGGCGGCGGCCAGTTCATTCACTCGCCGCACACCGGCGACGTCGTCAAGATCTCCAGCCTCTACGACGGCTGGTACGACGCGGGCTGGGTCGGCGGCCGTCGCATCACCTGAGCTTCCCGGCTGACGCCGGGAATCTCTAGAGCTGAGAGGCGCGTTCCTCGTGGAGCTCTAGCGGAATCGGCTCTGCCGGTCCCGCATACAGCGCCTCGACCTCGTCGCCGAAGTGATCGAGCACCACCCGCCGCCTCAGCTTCAGGGTCGGCGTCAGCTCGCCGTCGGCGATCGTGAAGTCGCGCGGGAGGATCGCGAACCGCTTCAGCTGCTCGAACCGTGACCGGTCGGCGTTGACGCCGTCGACGATCTCCTGCACGAGCGCGTGCACGCGCGGGTCGCGCGCCCACGCCGAGTCGTCCACCGCGAGCCCCTGCTCGCGCGCCCATTTCTCCAGCTCGGCCGCGTCGAGCGTGATCAGCGCCGTCAGATAGGGGCGGCGGTCGCCCACCACGAGTGCCTGCGAGACGTACTTCGACCCCTTCAGGTCGTTCTCGAGGTTCTGGGGGGCGACGTTCTTCCCGCCGGCGGTGATGATGATGTCCTTCTTGCGGTCGGTGATCGTGACGAACCCGTCGGCATCGATCTCGGCGATGTCGCCCGAGCGGAGCCAGCCGTCCTCCGCGAGCACGGCCGCCGTCGCCTCGGGGTCCTTGTAGTAGCCGCCGAAGACGGTCTCGCTCCGGATCAGCAGCTCGCCGTCGGCATCCGTCCGCAGCTCGAAGCCGGGCAGTGCGGTTCCGACGGTGCCGAAGCGGTAGCGGTCCGGCCGGTTGGTCGTGGCGGCCGTCGTGCACTCCGTGAGCCCGTAGCCCTCGAGGATCCGCACCCCGACCGCGTCGAAGAACTCGGCGATCTCCTTCGCGAGCGGGGCGCCGCCCGAGATGGGCGTGCGGAGGCGGCCGCCGACCCGTGCCCTGATCTTCGCATGGACCAGCCGGTCCGCGATCGCCAGCTGCGCGCGCAGCCCGCGCGGCAGCGGCGCTCCCGCCGCGTTCAGCGCGCTGGCGCGGCGACCGACGTCGAGCGCCCAGTCGGCCAGCCGCCGCTTGATCCCGGTCGTCTCGTCGAGGGCGGAGACGACGGCGGCGTACATCTTCTCGTAGACGCGCGGGACGCTCGGGAGCACGGTCGGGCGAACGGCCGTCAGCGCGTCGGCCACCCGCAGCGGGTCCGGCAGGTGCGCGATCGTGAAGCCGACGTAGGCGCCCGAGATCTGCATCAGCCGGCCGAAGTTGTGGGCCAGCGGCAGGTACAGGAGCATGACGTCCGACGCGTCGACGAAGCGCTGCAGGTCGTCCATGCAGGAGGCCATCGCGTAGTAGTTGCGGTGGCTGATCATGCACGCCTTCGGCGGCCCGGTCGTGCCGGAGGTGTAGATGAACGTGAAGAGGTCGTCTTCCTCGATCGCGTCGGCGGCGGCGGCGAGCGCGCCGGGGTGCGAGTCGCGGTAGGCGGCGCCCTCGGCCTCGAGCGCCGGCAGGTCGGCGTAGGAGAGGACGTGGCGGAGCGCCGGGAGCGTCTCGGCGATCGCGTCGACCTTCGCCCGTTGCTCCTCGTCCTCGCAGATCACCCCCACCGACTCCGAGTGCTCGAGCACGTAGTGGACGTCCTTGACCGAGCTGATCGGGTAGATCCCGACGCCGACGGCTCCCACCTGGGCGAGCGCGAAGTCGACCAGCGACCACTCGAGCGTCGTGCGGGCCAGGATCGCGAAGGCGTCGCCCTGGCGGACGCCGCGGGCCAGCAAACCGTTGGCGATCCGCTCCACCCGCTCGGCCGCCTCCGGCCACGAGACCTGCTCCCAGGCGTCCCCGCGCTCGACGAGGTACGCGGGCGTGCTGCGCGACTGCGCGACTGCGTCGCGCCAGAGACACGCGATCGTTCGCTTCGCCATCTCTCACAGAATCTACGTGAAGGGGATCGAGGCAAGGGGGAGAATCCTCTGATTCCCTAGACTTCACCCCAGCACATGCGCACCACCTGGAACGGATCCCTCAGCTTCGGGCTCGTCAGCATCCCCGTCGGCCTCGCGCCGGCGACGAAGCCGGCTGCCCGGCAGTCCGACGTCTCGTTCCGCCTCCTGCACCGGGAGGACATGACGCCGATCCGCCAGAAGCGCTGGTGCCCCAACCACGACCGGGAGGTCGGCCCCGACGAGCTCGTGAAGGGGTGGGAGGTGGCGAAGGGCCAGTTCGTCGTCGTCGAGGAGGCGGAGCTCGAGGCGCTCGAGCGCCGCGACGACTCCCGCTCGATCGAGATCACCCAGTTCGTGCACCTCGACGAGGTCGATCCGATCTACTTCGACCGGACGTACTTCCTCGTCCCCGGCCAGGCGCCGGCGCAGCGGCGGCCGTACACGCTGCTGCTGCAGGCGATCCGGGGTGCGGGCGTGGCGGCGCTCGGCCGGTTCGTCCGGTCGGGCCGCGAGTCGCTCTGCCTCGTTCGCGCCAAGGGAGATGCCCTCGTCCTGGAGACGCTCTTCCTCGCCGAGGACGTCTACTCGCAGGCGGAGATCGACGAGGCGATCGACGAGACCGCGGTCAAGGAGCCCGAGCTGGAGCTGGCGCGCCAGATCATCGACGGGCTCGAGGCGACCTTCGACCCGAAGCAGCTCGTGAGCGAGTACCGCCGCGATCTCCGAGAGCTGCTCGAGGCCAAGCTGCGCGGCGAGGAGATCGCCGAGCCAGAGCCCGTCGAGGAGGCGGCGCCGGTGATCGACCTGATGGAGGCGCTGAAGGCGAGCGTGGCCGCGGCGAAGGGCAAGGACGAGAAGCCGGCCGCGAAGGCGAAGGCACCGGCGAAGCCGAAGCGCCGCGCGGCGAAGTCCGCCTGACGCCGCGCAGGCTCCGGATTCGGTCGCTGTCGGTTACTGCGACTGCTGCGACGCTGCCCCGACGGCCGCGAGCTGTGCCTGAAAGAGGAACTTGTCGATCTTCCCGTGGTAGATCGGGACGCCTTCCTCGATGCAGAGCTTGATGATCGCTTCGCGATCCATGTTCAGCTCCTTGGACAGCTGTTCCGGCGTCAGGTGGTTGGCCATTCGTGTCCTCCTCCGACCATCAAAAAAGCCCGCCGGCGCTCTGCGCGCGGTCGGGCCCTCTCGACGCTCATCGTGCTGGCGGGGATCAACGGGCCCGCCTCCCGAGCTGCTCCATGATGGACCCAGGATACCCTGGCGCGGGTGACGTCCACAACGGGCCTGCCGGGGCTTAATCAGGACTTCATCGCCCCCGCCGGCCTCCGCGCGTTCACGGGGGGCGACGGGCCGCCGGTCGTCCTCGTCCACGGCCTCGCCGGCGCCGCGGCCAACTGGGTCGACGTCGTCGAGGCGCTCGCCGCCCGTCACCGGGTGGTCGCCCTCGAGCTCCCCGGCCACGGGGGCTCGCCACCGCTCGGGCGGCCCGCCGGGGTCGCGGGCTTCGCCGACGCCGTCGCCACGGCCATCGAAGCCGTCGGCGCGGCGCCCGCCCTCGTCGCCGGGCACTCGTTCGGCGGCCAGGTCGCCGTTCGCCTGGCACAGCGGCACCCGGCGCTCGTGCGCGCGCTGCTCCTCGTCGCGCCCTCGGGCATCGCGACGAGGAGTCGCGGGGCGCGAGTCGCCGTCCTCGCCAGCACGGTCGTCCGGCCCGGGGCGCGAGTCGCTCCGCTGGCTCCCCGGCTCGCGGACCGGCTCTGGTTCAGGCGCACGGTCTTCCGGCCCTGGTACGTCGCCGACGCGTCGTCGGTATCGGGCCGTGCCACGCGCGGCCTCTTCGCCGAGCTGCCCGCGCACACCGGCCTGCGTGGCGCGGCCAGGGCGATGCTGGACGACGACGACCCGCGCACCGCGCTGCGCGACGTCGGCGCGCCGGCGCTCGTGCTCTGGGGCGCCCGGGACGGGCAGCTGCCGCTCGACGACGCGTTCGAGTACGCGCGCCGCCTCGGGGCGCCGATCCGCCTCGTCGCCGACTGCGGCCACCTCCTGATCGCGGAGCGGCCGGACGCCGTCCTCGACGCGGTCGAGGCGCTCGAGCAGGCTCAGACCAGGTTCTCGACCTCGAGGTAGAGCCAGTCGAGCCCGAATCGGTCGGCGAGCGCCCCGGCGAGCGCCTGCACGCCGTAGCGCTCCGTCGCATGGTGCCCGGCCGCGATCAGGTGAATCCCGAGCTCCCGCGCGGAGTGCAGGTTCGGCTCCTCCGCCTCGCCCGTCAGCAGCGCGTCGTAGCCCTCGCCCGCGGCCCGGATCAGCTCGTAGCCCGCGGCCCCGGTCGAGATCGCCAGGCGTCGAACGACCTCGGGCCCGTACGGGAAGACGAGCGGTTCCCGCCCGGTGAGCGCCTCGACCCGCGCGGCGAGCTCGGCGATGCCCGCCGGCTCGTCGAGCGTGCAGTCCGCCCCGACTCCCGCGAACGGCCCTGTCCGCATGGCGCCGAGGCGCCGGGCGAGCTGGGCGCTGTTCCCGAGCTCCGCGTGCGCGTCCAGCGGGAGGTGGTACGCGACGAGCGACACGTCACCGCGGAAGAGGGCCTCGAGCCGGCCGCGCAGCCGGGCGTCCACCACCAGCGGCTCGTTCCGCCAGAAGAGGCCGTGGTGCACGATCAGCATCTGCGCCGCCGCGTCGGCCGCCTGCTCGAAGAGCTCGCGGGAGCTGGAGACGCCGCACGCCAGCCGTGTCACGTCGGCGGCGCCGACCACCTGCAGGCCCGCCGGCGCGAACTCGGGCCATTTCTCCGCCTCCAGCAGCGCGCCGGCGTAGGCGACGATCTCGTCCCGAGCGGCCACGCGCCGATCCTAGACCTCGATCCCCCCGGATGACGGACGCCGTCCCGACCGGTACCCTTCGTGCGCTCGGGGTGTGGCGCAGCCTGGTAGCGCGCTCCGTTCGGGTCGGAGAGGCCCCCAGTTCAAATCTGGGCACCCCGACTTAGCGCGGGGGAACCCATGGTTCCCCCGCGGGCCCCTCCTTCTTCGGTGCGCACGGGAGTCACGCGGTCTGGCCTCTCGGCCGGCAGAGCCGGCCTCCGGCCTTCACCGGCCAGGCGTGGGAGCGCTGGTTGCGCATCGCTTCGCTTGCGCGCGAAGGGTGGGGTCGTAGCTCGCGGCGTGTCTATCGTGGGGTCGTGCTGCGCGCCGTGCTGTTCGACGTCGACTTCACGCTCTCGCGGCCGGGGCCGGAGCTCGGCCCGGAGGGGTACCGCCGGCTCGGGGCACGCCACCGGCTGCGGCTCGACCCGTCGCGGTACGGGCAGGCACGGCTCGCGGCCCTCGCGGCCCTGCAGCGCCACCCGGAGCTCGTCCACGACGAGGAGGTCTGGATCGCGTTCACGGAGGAGATCGTGCGCGGGATGGGCGGCGACGCCGACGCCGCGCGGGCGTGCGCGGTGGAGATGGTGCGGAAGTGGGAGCGCCACGAGAACTTCTCCCTCTACGAGGACGCCCTCCCGGTGCTCGAGGAGCTGCGCCGTCATCGCCTGCTGATCGGCCTCGTCTCGAACGGCCAGCGCGACCTCGAGGAGTTCGTCGACCATCACGGTCTCGTCGTCGACGTCGCGGTCGGCTCGGCCGCGCACGGCCGGCAGAAGCCGCACCCCTCGATCTTCGAAGCGGCGCTCGCGGCGCTCGGGGCCCGGCCCGACGAGGCGGCGATGGTCGGCGACTCGTACGAGGACGACATCGAAGGCGCGGCAGCGCTGGGGATGCGCGCGATCCTGCTCGACCGCGACGGCCTCCATCCCGACGAGCCCGCGCGCATCCCGGACCTCTTCGCGCTGCCCGCCGCGCTCGGGCTCGACCGGCCCACGTAGAGGCGGCGGGTTGCGCCGAACGGCGTGACCGCACTACGCTGAGGCGGTTGACTGACCGTTCAATCGCCGAGCGCCCGAGCGTGGCCGACAAGCGGCGCGTCATCCTCGACGCCGCCGTCCGGGTGTTCGCGCGCGACGGCTACCACACGTCGCGGGTGGGCGACATCGCGGAGGAGGCGGGCATCGCCCACGGCCTGCTCTACCACTACTTCGCCTCGAAGGACGAGGTGCTGGCCACGATCTTCCGCGAGAACTGGGGCGAGCTGATCGGCGCCTTCCATCGAGTCGAGGCATCGGGCGAGCCCGCCGACGAGCAGCTCCGCGGGATCGCCAAGACCCTCCTGCGCTCGTGGCGGAACGACGCCGACCTCGTCCGCGTGCTGGTGCGCGAGGTCGCGCGGAGCCCGCAGCTCCAGGCGCAGGTGGACGAGGTCGGCGAGGTGTTCCTGACGATCCAGCGCGTGATCGAGCGCGGCCAGGCCGACGGCGTCTTCCGCGAGGATGTCGACCCGCGGCTCGCGAGCTGGATCGTCTACGGGGGCCTCGAGGAGATCCTGACGGGGTGGGTGCTGGGCCAGTTGCCCGATGGTGACGAGGAGGTCGCTCGTGCCGAGCGAACGATCATCGACGTCGTCTGCAGCGGTCTCGCCGCCACGCCGAGCTAACGCCGGCTCGGCCGCCCGCCTGACCGTCGTCCTCGGCGTCGGCGCGCTCGGCCTCGCCTGGTCGCTGACGACGACGGCCGCCTACCTGCCGCCGCTGCTCGAGAAGTTCACCGGCTCGACCACGCTGATCGCGCTCGTGCTCGCCGCGGAGGGCGTCTTCGCGTTGACCCTGCCGCTCGTGATCGGCCCCTGGAGCGACACGTTCCACACGCCGATGGGCCGGCGGCGCCCGTTCATGGTCGTCGCGGTCGGGCCTCTGTGCTTCTGCCTGGCGCTGCTCGCGTTCATGCCGAGCCTGTGGACGACGGCGCTGATCGTCTTCGCGTTCTTCTTCGCCTACTACGTGTACGAGCCGCCGTACCGCGGCCTCTACCCGGACGTGCTGCCCGAGCGCGTCTTCGGCCGCGCCCAGGGCGTGCAGCATCTCTTCCGCGGGATCGCGATCGCGGGAGCGCTGATCGGCGGCGGCTTCCTCTTCCATGCCTGGCCGCCGGGGCCGTTCCTCGCCGCGGCCTTCGTCGTCGGCGCCGCCTGCCTCGTCCCGATCGTGCTGATCCGCGAGGACGGCGGTCACGGCCCCGTCTTCGAGGGCATCCGCGCGTACCTCCGCCTCAGCTGGCGCGTGCTCGCCACCGAAGCGCACGTGCGGCGCTTCCTGATCGCCAACGCCGCGTGGGAGGGGACCTTCGCCGGCGCCCGGACGTTCGTCGTCCTCTACGTCACGGTGGGGCTCGGCGAGCCTCTCGCAACGTCGACCGCGGTGCTCGGCGCGGTGGCCGGCGGCTACGTCGTCGCCGCAGTCGTCTCCGGCCCGATCGGCGACCGCTTCGGGATCGCGCGGGTGATCGCCCTGGCCTCCGTCGTCTACGGGGTCGGGTTGCTCGCCGGTGGGCTCGGCCGGGAGTGGCATGCGTGGTACCTGGCGCTCATCTTCGCGGTCGCGATCGCCGGCGGAACCGTGATGACGCTCGCCTGGGGCCTGCTCTTCAAGCTGATGCCGCCGCACGAGCGAGGCGCCATCGCTGGGCTCGCGACGACGACCAAGGGCGTGGGCCTGATCATCGGGCCGCTGCTCGCCGGGGCGACCGTCGACATCCTCCGGCCGACACTCGAGTCGACGGACGGCTACGGCGCCGTCTGGCCGGTGCTGGGGCTGCCGATCCTGCTGGTGATCCCGCTCGTCTGGTCGCTCGTCCCCGCGGAGTCAGCGGCAGACCGGCGCTCCGCGACGGAGGAGGCCGAAGCCCCAGACCTCGCCGCCGACGACGTAGACGACGGTCTGAGCGGCGGCGGCGTCGATCGTTAGCGCCCGGTACCCGCTGCAGCGGGCACGCGGCGTCGGTCCGTACGTGGCCTCCACGCGCGTCGACGGCTCGCCGATCCGCAGCCCCTCGGCCGTTCGCCACGCCGCGGGCGCCCAGAGCGTGAACACGGCCGTGACCCGACCCCGGTCGAGCTCGACCCCGGCGCCCTCGGGCCTGAACGCGTAGCGGTTGAAGTACAGCGTCTCGCGGCGGCACGAGCGGCAGCGGCCGTACGCGCGTCCCCACAACGCCTCGACGTGTGCGAGCGTCCAGCCGAGCCTGACCCCGCCGAGACTCGTGCCCGGCACGAGCACGCCGGCATCGGGCGGGGAGCCCCGGGCGTCCCCGCCCGTCAGGCCGATCAGGATGGCCGCCACGATGGCGGCGAAGCTCCTCCGCGACGTGCTCGCCGGCGAGCCCGCGTGCAGGACGTCCCCGAGCCGACCGGCGATTCCCACTACGGCGTGGTCTCGGTCGCGAGCGCCTCGCGTAGACGGGCCAGGGCGCGGTGCCGGTGCGCGTCCTGGGCTGCGACCGCAGCGTCAGCATCGCGCGCGGCGACCGCGGCCAGCAGCTCGCGATGGGCCCGGTCCGCCTCGTCCGCCTCTCCGGGCAGGGCGTAGTAGAGGGCCCGGTATGCCTCGGTCGAGTCCCACAGCAGGTCGATCAGGCGCGTCAGCTGCCTGCTGCCGGCGAGCCCGTGCAGGAGCGAGTGGAAACGGCGGTTGGCGGCCAGCCGGGTCGCTGGATCAGCTGCCGCGCAATCGTCCGCCGCCGCCTCGAGCGCAGCGAGGTCCTCCGGCCGGGCCAGCGGGACGCCGCGGCGCAGCGCCTCCGACTCCAGCGTCCGGCGCAGCGCATAGACCTCCTCCAGGTCGGCGAGGTCGAGCTGGGTGACCGCGTAGCCCCGCCGGGGGCGGTACTCGACCAGCCCCTCGCCCGCGAGCGCGCGCAACGCCTCCCGGACCGGGATCGGGCTGACGCCGGCCCGCTTCGCCCACGCCTCCTGGTTGACCCGCTGGCCCGGCCGGAGCTCGCCCTCGAGGATCGCCGCCCGCAGCGCCGCTGCGGCGCGGTCCTGCGCCGTCGGGCGGCGTGTCTCGGCGGCCGCGACGGACACGGCTCCTACTTGAACGCGTTCTGGCCCGTCAGGGCCTGGCCCACGACCAGCGTGTGCACCTCGTGCGTGCCCTCGTAGGTGAGCACGCTCTCGAGGTTGTTCATGTGCCGGATGACCGGGTACTCGAGGGTGACGCCGTTCGCGCCGAGCACGGTGCGGGCGCTGCGGCAGACCTCGAGCGCGCCCCGGACGTTGCCCATCTTGCCGAGGCTGACGTGCTCGGGGCGCAGGGTGCCGGCGTCCTTCATCCGGCCGATGTGGAGCGCGACGAGGCCGGCGCGGTTGAGCTCGAGGGCCATCTCGGCGAGCTTCTGCTGCGTCAGCTGGTAGCCCGAGATCGGCTTGCCGAACACGATCCGCTCCCTCGCGTAGTCGAGCGCCGACTCGAAGCACGCGCGCGCGGCGCCGACCGCGCCCCAGACGATGCCGAAGCGCGCCTCGTTCAGGCACGAGAGCGGGCCCCGCAGGCTCGAGGCCCCCGGAAGCATGTTCTCCGCGGGGACGCGGACGTCCTGGAGGACCAGCTCGCTCGTCACGGAGGCCCGCAGCGAGATCTTCTTGTGGATCTCGGGGGCGGTGAAGCCCGGGGTGCCGCGCTCGACGACGAAGCCGCGGATCTCGTCCGCCTCCGTTCGCGCCCAGACAACCGCGAGGTCGGCGATCGTCCCGTTCGTGATCCACATCTTGGCGCCGTTGAGGACCCAGTCCGAGCCGTCGCGGCGGGCGTGGGTCCGCATCGAGCCCGGATCGGACCCGGCGTCCGGCTCGGTCAGGCCGAAGCAGCCGATCAGCTCGCCGGCGTGCATGGCGGGCAGCCAGCGTTCCTTCTGCTCCTCGGACCCCCACCGCCAGATCGCGTACATCGCGAGCGAGCCCTGGACCGAGACCGCGCTACGGACGCCCGCGTCGCCGGCCTCGAGCTCCATGCAGGTGAGGCCGTAGGCGACAGCGCTCGCGCCCGGAAGGCCGTAGCCGTCGAGGTGCATCCCGTAGAGGCCGAGCTTCGCCAGCTCGCCCATCAGCTCGCGCGGCAGGATCCCCTGCTCGAACCAGTCGCCCACCTCGGGCAGCACCCGCTCGCGCACGAACTGCCGGACGGTGTCGCGAATCGCCCGCTCCTCGTCGTCCAGCAGCGTGTCGAGCGCGAGGAAGTCGAGGGGGTCGAGGGCGGGGAGCTCGGTGGTCACGGCCACGGCGTCTGATACCTCCGTTCGTAGCGATAGGGGAGATTCTATAGAAAAACGATGCCTTGTGACGATCAGTTACAAGGCGGTCGCGCTCCAGCGGCCGTTCGCCCGGTTGACCTGCACGGGCAGCCCGAAGCACGCTGACAGCAGCTCGCTCGTCAGGGTCGTCGCGGCCGGGCCCGCGGCGACGACGCGCCCTGCTCGGAGCAAGACGGCATGCGTGGTCGAGGCCGGGAGCTCCTCGAGATGGTGGGTGGTGGCCACGACGGTCAGCTCCGGCTCCTCGGCGGCGAGCCGTCCGAGCGCCGCGAGCAGGGTCTCGCGTCCCGCGAGATCGAGCCCGGCGCCGGGCTCGTCGAGGAGCAGGAGCCGTGGGCGGGAGACGAGCGCGCGCGCGATCAGCGTCCGCTTGCGCTCGCCCTGCGAGCAGTCCGAGAACCGGCGCCGCCCGATTCGCCCGCAGTCGAGGAGCTCGAGCAGCTCGCGGGCCCGCCGGCGCGTGGCCTCGTCGATCCGGTCGGGGAACCAGCCGACCGTCCCCGTCGCGCCGGTCTCGACCACCTGCTCGACGGAGAACGGCGGCGGGAAGCGATGACCGAGCCGGGCGTCCACGAAGCCGATCTCCTCCCGGAGCCGGAACACGTCGGTGCGGCCCAGCCTGCGGCCGAGGAGCTCGGCTGCGCCGAGGCTCGGAAACTCCACCGCCGCGAGCAGCGTCAGCAGCGTCGTCTTGCCGGCGCCGTTCGGCCCGAGCAGCGCCCACCGCTGCCCGGCCTGCGCTGTCCACTCGACCTCGTCGAGGATCGGCACGCGGCTCGCCGAGGCTGCGTGCCAGCGCCAGAGCGAGACTCCCTGGAGGTCGAACGCCCTCATGCCGGCGACCGTACCCGCACGTAGGCGAAGCCGCTTGACCCGTCCCGGGCGCGGCGCCTACCATGGCTTGACTGACCAGTCAATCGAAACCGTCGACGAGACGGGGAAGTGGAAGGGGCACGATGGCAACGGTCGAGACCGGCGTCGCGGGCGGAGTCTCGTTCGCGCTGACCGACGAGCAGCGCGAGCTGCGCGCGCTCGCCCGCGAGTTCGCGGAGAAGGAGATCCGGCCGAAGGCGGCCGAGTACGACGAGCACCAGACGCACCCCGCCGACATCGTCGCCAAGGCGCACGAGGTCGGCCTGATGAACGTCCACCTTCCGGAGGAGCTCGGCGGACCGGGGCTCCCGGGCTTCGTCGGCATGCTGGTCGGCGAGGAGCTCTCGTGGGGCTGCTCCGGGATCGCCGTCTCGATCGTGGCGAACACGCTCGGCGCCGGGCCGGTGCTCGTCGCCGGCTCCGACGACCAGAAGCGCGAGTGGCTGCCGCCGCTGCTCGAGGCGCCGATCCTCTGCTCGTTCGCGCTGAGCGAGCCCGATGCCGGCTCCGACGCGGCGCGGATCAAGACCACGGCCGTCCGCCGCGGCGACGAGTACGTCCTCAACGGCTCGAAGATGTTCATCACGAACGCCGGCCACGCGGCCTGGTCGGTCGTCTTCGCGTCGACCGACCGGTCGCAGGGGCACCGCGGCCTCTCGGCGTTCATCGTGCCGATGGACGCCGACGGGGTGACGGTCGAGCAGCACCTCGACAAGATGGGCCAGCGCGCGACGGACACCTCGGCGTTCTCGCTCTCGGACGTGGTCGTCCCGGCTGCCAATCGGCTCGGCGAGGAGGGCGACGGCTTCAAGATCGCGATGCAGACGCTCGACCTGACCCGCCCGGGGACGGCGGCAGGGGCCGTCGGGGTCGCGCAGGCCGCCTACGAGCTCGCGGTCGAGTACGCGCAGGAGCGTGTCACCTTCGAGGTGCCGATCGCGATGCACCAGGGCGTCAATTTCCTGATCGCCGACATGGCGACCGAGATCGAGGCCGCCCGCCTGCTCACGTGGCAGGCGGCGTGGATGCTCGACCAGGGGTACGGCCGCAAGGCGACGCTCTACTCGTCGTTCGCGAAGCGCTTCGCCGCCGACACGGCGATGAAGGTGACGACGGACGCGGTGCAGGTGTTCGGCGGCTACGGCTACATCAAGGAGTACCCGGTCGAGAAGCTGATGCGCGACGCGAAGCTGTTCCAGATCTACGAGGGCACGTCGCAGATCCAGCGCCTCGTGATCGCGAAGGAGATCTTCCTCGGGAAGGCCGGCGCTCCCTAGGCGCTGAGCTCGCGCGCCAGCGGCGTGGCGAAGCGCGGGATCACGCCGACGCCGTCGAGCCAGGCGGAGACCCGCGCGGCCTCGGCCTCGATCGCCGCGCGCGCGTCCGCGCCGACGTCCTCGAGCAGCCGGAAGGGGACGTCGCCGTCCCTGCGGATCGCCCAGCCGCCGACGACGCGTCCGTTCCACCAGACGGTCGGGCCGGCGTTGCCGGCGGTGTCGAACAGCGCCGGGGCGTGGTCGCCGAGGTACCACGCGCGCTCCTTCCAGCCCATCACCGTCGGATCGAGGGCGGGGAGGAATGCAACCCAGGGCTCCGGCGCCGGCTCGGGCTCGAGGTCGTGCGGCAGCGCGACGCCCGGCGCTCCGGCCAGCTGCACTTCCGCGGCGCCGACCGACGCGAGCGCCGAGCGCGTGTGCGTCAGCGTCCAGCCGCTCCACCAGCGGAGATCCTCGATCGTGGCCGGGCCGTACGAGCCCAGCCAGCGCCGGGCGAGCTCGCTCCGCGCCTGCTCCGGGTCGAGCCCGGCCAGCGGCGCCTGGAGCCACGACCCCGCCGGCACCCAGCGCCACTGGCTGCTCGTCCACGATCCGCGTGGACGGGTGCGCACGATTCGCCCCTCGGCGGCGAGCAGGAAGAGGACCCACGTGGTCATGCTCTGGCTGCCGGCCCACTTCTTTCCCTGCCCGTAGTGGATCTTCGCGCGCAGGCGTGGAACGTCGCCCGAGAGCTCGGTCGCGACCGCCTCGCCGCGGCGCTCGAGCGCGGCCAGCGTCGCCCGCTCCGCCCGCTCGAGCCACGCCGCGCCGTCCTTCGCGATGCCGTGCTCCTCGATCAGCTTCGCGTAGCGGCGACGCTGCGCCGCCTCGATCACCTCGGTGCAGGCGGCCCTCACGACGGCGGCGAGGTCGAGCGGGAGCACGAACAGCGTCCGGCGCATGCCGATCATCCGCAGTACCTGCCGCTCCTCGTACAGCGCCCGGTCGACCTCCGCGAGCGCCGGCACGCGCAGCCGCGCCCGCGCCGCCAGATAGACGGTCGCGGGATCGGTGGCGTGCAGGCCGACGAGGTCCCCGGCCAAGGAGGCGGCGTCCGCGGCGCGGTCCTCTCGGGACAGGCGGTGCCGGCGAGCCAGGCGGGCGCGCCGCTCGTCGACGGAGAACCTGCGCACGCTCCTGTTTCTATCCGAGTTGACTTTGATACCGACGGTATTAGAATACCGTCGGTATGGCAGTCCGGCTCAACAGGTTCGAGCGCAAGGCCCGGACGCGCGGCGAGCTGATCGCCGCCGCACGGCGGGTGTTCATGCTGCGAGGCTTCCACGGCGCGTCGCTCGACGAGATCGCCGAGGAAGCCGGCTACACGAAGGGGGCCGTGTACTCGAACTTCGCCGACAAGGACGCGCTGTACCTGGCCGTGCTGGACGCGCACTACGCGGGCCGGCTCGAGGCGTTCGAAGGGATCATGCTCGGAGGAGAGAGCGTCGGCGCGACCTACCTCGCGGTCTCGCGGTTCATGGCGGAAGCCGACGCTCGGGAGCCGGACTGGCTGCCGTTGCTCGCCGAGTTCGTCGCGCACGCAGCCCGCCACGAGTCCGTGCGAAGCGCCTACCTTCAGACCCGCGAGCGATTCCTGGAGGCCATCGCCGGCATGCTCGAGACGAGCTGCGAGCGCCACGGGGTCGCCCTGCGCGTGTCGTACCTCGACGCGGCGCGCGCATCGTCGCTGCTCGCGCGCGGCCTCAGCGCCGAACGGCGCCTCGATCCGGACGCCGTCTCGCCCGAGCTCTTCGTCGAGCTCCACACCGCCTTGATGCACGGCCTGACCGTGCCTGCACGAGAGGAGTGATCCATGCCGACGATCACGACCCCGATCGCCGATCCCCTCGCCCCGGAAGTGCTCGGGGCCCGCGCCCGACAGCTGCTCGAGCGCGACCGCTGGACGCGCGAACGCCTGCTCGCTCACCAGCGCGAGCGCTTGCGAGCGATCGTGTCCCACGCCGTCGAGCATTCGCCGTACTACCGCGGGACGCTCGGCCCTGAGGCCGCGGACGCAGATCTCGCCGACCTGCCGACCCTCCCGAAGCCGGTGCTGATGCGAGAGCTCGACCGCGTCGTCACCGATCCCCGCCTGCGGCTCGACGACCTCGAGCACGCCCTCGGCGAGGCGGCTGCGGGCCGGCTCTACCTGGACGAGTACCGCATCTTCAGCACCTCGGGCACGTCCGGAGTGCCGGGCCTGTTCGTGTACTCGCGGGCGGAGTTCGCGCACTGGGTCGCCGTCTTCGTCCGCAGCTTCGCGAGGCTCGGCATGACTCCGACGACCCGTATCGTCGGGATCGGAGCCCCGAACGCGCTGCATCTCTCACAGCAGGTGATCGCCGCGATGCAGACGGGCCGAAGCGGCGCGCCCAGGCTCTCCGTCACCACCCGCCTCGACGAGTCGGTCGCCGCGCTCGACCGGTATCGGCCAGAGGTGATCGGCGGGTATCCGAGCGTCCTCGCCCTGCTGGCGGAGGAGCAGCTGCAAGGCCGGCTGGCCATTGCCCCTCGGGTCGTCCTCAGCTCGTCCGAGGTGCTCACCGAGGACGCTGCGGCGAGGATCGAGTCGGCCTGGACGAGGCCGGTGGAGGGCTACTTCTCGACCGAGGTCGGCGTCATCGCGGCCGGCTCGCTCGACCATGTCGGCATGCACGTATGCGAGGAGGCGATCCTCGAGGTCGTCGACGATTCCGGCCGCCCGGTCCCACCGGGCGCGCTCGGGAGCAAGGTGCTGCTGACGAACCTCGTCAACCGCACGCAGCCGTTGATCCGCTACGAGCTCCTGGACGCCGTCCAGCTCGAGCCCGGACCGGACCCCAGCGGCCGGCCGTACGATCGCATCGCGCGGATCGACGGCCGGAGCGACGACATGCTCTACCTGCCGGCGCCGGACGGCTCGGAGGTCGCCGTCCATCCCTACCGCCTGCGAGCTCCCTTCGTGCAGATCCTCGACGTGCTGCAGTATCAGGTGGTGCACCGCGACGACGGCCTGCTCGTCCGCATCGTCGTCCGCCGGGAGGCGGAGCGCGACATCGCTGGGCACGTGGGCTCCGAGGTCTCGGCCGCCCTGTCGGCTGCCGGCGCGACCGCGCCCGTCGCCGTCGAGGTTGTCGGCGAGATCGAGCGAGAGCCGGGTCACGCAGCGAAGGTGAAGCTGGTGCGCTCGGAGGTCGCCCGGGCAGCATAGGATCGCGCGGTGGCGATCGAGATCGACCTCTCCGGCAGGGTCGCGCTCGTCACTGGCGGCTCGCGCGGGCTCGGACGCGCCGACGCCCTGACGCTCGCTCGCGCCGGAGCGGACGTCGCGATCGTCGATCTCCTGGTCGAGTCCGATCAGACGACCGAGGCGGCCGAGCGGGTCGGCGGCTTCGCCCTGGTCGCGAAGGCGCAGGGCCTGGTGCACACCGAGCAGACCGCCGGCGAGATCCGCGACCTCGGCAGGCGCGCGCTGGCGGTCAGGTGCGACGTCACCGATCGGGAACAGGTGGCGGCGGCCGTCGCGGAGACGGTCGCGGAGCTCGGCGCCGTCGACATCCTGATCAACAACGCCGGCACGCTCGACCACGTCGGGCAGTTCCACGACCAGGACCCGGGGCTCTGGGAGCGCGACCTGCGCGTCAACCTGACGGGCGCATTCAACTGCGCGCAGGCGGTCTGGCCGCACATGCGCGAGCGCGGCTGGGGGCGGATCGTGAACATGGCCTCGGTCGCCGGGACGCTGGGCGGCTTCGGGCAGGCGAGCTACTCGACGACGAAGGCGGGGCTCCTCGGCCTCACCAAGACGCTCGCGATGGAGGGTGGCCGGCACGGGATCACCTGCAACGCGATCGTCCCCGGGATCATCGCGACCGAGATCTTCCACGCCGGCAGCGCGACGATGAACGAGCGGATCGCCAACCGGACGGTGTTCAGGCGGCCGGGGGAGCCCCAGGACATCGCGAACGCGATCGCGTTCCTGTGCTCCGACCTCGCCGGCTACATCACCGGGATCGAGCTGCAGGTCTCCGGCGGCATCGAGTTGTTTGTGTTCTAACTGGCGCGCCGCACTAGCGGGCCGGACAGGTCCGGCCCCTACTGGGTTCCCGGTGCAAGGTTTGGAGAGGGCGCACGAGTCGCCGCCCCGGAATTGGTTGTGAGCGCCGCCACGAGGGTCTAGGATGTCCGCGATGAAGCGCCTCCTGCTCGTCTGCGCGCTCGTCGTCGCGCTGGCCGTGCCGATCGCAGTCGCCTACGCCGCTCCGTCGGGCTCGCAGCCTGCCAGGGCGCACGTCGCCAAGGCCAAGGTTGCCAAGGCCAAGAAGGCGAAGCAGGCGAAGGCGAAAGCCGCGGCGAAAGCGAATCGCAGGCACGCGGACGGGCAGTGCCCGTTCGCGTCCACGCCCGCGGTTTAACGAGCCGTTACGCCGGGTCGATCGTCCGCGTCGTCGGCGGTCGCGCTTGGCTAGGATTCTGCCCTCGTGCGCGCCGAGACGTCCACGATCCGTCCGGCTGCGCGGAGACGCCGTCCGCAGCGGCTCGCCCTGAGGCGTGGCGTCTTCGCTGCGGCCGCGCTCGCCGTCCTCGCCGGCCTGGTCGGGCTGGCCTTCGCCGGCTCGTCCGCGACGCTCGCGGCGGGCACCCAGGTGGCCGGCATCGACGTCGGCGGGTTGACGCCGCGCGAGGCGACCGCGCAGCTGGAGTCGCGCGCGAAGGCGGTGGCGCGGTCGCCCGTCACGTTCGTCGCGGCCGGGGAGCGGTTCAACGTCTATCCCGCCCAGCTCGGGGTCGAGGCCGACTGGCGGCGTGCCGTCGCGGTCGCGGCGGAGGAAGGCGACGGGTTCGGCCCGCTCCGGGGCTACCGCCGGCTCCACGTCCGCCTTTTCGGCGAGGAGGTCTCGCCGGCGCTGGCCGTCTCCAACGCCGCACTCGAGTACAAGCTCGACCAGATCGC
>DATBMD010000041.1:0-4059 GCA_036555085.1 Gaiellaceae bacterium
GACGCTGTGGCACTGGCGCGGGATCCTCCGGTTCGTGCGGAAGCATCCCGAGCGGCTGAAGGCGCTCTAGGCCTCGGCAGGACTGACCGCCTCGACGAGCGTCCAGTCGCCCTCGAGGAGGAAGAAGCCGCGCGACTCGCCCTGGGGGACGACGGCGAAGTCCACGGCCTTCTCGATGCTGTGGTACCGCCTGCCGTTCGCGGAGTTGGCCAGGGTCAGGTTGAACTGGAACCGCCCCTCGACCAGCGGAAGACGCTCCACGTCGAAGCGGATCTCGGCGCCTCCCTGTCCGTCCCACCCGAGCTCTCCCAGATCGCGCGCAGAGTGGCCGAGCAACGCGCCCGAGCTGTCGCGAAGCTCGACCGCGAGCACCGGCGGCGGTGTCTCCTCGAGTCTCTCGACGCGGATGCGCAGGGAGAGCGGATCCTCGGTCGCGAAGTACTCGCGCGGCTCGCCGTCCGCCCCGACCAGGCGCGCCTCGGTGACACGCACCTCACCGGTGCCCCACTCCCGGAGACCCGCTGAGCGCTCCGCGGGGTTCTCCTCTCCGGCCAGGAGCACCTGGTACTGGCGGATCGCCTCCGCGGTGTCGCCGTCGTACTCGACCCGACCCTGCCGAAGGAGCAGGGCGCGATCGCACATCCGCTCGAGCGCGGCGGCCGAGTGGGAGACGAATGCGATCGTCTTGCCCTGCTCGCGGAAGCCGAGAATCCGATCGATGCACTTCCGCTGGAACGCCTCGTCGCCCACGGCGAAGACCTCGTCGAGCAGCAGGATGTCCGCGTCGACGTTGACGGCGATGGCAAAGCCCAGCCGCATGTGCATGCCCGCGGAGTACGTCCGGAGGGGAAGGTCGATGAAGCGGTCGAGCTCGCTGAACTCGACGATCTCCTCGAAGCGCCGGTCCACCTCCTGCTTGCGCAGGCCGTAGATCGACGCGCTGAGGTAGATGTTGTCCCGTCCGGTGAAGTCCTGGTGGAAGCCCGCCCCGAGCTCGAGCAGCGAGCCGATGCGACCGTCCACCGAGAGGCTGCCGTTCGTCGGCCGGAAGACACCCGCGAGGAGCCGGAGCAGGGTCGTCTTGCCGGACCCGTTCCGCCCCATGAACCCGACCGACTCTCCCGGCTCGATCGTGAACGAGACATCGCGCACCGCCCAGACCTCGACCGGCCGCAGGTGGCGCCGGCGGACGATCGCCTCCTTCAACGTCACGTGGCGCTGCGGGTAGACCCTGAACCGTCGGCTGATGTTCTCAGCGCGGATTGTTCCCGGAGTCATCGCCCTTGGGTTACAGCGTCGCGGAGACCTGGTCGTCCATGCGGCTCGCGACGAAGACGCCGAGAACGAGCGAGACGGCACCCGCCACGACGCAGTAGATGACGTCTCCGAGGGCGGGAAGCTCGCCGAAGAAGATCGGGTCGCGGATCGCCTGGACGAACGGCGTCACGAAGTTGACGTAGTAGATGACGTCGGCGACCCACTCGTTGCCTTCGAGCCCTGGAAGTCGGTCGAGCGTGTAGAAGACCGGCGTGATGAAGAACCACGGCAGAAAGATCGTGATCATCAGGTGCTCGATGTCCCGATAGACCACCGTGAGGTACGCGAACGCGACGGCAAGGCCGCTCGCGAGCGCCACGAGCGGGATGACCAGCGGCAGCGCCGCCCAGAAGGTCGTCCTCGTCTCGGGAATGATCACGAGGTTCAAGACGATCGCGATCGCGAGCATCGCCCCCAGGGTCACGATGTTCGTCGCGACAACGGCGAGAGGCAGCATGTGTCGCGGGAAGCGCACCTGCTTGACCAGCATCGGCTGGGCGAACAGGCTGGAGCACGCCATCTGGACGGCCGAGTTGAAGAACACCCACGTCACGAGGCCGGAGACGACGAAGAGCGGATAGTGCGGGATGTCGAACGCCTTCAAGAGGACCGAGAAGACGAGGGTGTAGACGGCGATGAGCGCCAGCGGGTTCACCAGCGTCCACGCCAGTCCCAGGACCGACCCGCGGTATTTCCCGTGCAGCTCGCGTCGGAAGATGTTCAGGAAGAGGTCCGGGTACCGGACGACATCGGCATAGAGGCTCAAGACGCGACAAGTGTAGGCGCGCCATCATGAGGTGGCGGAGAACGCCCGAGCGCGGCGGGCGCCTTCCCAGCCTCGGTCAGGACTTCACAGAGGGCCACCGCTCCTACGTCCGGCACATCGGCCCGGCCGCCGAGCTCTGGCTGCGCACGAAGCCGTTCAGCGCGCCGGCGGGGCGGGAGCTCGTCGAGTGCCTCAGGACCTTCGCCCATATCGTCGACCGCCTCGGGCTCGGGCTGCGGGACCAGGTGCTCGACGTCGGCTGCGGGCCAGGCTGGCTGAGCGAGTTCCTCGCGCGGTGCGGCTACGCGGTAACCGGCGTGGACGTCTCGGAGGACATGGTGGCGATCGCACGGCGCCGCCTGGACGGGATCACGGAGCCGGTCGGCGTCGGGATCGAGGCGGTGGGGGAGTTCCATGCCATGCCCGTGCTGGAGCTGCCCTGGAAGGCGCGGTTCGACGCCGCGATCCTCTACGACGCCATGCACCACTTCGACGACGAGGCGGCGACGCTCGAGGTGATCCGCCGCACGCTCGTCCCCGGCGGCCGGATCTTCATCCACGAGGGGGTTCGTCCGGAGCCCGGCTCGGAAGGCGAGCAGTTCCTGATCGACGAGATGAGGGAGTACGGGACCCTCGAGTCGCCGTTCGACGCCGAGTACCTCGTCGCCGTCGTCCGCATGGCCGGATTCACGGACGTGGCCCGGTTCGCGGCGCTCGACGAGCTGCTCGACGTCTCGGCCTCGGAGGAGGAGCTGCGCCGCGTCCAAGCGCGGGTGCAGTACCCGCCGATGAACACCGTTGTGGCTGTGAACCCGACGCCTGTGGAGCAGGCGTTCGCCGCCCGAATCGAGCTGGGCGCCTGGCGTGAGGCGGCGGACGGGGACCTGACCCTCGGGGTCACTGTCACGAACGCCGGGCGCTGCTACTGGCCGAACGAGCTGGGCTCGACCGTCCAGCACGGCGTCGTGACGCTCGGGCCCTACGTCGGGGACGGCGGGGAGCGCGTCGAGCTTCCGCGGTCGCCGTTGCCGCGCGGTCTCTCGTCGGGGGAATCGGTCGAGACCGAGCTCCGGGTTGCACGAGCCGAGCTCGAGGGGCGAAAGGAGCTCCGCGTCGACCTCGTGCGCGAGGGAATCGCCTGGTTCGCCGAGTGCGGGTCGGAGCCGGTGGTCATCCCGCTGCCGGCGGACGGGTAGCCCGTGCGGATCGTCGTCGACGTCACGCCGCTCGCGCTCCCGCGCACAGGCATCGGGAACTACGTCCTCGGGATGCTCCGCGGCCTCACCGAAGCCGGGAGCGAGCACGAGGTCGTGGCCTTCTCGGCACTGGCACCGCCAGGCAAGCGGAGGGTCGCGCAGGCGCTCGACGGGCTGCGCCTCGAGCACCGGCTCATCACGGTGCCGCCGAGGTCTCACTACTGGAGGACCGCATGGAGTCGTTTCGGGCACGGGCCCGTCGAATGGCTCGCGGGACCGCTCGATGTCTTCCACTTCTCCGACTGGATGTACCCACCGCAGCGCGGCGGCCTGCGCGCGACCACGATCCACGACCTCGTCCCGCTCCGTCATCCGGACTGGGTCCACCCCCAGACCCACCGAATGCACTCCCGCAAGTACGAGCACGCGGCGCGCACCTGCGACCTGATCGTCGTGAACTCGGAGTTCACGGCGGGCGAGGTGGTCGAGCTGCTCGCGGTCCCACGGGAGCGCATCCGCGTGGCGTATCCGGGGTTGGATCCGGCTTTCGGACCGGACGGGCCGGCGCACGACCTGGGACGACCGTACCTCCTCACCGTCGCCACCTTGGAGCGGCGCAAGAACCTCGAGACGCTGCTCGAGGCGATGCCGATCGTCCGCCGAGCCCGGCCGGAGCTACGCCTGGCAGTCGTCGGCGCTCCCGGCTGGCAGGCGCCGACGTTGGAGGCGGCGGACGTCGTTCAGCTCGGCTACGTGGACGACTCCGAGCTCGCGTCGCTC
>DATBMD010000046.1:0-1738 GCA_036555085.1 Gaiellaceae bacterium
TCAACCAGGCGGTGATCGGGGCGCTCGCCCTCGTCGCCGTCCTCACGGGCTGGTGGTGGCTGCTCGGCCTGCTCGCGCTCCAGCTCGCCCTGGGGCTGACGCTCGGCCGGCGCTGGTGCGTTGCCTGCGTCTTCTACTTCGAGGTGATCCAGCGCCGCTTCGGCGAAGGCCCGCTCGAGGACGCGCGCCCGCCGCGCTTCGCCAACCTCGTGGGGTTCGCCGTCCTGACGGCGGCCACGATCGCCTACGCGGCCGGCGCGAGCGCCGCCGGCGCCGCCCTGGGAGGGCTCGTCGCGGCGCTGGCCCTGCTGGCCGCCGTGACCGGCTTCTGCGCGGGCTGCTCGGCCTACAAGGTCGGCTACGCGCTCACCGGACGGCGCTTCGTCAGCTGCCCGCTGCCGCCGCAGCCGGGCCGCTGAGACGCAGCTTCACGGCCTCGACAGCTCCGCCCAGAGGTTCTCGAGCAGCAGCGAGACGGTCGGCCAGAGCGCCGAGCCGCCGAAGTTCAGGACACCGGCGGAGAACACCTTGGCGCCGCGCGGCGTCGTGTAGTAGGTCATCTCCGCCGAGCGGCCCGGGCCGAAGGCGCCGGCGATGCGTGCGAGCACGCGGGTCCCGGGCGGCGAGGAGGACGAGCGCGCGTCGATCTCGATTCCGTAGACGCCGAACGCATCGCCGTTGCGGAGACCGCTGCCGCGGAACAGCCACGGCACGTGATGCGCCCCCGTAACGACATAGCGCGTGTTCGGGTAGCGCCCCTCGCTCCACCCGACGTAGCCGGCGCCGGTCAACGCCGCCTCGGGCCGGCCGAGATCGCGCCAGCGACCGGTCCGGACGAGCCAGCTGCCCCGCCGCTCGACGCGGTAGAAGACGTTGTTGGCCGAGAGGAACGCCAGGTTGCCGCCGAGGTCGCGGTAGCGGCGGATGACGTCGTAGGCGTGCGTGGTGACGTACTCCTCGTGGCCCGGGAAGACGACGAGGTCGTACAGCCGCACCAGGTGAGCGCCGTCGCGGACGCGCTCGAGGTCGTCGTCCGCGAGCACGTCGACCTCCTTGCCGGTCAGGGCGAGCCAGCGGAGGAAGCCCCGGTCGTAGCCGCGGAAGTACGGCGGCACGCCGGCATCGAGGAACGGCCGCGTCAGGTCGACGCTCGTGACGGCCGGGCTCTCGTACCAGGTGTCGCCGACGCCGTCGCGGTCGACGTCCCGGCGGTTGTAGGCCTGCCAGGTGTTGGTGGGGAGCACGACCGCGATCCGGTGCGATCCGAGCCGCCGCGGCCGAACGACGAACGTCGCGTGGCCGACGCCACTGGCGCCGGACAGGCGGGCGTCGTAGAGCCCGCTGGGCCAGGCCCCCACCCGGATCCCGATCCGCGTCCCGTGGACGGCGAGGTCGTCCGTCGCGGGCTCGCCGGCGAGCGCCTGCCGCCCGCGTGCGGCGCCGACCCGGTAGATTCGGACGCGGGTCGGCCTGCCGCGCCAGACGACGAGCCGGGCGAGCTCGCCGGGTGCGTAGCTGCGGCGCTCGAAGGCGGCCTCGGGCGCGGAGCTCTCTGTCGCGGCCGCCGACGGCAGGGCCAGCGCGAGCGCGGCACCACCCGCGACGAGGAGCCTGGAGACGACCTGCATGCGCCCATCAGCGCACCCGCCTCCAAGCGCCCCCTAACCTCCGACTAACCGCGGTGCGCGGAGGAGAGCTCCTGTGGATAGGCGATTGTGGCCGGAGGCCGGCTTTGCCG
>DATBMD010000130.1:0-20220 GCA_036555085.1 Gaiellaceae bacterium
GCTCCGCCTCGCCGCCGGCGGCGCGGACCCGCTCCGCCACCCACTCGGCCGCCGCGCGCACGTCGGCCGCGTGCGCCGGGTCGGCCGACAGCGACGGGATCGCGATCAGCTCGGCGAGCTCGCCGGCGAGGGTCTCGAGGGGCGGCGCCACGGCCGGAGGAGTCTAGACGGACGCGGGCGCTCGGGAACCCGGGCGCCGCTCGGGATCGGAGCACCTGCGGTCCGGCTGTGGAGGGCTCGTCACGCTTTCGGCACGCGTCGGCCATGGCCCTGCGGGCCATGGCCAGGGTCAGACCCCGGACATGTCCCTCGCGGACGGTACAGACCGCAGCGAACCGCGAACACGCCTCTTTGCAGCAAGTTCTTGCTTCCTCGACCGGCGGACGGCCGAGATCGAAGCGTAAGTTACCGCTTACCGAGGGAGGAACAACCACCGCGGGCGGCGAGGCAGCATGCGCCCAGACACACCGGGTCTAGTGGAATCGCGAAGCGATTCGCCCGCTACGCGACGTCGCGCACGTGCGCGGCCTCGGCCAGGGCGCGCAGCTTCTTCAGGCTCTGGTGCTCGATCTGGCGGATGCGCTCGCGGGTGACGTTGAACGTCCGCCCCACCTCGTCGAGCGTACGCGGCTGCTGGCCGTCCAGGCCGTAGCGGAGCTCCAGCACCCGCCGCTCGCGCTGCGAGAGCGTCCCGAGGATGTCGAGCAGCGCCTCGCGGCGCAGCGCGGCCTCCGCCGCCTCGTCGGGCAACGGCGCCGACTCGTCGGTGAGGAAGTGGCCGAACTCGGACTCCTCCTCGTCGCCGACCGGCTTCTCCAGCGAGACCGGCGTCTGCGCGCTGCGGCGGATCTGCTCGACCTCGTCCACCGAGAGGTCGAGGTCGCGGGCGATCTCGACCGCGCTCGGCTCGCGCGAGAGCTCGGCGCGCAGCTTGCGCTCCGAGCGGTGGATCTTGTTCAGCTTCTCGACGACGTGCACCGGCATCCGGATCGTCCGGCCCTTGTCCGCGATCGCGCGCGCCACCGCCTGGCGGATCCACCAGGTCGCGTAGGTCGAGAACTTGAAGCCCTTGCGGTAGTCGAACTTCTCGGCCGCGCGGACGAGCCCGATCGTGCCCTCCTGGATCAGGTCGAGGAACGGCAGGCCCTGGTTCCGATAGCGCTTCGCGATCGAGACGACCAGTCGCAGGTTCGCCTCGACCATCGCCTGCTTCGCGGCGTGCTCGCCGCGCTCGATCCGCTTCGCCAGCTCGACCTCCTGCGCGGCCGTCAGCAGCGGCACCCGGCCGATGTCCTTCAGGAACAGCTGCAGCGTGTCGGTCGAGATCTCGGCCTCGGTCTCGGGCTCGACCGCCTCCGGCTCGTCGGCGGCGCTCTCCTCGACGACCTCGATCTGCGCGTCGTCGAGGGCCGAGTAGAACTCGTCCATCTGCGCCGCGTCGAGCCCGAGCTCGTCGAGCGCGAGCGCGATCTCCTCCGCCTCGAGCTTCCCGGACGCGCGCCCGGCCTCGAGCAGCGTGCGTGCCTCGTCCGTGTCGAGGACGTCCTCGACCGGCGTGCGCGTGCCTGTTCCAGGTTCCGCTGCGCTCAGGACGTCCCCCTTTCCTTCGCGTGAGCCGTGAAGGTAGCCGGAGACCCGGCCGCCGTCAAAAAAACCCCCCTAACGAGCTTCGGCCTCGCCGATTCGCTCGAGATAGCGCTTCGCCTCGCTCGCCAGCGGCGAGCCCGGCTCCACTCTCTCTGCAAGACGGAGCTGGCGCTTCGCTTCTTCCACCTGGCCGCTCCAGAGCAGCAGCAGGCCGAGGTGGAAGCGCACCGTGGCGGCCTTCGGGAAGCGGCGCGTGAGCGGGCCGAGCCGCGAGAACGCCTCGGCGGGGCGAGCCTTGTCGAAGCGGCCGACGGCGGCCGCCACCTGCGCCTCGACGTCCTGCGGCGCGACGTGCGCCGCGGCCGCGAACGCGCGCGCCGCCGAGACCGGCCGGCCCACGCGCTGGAGGCCGACGCCGTACAGGAGCCGCTCGTGGACGCCGCCGCCCGCCGCCCGCTCCAGCGCTCCGAGCTGCCGCGCGGGCGGCAGCTCCGTGATCGACGCGGGCACCTCGAAGCTCGGCACGAACGTGGGCAGGCCGCGGGCGAAGCCCGGGTGGAGCAGGTCGCCCGCCGTGATCGCGTACGGCGTGTCCGGCTCGACCGCCTGCGCCTCGCGCCAGGCGTCGTCGGCGCCGGCCTCGCCGGCCCACACGCGCGCGAGTCCCAGGTTGACCTGGACGAGCGCGCTGCGCGGGTTCAGCGCCGCGAGGCGGCCCATCAGCTTGACGGTGTCCGCCGGCCAGCGCGCGAACGCCGAGCCGACCTTCGCCTCGAGCGAGCGGTGGCGGTCGAAGATCGCCCTGGCCTCCCCGAGCCGGCCTGCCCGGTACAGCCCGGCCGCCCGCTGCAGGTCCTGGACCTCCGCGTCGCGACGGAAGCCGAGCTCGAGCACGAGCGGCGGCGCGCCTTCGGGCCGCTCCGCGGCCGTGGTCGCCGCCGGCGCCGCGCCCGCCTCGTCGCCGCTCGTCTGGACGGCGACGATGCCGACCACCGCGCCGGCCGCGGCCGCAGCCAGCGCGGCCACGACGATGCCGACGCGGGCGCGCGGGCTCACGGTCTGAGCGTAGCCGCGACGTCGCTGGCCCTGGCGGGACGCCGCCATAACACCAGGACGGCCATAACGCTATACTTGCGAAAGTAATGCCGACGTACAGGGAGCTGCTCGCTCGGGTCAAGGCGGAGATCGACGAGCTCGGCACCGTCGAGGCGCACGAGCGCGTCGTCAACGGCTTCGCGCCGGTCCTGCTCGACGTCCGGGAGCAGGACGAATGGCAGGAGGGCCATCTGCCCGGAGCGCTGCACGTCCCACGCGGCAACCTCGAGTCACGGATCGAGACGCTCGTCCCGGACAAGAGCCGCGAGCTCCTCGTCTACTGCGCGAGCGGCAGCCGCTCCGCCTTCGCGAGCCGGGCGCTCCACGAGCTCGGCTACGAGAACGTCCGCAACCTCGCCGGCGGCTTCGTCGACTGGAAGCGCAACGGCTACGAGGTCGTCATCCCCAGATCCCTCACGCCGGAGCAGCGCGCACGCTACTCGCGCCACCTCCTGATCCCCGAGGTCGGAGACGAGGGCCAGCAGAAGCTGCTGAACGCGCGGATCCTGCTGATCGGCGCAGGCGGGCTCGGCTCGCCGGCGTCGCTCTACCTCGCCGCCGCGGGCGTCGGCACGCTCGGCATCGTCGACGCCGACGTCGTCGACGACTCGAACCTGCAGCGCCAGATCGTCCACTCGACCGAGCGCCTCGGCGAGCCGAAGGTGCTCTCCGCGCAGCGCACGATCGAGGCGCTCAACCCCGACGTCCGGGTCGTCCCCTACCAGGAGCGGCTCACCTCGGAGAACGTCGAGCGGATCCTCGCCGACGGCTGGGACGTGATCGTCGACGGCGCCGACAACTTCCCGACGCGCTACCTCGTCAACGACGCGTCCATCTGGCACGACATCCCGGTCGTCCACGGCTCGATCTACCGCTTCGAGGGGCAGGTGACCGTCTTTACGCCGCGCCGCGGGCCCTGCTACCGCTGCCTCTACCCGGCTCCGCCTCCTCCCGAGCTGGCGCCGAGCTGCGCGGAGGGCGGCGTCCTCGGCGTCCTGCCGGGGATCGTCGGCTCGTTGCAGGCCAACGAGGCGCTGAAGCTCGTGCTCGGCGCAGGCGAGACGCTCGAGGGCCGGCTGCTGCTCTTCGACGCGCTCCACACGACCTTCGACGAGGTGGCGGTGCGCCGCGATCCGGACTGCCCGGTCTGCGGCGAGCACCCCACCATCACCGAGTACGTCGACTACGTCGAGTTCTGTGCAGGACCGGTTCACGCATGACCCAGATCAGGATCCCCCCGACGCTGCGCAACGAGGTGGGCGGCGCCCGGCAGGTCGAGGCGACCGGCGGCACGGTGCGCGAGCTGCTCGACGACCTGGCCGACCGCTATCCGGCGCTCGGCGCGCAGATCCTCGACGACGGCGACCTCGCCGCGTTCGTCAACGTCTACCTCGGCGGCGAGGACGTGCGCACCCTCGACGGGCTCGACACGGTCGTGTCGGACGGGCAGGCGCTGATCCTGCTGCCGGCGATGGCCGGCGGCTCCGCGCAGCCCGGCGTCCGGCCGACCGCGCGGCGCCCGCGCCGGGCCGCGAAGACGCCGGCCCCGTCGACCCGGCCGGCGTCGTCGCTGCTCGACCTGATCGGCTCTACCCCGCTCGTGGAGCTGCCGCGAATCTCCCCCCGGCCCGCCGTGAAGCTCTACGCGAAGCTCGAGGGCCAGAACCCGTCGGGCTCGATCAAGGACCGCGTCGCGAAGGCGATGATCGAGGCGGCCGAGGCGGCCGGCGAGCTCGAGCCCGGCCGCGCGCTGCTCGAGCCGACGAGCGGCAACACCGGTATCGCGCTCGCCATGGTCTCGAAGCTGAAGGGCTACCCGCTCACCTGCGTGATGCCCGAGAACGCGACCGAGGAGCGGCGGCGCCTGCTGCGGCTCTACGGCGCCGAGATCGTCGACTCGCCGGCCGACGAGGGCTCGAACGGGGCCGTGCGCCTGGCGCTCGAGCTCGCCGAGAGCGACCCGCGCTGGTTCATGCCGTTCCAGTACGGCAACGGCGCCAACCCGCGCGCCCATTACGAGGGCACGGGCGCCGAGATCGCCGACGCGCTCGACCGCGTCGACGTGCTGGTGGCCGGCCTGGGCACCGGCGGGACGCTGATGGGCACCGGCGAGCGGCTGCGCGAGTCGTTCCCGGACCTCGTCGTCGCCGCGGCGGAGCCGCTGCCCGGCGACCCGGTGATGGGCCTCCGCTCGCTCGCCGACGGCTACGTGCCGCCGATCCTCGACGTCGCGCGGCTCGACCGGAAGGTGCTCGTCTCGAACGCCGAGTCGGTCGCCGCGCTGCACGCGCTGCTGGAGCGCGAGGGCATCTTCGGCGGCGTCTCCGCCGGCGCGGTCGTCCACGTCGCCCGCCGCCTGGCCGAGGAGCTCGACGAGGGCGTCGTCGTCTGCGTCCTCGCCGACGCGGGCTGGAAGTACCTCTCCGCCGACTTCTGGGACGCGCACGACGTCGAGGAGTCGATGGAGCGCACCGTCTGGTGGTAGTGCAAGCCGCTGCGCGCCTTGCGCTGGAGCAGCACGCCAGAGACGAGGAGCCGAACGAAGCCTGCGGGCTGCTCGTCCTGAAGGACGGGGTCGCCGTTCGCTACGAGCGCGGCGTCAACGCCGCCGCCTCGCCCTACCGCTTCGAGCTGGAGATGCCCGACCCGGAGATCTGGTTCGTCGAGGACGACGGCTACGAGCTGGCCGTCGTCCACTCGCACGTCTCCTCCCCACCCCGCCCGTCGCGTACCGACGTCGAGAACGTCGGGCTCTGGGCGGGCAAGCCGTACGTGATCTACACGCTGCGCACCGGCGAGCTCGCGGCCTGGCGGATCACGGACGCGGGCATCGAGCCGCTGCCGCTCGAGCGCGGCTGACGCGACCCGCGTCCTCCGGAGGGGACGGTCAGGGGAGTGGCCGCCCCCTCCGAGGCCGTGCCTACGTCGGCACCTTGAAGGACCCCTTCATCGCCGAAGCGTGGGGGTCGCAGACGAAGCGGTATGTCTTGCCCGCCTGGAGCTTCAGGTTCTTGAGCGTGATCGTCCCGGTCGCGCCGACGGCCGTCGCGACGGTGACCTTCTTCGTGTTCGACTTCGGCAGGCCGGGCCCGCTGATGTGGAAGTTGTGGCTGGAGGCCTTGTCCGTGACGGTGATGCTGTACGTGCCGGCCTTCTTCGGCTTCACCGACATCGAGATCGTGAAGCCAGGGCCGACGCTGCCCTTCAGCTTCGGGCTCTTGGCGGCGCTCGCGGCGGCCACGGCGACGAGCCCGACGGCAACGGCGGTGAGAACGACGGCGAGAATCGGTTTCATGCGTCTCCTTCGTCGGTCGGGGGACGTGACGCTTATACGTCGCGGCGCTGCGGTCGGTTTTCCCGCTACGCGAGCTCGACGGCCTTGCCGCTCTCGGCCGCACGGTACAGCGCGTCGACGGCGCGCGCCTGTCCGAGCGCGTCGGCGCGATCGAGCAGCGGCGCCGCCTCGTTGCGGGCCGCGGCGGCGAGGTTCTCCAGCTCCAGCCGGTACGAGTCCCCGGCCGGCACCTCGAGCCGCTCCACCTCGTCACCACGCCGGAGCAGCACGTCGCCGCCCCAGTCGATCCGAAACGGCGCCGTCACGCGGAGCACGCCGTCCTCCCCGAGCACCTCGAGCTCCTGGCGCAGCGGCAGGACGAACGAGCAGTCGAACTGGGCGACGACGTCGCCGGGGAACCGCATCGTGCCGTGGAGCGACTCGTCGATCCCCGTCGGGCCGAGCACCTGCTCCGCGTGCACGTGCTGCGGCTCGCCGGCGAGCAGCCGCGAGCCGCTGACGCAGTAGCAGCCGACGTCCATCAGGGCGCCGCCGTCGAGCTCGGGCAGCGCGCGGATGTTCCCGGGGTCGGCGAGCGGGAAGCTGAACGCCGACCGGATCAGCCGCAGCCTGCCGACGGCGCCGTCGTCGACGAGCTGCCGGACGCGGCGGGTCTGGGGATGGTGGCGGTACATGAACGCCTCCATCAGCACGAGCAGGCGCGACGCCGCCTCGTCGAACGCCTCCTCGACCTCGGCCGGGCGGCGCGAGTACGGCTTCTCGCAGAGCACGTGCTTGCCGGCCGCGAGCGCCCGCAGCGTCCACTCGTGGTGCAGCGCGTTCGGGAGCGAGACATAGACCGCGTCGACCTCGTCGTCCTCGAGCAGCGCTTCGTAGCTCGCATGCGCCCGCGGGATCCCGTGCCTGCCCGCGTACGCCTGCGCCCGCGCGCCGTCGCGGCTGCCGACGGCGACGATCTCGACCGCGTCGCTCGGCGCGGCGCCCGCGACGATCTGGTCGTTGATCCGGGCCGTCGAGAGGAGGCCGAGCCGCAGCGGGGCGCTCACGGGCCCGCCGCCACGGGTGGGCGCATGTGCGGCGGCGGCGACGGCGGCTCGTCGCTGCCGGCCCCCGTCTCGGCGATCGCGGCGTCGATCTCGCGCAGCATCTCTGCGTCGAGCTCGAGGTCGGCGGCCGGCAGCCAGCCGTCGACCTGGCTCGGCGAGCGGGCGCCGACGATCGCGCCCGTGACGCCGTCCTGGGCGAGCGCCCAGGCGACCGCCAGCGCCGGGAGCGTGGTACCGAGGCGGGCGGCCACGGGGCGCAGGCGGTCGACGAGCTCGAGGCTCCGGGAGAGGAGGGGCTCCCGGAAGGCGGGCGACGTACGGCGCCAGTCGCCCGGGTCGAGCTCGTCGACGCGCCCACGGTCGAAGGCGCCGGTGAGCAGCCCCGAGGCCATCGGGGAGTAGACGATCACGCCGGTGCCGTGCTCCCGCGCCCACGCGATGGCGCCCCGCGCACCGCGCGTCAGCAGCGAGAGCGGCGGCTGCAGCGAGTCGACGTGCCGGATCGCCTCGCAGCGCTCGAGCTGGTCGACGTCGAAGTTCGAGACACCGAGCCAGCGCGCCTTGCCTTCCTCCGCGAGCTGGGCGAGGGTGCCCCACGACTCCTCGAGCGCCGTCCCGGTCGTCCAGTCGGGCCAGTGCACCTGGTAGAGGTCGATCCGCTCGACCCGCAGCCGCCTCAGGCTCTGCTCGAGCTCGTGCCGGATCGACTCGGGCCGCAGGTCGTTCTCGATCACGCCCTCGGGCCGGCCGTACCAGCTCCGGCCGCACTTGGTGAAGACGAGGACGTCTTCACGGCCGCGGAACGGCTCGACCGCGCGGCCGACGACCTCCTCCGAGTGGCCCAGGCCGTAGACGGCCGCCGTGTCGACCCAGTTGACGCCCCGCTCGACGGCGTGGCGGATGGCCGCGATCGACTCGTCGTCGTCGGTCGGCCCCCAGCCGAACTTCCACTCGCCGGCGATCGCCCAGGCCCCGAACCCGACGGTCGTGAGCTCCGGCCCCTCGCTGCCCAGGCGCCGCTTCCTCATCGCAGCGCCCGCCCCTGCTCGTCGAGGTAGTCGCGCCACGATCGCTTCGGCTCCCACCCGAGCAGGCGCCGGGCCTTGGCCGACGAGATCGCCGACGCGTCCTCGCGGTCGGTGGCGCGGAATTCGATGCCGTCGCCGCCGTAGTGGTCTCGCACGGTCTCCACGAGCGGATGGCCGCCGATCGTATCGGGCGAGGCGACGTAGAAGAGCTCGTGCCCGGGCAGGTCGGTGTCGATCGCCAGCAGGACGGCGTCGCAGAGGTCGTGGACGTCCACGTACGAGCAGTAGTTCGCGATCAGCACGGACGGGTCGCGCACGATCGGGCCGAGGTTCCGCTCGTAGCTCGCCTCGTCCTGCACCCAGCACGGGCGGATCGACGTGCAGCGGATCTCCGTGCGCTCGACGGCCCGCTCGCAGAGCAGCTCGGAGAACCACTTGGCGGTCGCGTAGGCGTCCTGCGGCCGCACCGGGTGCTCCTCGTCGACGGGCAGGTAGTCGGGCCGGAAGGGCCGCTGCGCGAAGATGAAGCCCGGGACGGTCTCGCTGGAGAAGTTGACGAACCTGCCGACGCCGAACGTGATCGCCGCCTCGAGCACGTTGAACGTGCTCATCAGGTTGTTGCCGAAGACGACGTGCGGGGCGTTGTGGACCGGCTGCGGGATCGCGGCCGTGTGCACGACGACGTCGCAGCCGCGGACGACCGCGTACGCCGCGCCGGCGTCGGTCAGGTCGGCCTGCCAGTAGTCCTCCGGCTCGCCCGGTTCGACCCGGTCCCAGACGGGCCGCGTCAGGTCGGTCGCGCGGACGTCGTGCCCCGCGTCGGCCAGCGCGCGCACCAGCGCTCGCCCGACCTTCCCGTGCGCACCGGTGACGAGGACCTTCACGGCCGTGGTGCGATCACAGGTACGTGACGACGTCCCGGACGACGGGCGCGCGGCCGCGCAGGAAGTCGAAGTCGCAACCCTCGTTCGCCTGGAGCACGTGCTCGACGTGGAGGCGCCGGTATCCGCGCTCGTCCTTGCACGCCGGCGGCTCCCAGGCGTCCCGCCGCGCCGCCAGCTCCGCCACGTCGACGACCAGGTCGAGCCGGCGCGAGGCGACGTCGAGGCGGATCAGGTCGCCGTCGCGGACGAGCGCGAGCGGCCCGCCGACCGCCGCCTCCGGCGCGACGTGGAGCACGACGGCGCCGTAGGACGTCCCGCTCATGCGGGCGTCCGAGATCCGCAGCAGGTCGGTGACGCCCCGCTTGAGGAGCTTCGCCGGGATCGGCAGGTGCCCCCATTCGGGCATGCCGGGCGCTCCGACCGGCCCGCCGTGCCGCAGCACCATGACGCTGGTCTCGTCGATCTCGAGCGCCGGGTCGTCGACCCGCTCGGCGAGGTGATGGATGTCCTCGAACACGATCGCGCGGCCCTCGTGCTGGAGCAGCCGGGGGTCGGCCGCGGCGATCTTCATCACCGCGCCGTCGGGGCAGAGGCTGCCGTGGAGGACGACGAGCGAGCCGCCGGCGTCGATCGGGTCGTCCGCCGGCCGGATCACGCCGGTGTCGCCGATGGCGGCGCCCTCGATGTTCTCGCCGATCGTCCGGCCGGTGACGGTGATCGCGTCCAGGTGGAGGACGTCCGCGATCTGCGCCATCACTGCGGGCAGGCCGCCCGCGTAGTAGAAGTCCTCCATCAGGTGCTCCCCGGCCGGCTTCACGTTGACCAGCGAAGGCGTCGTGGCGCAGAGCTCGTCGAAGAGCGTCAGCGGCAGGTCGATGCCGACGCGGCCGGCGTAGGCGATCAGGTGCAGGATGGCGTTGGTGGAGCCCGAGATCGCGTGCAGGACGCGGATCGCGTTCTCGAAGGCCTCCCGCGTCAGGATGTCGGACGGCCTCAGGTCATGCTCGACGAGCTCGACGATCTGGCGGCCGGCCGCCTCGGCCAAGTGGCGGCGGCGGGAGTCGACGGCGGGGATCGCGGCGCCGCCCGGCAGGGTCAGCCCCAGGCCCTCGGTCACGCAGGCCATCGTGGACGCCGTCCCCATCGTCATGCAGTGGCCGTTCGAGCGGCTCATCGCGTTCTCGATCTCGACGAACTCGTCCTCGGTGATCCGCCCGGCGCGCAGCTCCTCGTGGTAGTGCCAGCAGTCGCTGCACGAGCCGATGCTGCGGCCGCGCCAGTGCCCGTTCAGCATCGGCCCGCCGGTGACGACGATCGTCGGGACGTCCGCGCTCGCGGCGCCGAGGATGCTGGCCGGGTTCGTCTTGTCGCAGCCGGTCAGGAGCACGACGCCGTCGAGCGGGTACGAGCGGATCGACTCCTCGACGTCCATCGCCATCAGGTTCCGGTAGAGCATCGTCGTCGGCTTCATCAGCGACTCGCCGAGCGAGATGACCGGGAACTCGAGCGGGAAGCCGCCTGCCTGCACGACGCCGCGCTTCACCGACTCGGCGAGGCCCCGCAGGTGCACGTTGCAGTTGACCAGCTCGCTCCAGCTGTTGCAGATGCCGATCACGGGGCGGCCCCGGAAGCTCTCGTCCGGGAACCCGGACGACTTCAGCCACGAGCGGTGGAGGAAGCCGTCGAGGTCGCGGCGCCCGAACCACTCCTCGCTCCTGAGCCCGCCGTTGCCGCCGTGGGGGAGGTTGCGGATCGTCATCGCGCTCCTTCTCGACCCGGGGGAAGACGCCAGACGAGCGCGGCGTGGTCGACCACCGCTCCGCGGCCCGCGCACCGCAGGCAGCCGGCCTCGCCGTCGCACTCGGGGCACGCCGCGTACGCGGGCTCGGCCGCGTCGAGCGCGGCGCCGCACGCGCAGAGCGCCACCAGCAGGCCGTCTCGCTCCTCGAAGCCGTCGAAGCGGTGGCCGCGGTGGACGTGGAACGCGCCGATTCCCGGCGCCGGCAGCTCGACAGCCATAAGAAGCCGTATCATATGATTTTTTCGACGTGGCCATGAGCGAACCGACCGGCCGGTCGCGCGAGCGGCTCGAGGACCTGTTCGTCGTCGACGCCGACGTCCACCTCCACGAGGATCCCGCGCAGCTGGCCGAGTTCGCGGAGCCGCCGTGGGACGTCGCGCTGCGCGAGATCGCGAAGGTCGAGGAGCGCTACCTCGACCTGCCCGGGCTGTCGCCGCGCGCGGAGTACCGCATCCCCTGGCCCGGCGGCTCGAACCGGCCCCAGACGGTCTGGAGCGCCGCGTCGATGCGACGCGAGCTCGACGACCTTCACGTGGACGTGGCGGTGCTCTTCCCCGACCACCTGCTCTCGCTGGCGATGGTGCGGGAGCCCGCGTTCGCCGTCGGCGTCGCCCGGGCCTACAACGACTGGCTCGCCGAGCGGTGGCTGCGCGAGGAGCCCTCGCTGAAGGGCGCCGTCGTCGTGCCGCCGCAGGACCCCGCCGCCGGCGCGGCCGAGATCCGCAAGCACGCCGGCAACCCGGGCGTGGTCTGCGCGTACCTCCCGGCCGCCGGCCTCAAGGTCCTGTACGGGAACGAGTGCTACGACCCGGTCTACGACGCCGCCCAGGAGGCCGGCCTGCCCGTCGCGATCCACAGCGTCGAGGCCGTCTACCCGGTGTTCCCGTTCCAGCTGGAGCAGTTCCGGACGGCGATGGCGGTGCACGCGCTCGCGCACCCGCTCGCGATGGTCGCCAACCTCGTCTCGATGCTCGAGACGGGCGTGCCGGTCCGCTTCCCGCAGCTCGGGATCGCGTTCATGGAGGCCGGCACCGGCTGGATCCCGTGGCTCGCCAACCGGCTCGACAAGGAGTACGTGGAGCGCCGCCGCGAGGTGCCGATCCTCTCCGAGCGGCCGAGTCACTACATGCAGCGGTTCTCATACGGAACGCAGCCGATCGAGGAGCCGGAGCGCCGCGGCGACATCGTCCGGCTGTTCGAGCTCTTCGACGGCGAGAACCGGGCGCTCTATGCCTCGGACTGGCCCCACCACGACTTCGACCACACCCAGTTCGTCTTCGGGCTGCCGTTCTCGCCGGAGGCCAGGCGGAAGATCATGGGGCTCAACGCGGCCCGCTTCTTCGGCATCGAGCCCCCCGCGTGAGACGTCCCGTGCCGACCCCCGTCCGCGAGTCGAGAGAGCATCCGATCGGCACGCTCGCGGAGCTGCCGCCCGGCACCCACCGCGTCGTCCGCGTCGCGAACCGCGAGCTGGGGGTCTTCAACATCGACGGCACGGTCCACGCGATCCCCAACCTCTGCCCCCACCAGCGCGGCCCGCTGTGCACGGGCTCGGTCTCGGGCACGATCGACTACGGTCCGCACACCGGTTGGCGGCTGGCGTGGATCTGGGAGGGTGAGGTGGTGACGTGCCCCTGGCACTCGCTCGAGTTCCACGTCCCGACCGGCCGCTGCGTCGCGTTCGAGGACATCACGCTGCGCACGTACGAGGTGCGCGTGACGGACGAAGGCGAGCTGCGGGTGGTGATCTGACTGCCGGTGGCGATCGTCACCGGCGCCGCCCGCGACCGCGGCATCGGGCGCGGCATCGTGCTCGCGCTCGCCGAGCGCGGCTACGACATCGCGGTCGCCGACGTCGGCCACGAGGACGAGGCACGGCGGCGGGTCGCCGAGGTCGAGGCACTCGGGCGGCGGGCGCTGTTCGTCACGGCGGACGTGCGCACGCGCGGGGCGAACGAGCGCCTCGTCGCCGAGACCGTCTCGCGGCTCGGCGCGCTCGACGTCTTCTGCGCGAACGCCGGCGTGGCGCGCTGGCGGGAGCTGCCGGAGGTCACCCGCGACGACTGGGGCTTCGTCGTCGGCGTCAACCTGCACGGCGTGCTGCACGGCTGCGTGGCGGCGGCTGCCGCGATGCGCCGCGCCGGCAACGGCGGGCGGATCGTGATCACGTCCTCGGTCCACGCGGCGAGGACGTCCAGCCCGCTCGGCGTCTACGGCGCCACGAAGCAGGCGGTGGCGCTGCTCGCCGGCGTCATGGCTCGCGAATGGGGCGCGGACGGGATCTCGGTCAACCACGTCGGGCCGGGCTGGGTGGACACGAACATCAACGACGCGTCGCCGGACTTCGCGACGGCGGAGCAGCGCGAGGCTGTCAGGGCGACGGTCCCGTTCGGGTACCGGCCGGCCGAGCCGCGCGAGATCGGCGAGGCGGTGGCGCACCTCGTCGAGTCGACCTACACGACCGGCGCGTTCCTCCGCGTCGACGGCGGCTTCGCGATCGGGAAGTACTGATGCGCGTGCTCGTCCTCGCAGCGGACGGCGATCCCGTCGCGGAGGCGCTGGCGGGGTTGGGCCTCGACGTGGTAGGCGACGGGCTCGACGCCGAGGGCCTCGTCACCGTCTCGCCGGGCCCCGAGCTCGCACCGCTGGCCGAGCTCGCGCCCGAGACGTGGGAGGAGACGATCCGGCGCGGCGCCGAGGAGCCCTTCTTCGCGGCGCAGCCGTGGCTGGCGGCGGCGCGGGCGCGCGGCTCCGGCTGCTGGGTCGCGGTCACGAGCGCGCTCGGCACCGATCCCTACCCGTTCGGCGGCGCCGCGGGCGCGGCGGCGCAGATGCTGAACACGCTCGTGCGCGTGGCCGCCCTCGAAGCGGGCCCGCACGGCGTGCGGGCGAACGCCGTCGCGCCCGGCTGGCGCCCGGAGACCCTGCCGGCGAGCCTCGACCCCGAGCTCGCGACCGCGGACACGCCCCTGCGGCGGCTGGCGACGGCCGCCGACGTCGCCGCCGCGGTCGCGTGGCTGCTCTCGCCGGCGGCGGCGCACGTGACCGGCGAGGTCGTCCGCGTCGACGGCGGCTACACGGTCGGCACGGCCTCGCGACCCGACCCGAGGAGGGAGTGACGATGGAGGTCGCGCCTGGCATCCACCGCATCGAGTCGAGCCTCGGCGAGCGCTTCATGGCGCAGTACCTGCTCGCCGGCGACGCGCGCCGGCTGCTCGTCGACACCGGCATGGCGGAGACCCCCGCCGGCACGCTGCGGCCGTACCTCGTATCGATCGGGCTCGAGCTCGAGTCGATCGACGACGTCCTGATCAGCCACGCCGACCTCGACCACTCGGGCGGCAACCGCGCCCTGCGCGAGCTCCACCCCCGCGCGCGCTTCGCCTGCCACGAGCTCGACCGGCGCTGGATCGAGTCGAACGAGGCCCTCGTGACGGAGAACTACCTCTGGCACGTGTCGCACGGCTTCGAGGCGCCGGACGAGGCGGGCCGCCGGGAGCTGCTGGACCTGTGCGGCGGCGACGCCCCGATCGACGAGAGCCTCCGCGGCGGCGAGACGCTCCGGCTCGCCGACGGCTGGCGCGTCGAGATCCTGCACCTGCCGGGGCACACGCACGGGCACCTCGGCGTCTGGGACCCGCGCAGCCGGGCCGCGATCGTCGTCGACGCCGTGCTCGAGCGCGGCATCTACGCGAACGACGGGCGGCTGCTGATCCCGCCGCGCATCTACGACCTCGCCGGCTACCGCCGGACGATCGCGACGCTGCAGGCGCTCGAGCCGGAGCTGCTGCTGACGGCGCACTACCCGGTCATGGGCGCGGGCGAGGCGCGGGCCTTCCTCGACCGCAGCCTGGCGTTCACGGTCGAGGTCGAGCAGGCCGTGCTGGCGGAGCGCGCGGCCGGCACGAGCGAGCTGCTCGAGCTGACGCGGACGCTGGACGCCCGCTTCGGCCCGTACCCCGAGTTCGCCGACGAGCTGGCGGCGATCGTCCGGGCCGCCGCGCCCGACTGAGCTACGCCGACTTCGGCAGCCGGTACTCGGCGGCGACGATCGCGGTCAGCTCCTCGACCGACGTCTCGTCGGTGCGCTTGTCGAGCAGGATCCTGCCGTTGCGGAGGAGGTTGACCCGATCGCAGAGCTCGAGCACGTGCACGTAGTTGTGGGCGATCACGATCATCGAGACGTCTGAGCGCTGCTTCAGCTCCTGGATCAGCTCGATGATCAGCGCGCCCTCCCTCGCCCCCATCGCGGCGAGCGGCTCGTCGAGGAGGATGATCCGCGCGTCCGAGTGCGTCGAGCGGGCGATCGCGATCGCCTGGCGCTGGCCGCCCGAGAGCTGCGCCACCTCGGAGTCCATCGACGGGATCCGGACGCCGATGTCCTCCAGGTACTCGCGCGAGCGCCGCTTCATGACCCGGTTGTTGAGGAAGCGGATCGGGCCGATCCCGTGCGTGAGCTCCCGGTTCAGGAACATGTTGTGGAAGACGGTGAGGCCCGGCACGAGCGCGAGGTCCTGGAAGACGGTGTCGATGCCGAGCTCGCGGGCGTGGGTCACCGAGCGGAGCTGGACCTCCTCGCCGAAGACGTGGATCGTGCCGCCGTCGGGCTTGTGGAAGCCGGTGAGGATCTTCACGAGCGTCGACTTGCCGGCGCCGTTGTCGCCGATCAGCCCCAGCACCTCGCCCTGGCCGAGGCGCAGGTTGACGTCCTCGAGCGCGGTGACGGCGCCGAACCGCTTCCGGATGTGCTCGACGCGGATCGCGTCGGGGACGCCGCTCGGAGGGGCGCCCGTTGCCTCGGGAGCCTCGCTCATGACACCCTCGCTAACCAGCCGGACTGTCTGAACCGCTCGAGCGTGACGTTCAGCGCCATCGAGATGATGATCGCCGACCCGAGCACCAGGTCGAACGTGAAGGCGCTGACGCCCTTGATGATGAACCCGAGGTTGAGGATCGCGAGCACGACCACCCCGAGCGCCGCGCCGATGATCGTGCCGGAGCCGCCGAACAGCGACGTCCCGCCGATCACCGCGGCCGCGACGGCGTAGAACATCACCTGCGTGCCGCCCTGGAGCGGCTGGATCGAGGTGATCCGGGTCGCCTCGATCATCCCGGCGAGCGCCCCCAGCGTGCTGCAGATGACGAAGTTGCCGATCTTGACGGCGCGCACGTTGACGCCGCTCTCGCTCGCGCCGACGAAGTTGCCGCCCGTCGCGATCGTGTGCAGGCCCCAACGGGTGCGGCCGAGCAGGATCGCCATCAGGACGATCACGCCGAGCGCCCAGTAGAAGGTCGAGTACGCGGAGCCGCCGAACCACTTGAAGAACGTCTCGCCGCCCGGGGTCTCCACCGGGAAGCCGTCCGAGATGTTCAGCGTGATCCCGTTCAGCACGAAGATCATGCCGAGCGTCGTGATGAACGACGGCACGCCGACGATGACCGTGATCAGGCCGTTCGCCAGCCCGACGATCGAGCCCGAGATCAGGCCCGCGATCACTGCGAGCCAGATCGGCAGGCCCCAGTCGGTGTTCGCGAAGTAGAAGATCCACGACGAGAACGCGAACACGTTCCCCACCGAGAGGTCGATCTCGCCGCAGATCAGGAGCATCACCTGGCCGGCGGCGATGATCATCAGCGGGGCGGAGAACTCGGCGATCACGCGCGCGTTCTCCTTCCCGAAGAACGCGTCCGTCGTCAGGGAGAAGTAGAGGACGAGGCCGATCCCGACCAGGAAGATGCTCGCTTCCCGGCGACGCACGAGGGCGCCCGCAACGCGCCGGCCGAAGCCGGCGCGTTCGGGCGGAGTCGGCTGCCGGGCCTCTCGGGCGGCCTCTGCCACTTATGCCTGGGTGGCCGGGTACTTCTGCGCGCTCGAGCTGCCGTGATAGCGCGTCTTGGTCGTCAGATACGGCTTCACGTTCGACCTCGTGACGAAGAGGATGCCCGTGTTCGTGTCCGACGGCGCGACGAGCCCCGACGAGTAGCGGTACCAGAAGAGCTGCATGACGGGATAGAAGCCCTGCAGGTACGGCTGCTGGTCGATGGTGAAGTCCATGTGGTTCAGCGAGATCAGCCGCAGGATCGTCGGGAGCAGGTCGTAGCCGCCTGCCCTGACGCCCTTCCGATGGAGGCCGTACTTCTGCATCGTCTGGGCGACGCCCTGCGTGGAGCCGGCGTCGACGGCGAACATCCCCTTCAGGTTCTTGTGCCCGAGGTAGTAGGCGTCGATCTTCGCCAGCTCGCCGTTCAGGTCGGCGCCGGTGGCGATCGCCGTCGCCTTGATGTTGCCCTTGCCCAGCTCCTTGATCGCCGCCTGGGCGCCGTCGATTCGCGGCTGGATGTTGAGCTGTCCCGGCGTGGCGATGAACAGAGCCACCTCGCCCGACTTGACGAGGTCGACGATCCGCCGCCCCATCTCGTAGCCGGAGAGGTAGAGCTCCTGCCCGATGTAGGCCAGCCGGTTGTTCCGCGCGTCGGCGTTGTACGAGAGCACCGGGATGCCGGCCTTGAGCGCCCGGTCGGTCGGCGAGTTGAACGCCTTCAGGTCGACGAGGCAGACCGCGATCCCCGCCGCCTTGGCGGTGATCCCCGAGTTGAAGGCGTTGACCATCTCGCTGATGTTCGACGTCGTCGACCCCGTCCACTGGTACGAGCAGCCGAACAGGTTGGCCGCGTCCGCCGCTCCGTACTGGGTGGGCACGAAGAACGGGTTCGTCGTCACGTGGTTGACGAACACGAACTTCCACTTCGGGTGCGACTTGATGAACGACCCCGACTGGAGCAGCTCCTCGCCCGCGGCGAACGCCGGGCTGGCGAGCACCGCCGAGGGGACGCCGACCGCCGCCGCCCCGAGGCCCGCCCGCTTGAGCAGCCTGCGACGATCGAGAACGAGCTCTTGGGTCTCCTTGTCGTCGAGATCCGGACCTCCGACCCTGAGGTCTTCACTTCCCATGAGGCTCCTCCCTTTCGCTGCGTAGACGGAACGGCGCGACCGTACCACGGTCGTACCCGAAGTCGCAAGGTATATCGTTATCGTATGATGAAAGACCGCACGTACCCCCGGCGCGGTCTCACCGGCGAGCTCGTCCACGAGATCGGGCTCAGGATCGTCCGCGGCGAGCTGCCGCCGGGTGCCTCGATCCCGGCCGACGGCGAGCCCGGCGAGGCGACCGTCAGCCGGACGGTCGTGCGCGAGGCGATCAAGGTGCTCGCGGCCAAGGGGCTCGTCGCCGCGCGCCCGAAGACCGGCACGCAGGTGCGGGAGCGCCGCTACTGGAACCTGATGGACCCGGACGTGCTCTCGTGGCGGATCGAGGCGGAGCCCGGGGACGACCTGATCGACGACGTCTTCGAGCTGCGGCGCCTGCTCGAGCCGACGGCGGCCGCGCTCGCAGCGGCGCGCGCCTCCGAGGCCGAGGTGGAGGAGCTCGGGGCCGCGTACGCGCAGATGGAGGCGAACGTGGCCGACGACTCCGAGGCCTACATCGCGGCGGACCTCCAGTTCCACGCGATCATCCTCGAGGCCTGCCACAACGAGCTGCTCGCGCAGCTCGGCTCGACGCTCCGCGCCGTCTTCCGCGCCAGCTTCACGCGCACGCACGGCGGCGCGGTCAAGACCCTCCCGATGCACGAGGCCGTCCTGGCCGGGATCCGCCTGGGGGACGGCGAGCGGGCCGAGTCGGCCATGCGCGCGCTGATCGACGGCTCCGCCGCGCTCCTCGACGAGCCCGCGCCCGCCAAGGCCGGACGCTAGGCAGGGAGGTGCTCGAGGAGCACCTTCGCCACCACGCCCTCACGGTCGTCCAGCAGCCGGAACGCCTCCTCGAACCGGGCTGCGGGAAAGCGGTGCGTGACGAGCGGCTCGAAGTCGACGAGCCCCCGCTCGAGCAGGCGGACGACGCGCGTCCAGACGGCGCTCGTGTACGAGCAGCTGCCGATCACGTCCATGTCGCCGAACATGATCCGGTCGGCCGGCAGCCGGAGGGTGTGCCCCTCGCCCGCGATGCCGAGCAGCACGACGCGGCCGCCGGGCCGCACGAGCCTCGTCGCCAGCTCGACCGCGTCGACGGCGCCGGCGGTCTCGATCACGAGGTCGAGCCCGCCGCCGCAGTGCTCGCCCGTCACCGCGACGGCGTCCTCCTCGGCGACGTGGACGGCGCGGCCCGCCCCGAGCCGCTCCGCGAAGCGCAGCTCCTCCTCCCGGATCCCGTAGGCCAGCAGCGCGCCGGGCGCGTGGAGGCGGGCCAGCGTCAGCGCGAGCGAGCCGAGCGTCCCGATCCCGATCACGCCCACCGTCTCGCCCGGCGCCGGCCGCCCTCGCTCCAGCCCCCGCAGGACGCACGACGCGGGCTCGACCAGGACGCCGGACTCGAACGAGACGCCGTCGGGCAGGCGGTGCACCACGTGCTGCGGCACCGCGACGTACTCCCCGTAGCCGCCGCCGCGCGTGAACCCGAGCTGGTCGTAGCTCTCGCAGATCTGGGTCTCGCCCGCCTTGCAGCGCCGGCACCGGTTGCACGGGATCATCCCCTCGCAGACGACGCGCTCGCCGGGCCGCACCGCGGTGACGTTCTCTCCGACCGCGGTCACGACGCCGCTCCACTCGTGCCCGGGGACGACGGGGAAGCGGACCCAGCGGGGGTCGGTCAGCTGCCCGCCCGCGATCTCGAGATCGGTGCGGCACACGCCCGCCACGCGACTCTGCACGAGCACCTCGTCGGGGCCCGGAGCGGGCGTCTCGACCTCCACGTACCGGACGTCCAGCGGCTGCTGGATGACGACGGCCTTCACCCACCCGACTCTAGTGAAGCGCGGCGAGCGCCGGATACAGGGCCCGGAAGCGCGGGTAGGCCTCGTCGTAGGCGTCCGCCCAGGCCGGGTCGGGCTCGACGACTTCCCGGACGCGCACGCAGCGCTCGACCGCGTCGGGGCACGTGTCGAACGCGCCGGCCGCGACGCCCCCGAGCAGGGCGGCGCCGAACGCCGAGCCCTCCTCGGAGACGGTCAGCTCGATCGGCAGCCGGAGCGCCGACGCGACGACGCGTCGCCAGAGCGCGCTGCGGGCGCCGCCGCCGGACGCCCGGCCCGCGGTCGGCTCGCCGCCGAGCTCGCGCAGGAGCGCGAGCGAGTCGCGGAGGCCGAACGCGACGCCCTCGAGCACCGCGCGGGCGAGCGCTCCGCGATCGTGCCGCAGCGAGAGCCCGGTGAACGCGCCGCGCGCGTCGGGGTCGGCGTGCGGCGTCCGCTCGCCGGCGAGATACGGCGCGAAGAGCAGCCCTTCGGCCCCCGGCGGCCAGCGCTCCGCCTCGGCCAGCAGCTCGTCGAAGCCGAGCCCGGGCGCAGCCACGTCGCGCAGCCAGGCGAGCGAGCCGGCGGCGGCGAGCATCACGCCCATCGCCTGCCAGCCGTTCGGGACGGCATGGCAGAACGCGTGCACCCGCGCCTCGGGGTCGTGCGCGAAGGCCGGCAGCGCCGCGAGCACGAC
>DATBMD010000139.1:0-14586 GCA_036555085.1 Gaiellaceae bacterium
GTTCGGCGAGCTCGAGGCGCCGCTCATAGAAACGACCGATCCGGGCTTTCTCGCCGGCACCGAGGCCGGCCGCGACGGAGGGCTCGAAGCCGCCGTGGAGCTCGCAATCCGGCAGCGATGATCAGGTCGGCTTCGCGCCCATCGCCCAGATCGCGACGACATACGCGGCGAGCATCAATAGCGAGAGCGCCAGCGTCGCCTTCAGCAATCCGGAGCCGCCGCCCTGTCGCAGCCGGCGGAGGCCGATGCCGCCGAGGATCAGCGAGACGAGCAGGAGCAGAGCACCGGCATCGGCCGTGATGTAGCCGATGCCGAGCCACGCCGGCTCGTCCTCGACGTCGTGCCACCCCTCCCGGCTCGCCGTCCACTCGGCTCCGACGCGCATCGCCACGAAGCCCGGCAGCGCGACGAGCAGCAGCGAGCGATACCCGATCCGGAGCACCCGGTCGTCGCTCCGGCCGAGCGCGAGCGCCACCGCGCCGACCAGCAGGCCGCCGACGAGCACCATCGCGCCGAAGATGTGGAGGAAGAGCGGAAAGCTCCACGTGCTCGCGACGAGCACGTCAGGCACCGGGCTTCCAGACCATGTCCACGAGCACGAGGAGGACGGCGACCGACGAGATCCCGTGCAGGACCATCGCCCGCTGCAGGCCGCCCGGCTCCCGGCTCGCCCGCCCGGCCATGTCGCCGGCGCCCGTCCCCACGACCCAGAGCACCAGGGCGGCGATGATCCACCCGTCCCAGAGGGCGTAGCCGTCGATCGCGAGCGCAAGCCAGATCCCGAAGATCAGCGTGCCGGCGACGCCGATGCCGATCACGATTCCGCCGATCCGGGCCATGCCCGAGAGCGCCGGGGCCTCGCCTCCCGAGGCGAGGGCGAGGAAGACGGCCCAGAACAGGATCAACGCCGCCACGAGCGCGAAGGCCGCCAGGAGATGCAGCGCCACGATCCAGTCGGTCAGGCTCATGCGCCTATCCTCTCGATCCCGTCAGACGGTGCCGTAGAGCGCGAGCACGATCCGGACGAACTCCTTCGTGTCGTCGTAGAGCCCGACCTCGCGCACGGCTCTCGCGCCCTGGTACCAGCCGGCGAGCGCCAGCCGCACGTCGCCGCCGAACTCGTCGAGCTGCCAGCGGAGGTAGCGGACGCCGACCCGGACGTTGCCGTCGGCGGTGTCGGGCACCTGCTCGCCGAACACGACCGTCTCGATGAAGTCCCAGGTCTCCGGCAGCAGCTGCATGACGCCGCGGGCGCCGACCGAGGAGACCACGTGGTTCTGGAAGCCGGACTCCATCCACGCGAGCGCGCGGGCGAGCTTCGGGTCGACGCCGTACGCGGCCGACCAGCGGACGAGCGACGCCCGCACGGCGTCACGATCCTCCGGCATCGGCACGGTCGACGCGCCGACCGGGAGCCGGAGCCGAACGCCGGGGACGATGACGCCGTCGAGGCGGTAGCCGTTCTCGTGGGCGAGACGCCACGGGCTGACGTGGTAGCGCTGTGCGATCGAGAAGAAGCTCTCCCCCGGCTGGACGACGTGCGTCGGGCTCGCGGCCGTGCCGCCGAGCGCGCGGAACGTCTGCAGTCCCGCGATCCCGTCCGCCGCCAGACCGTTCGCGCGCTGGAACCGGCGCAGCGCCGCGTCGGTGCGCCGGTCGAAGCGCCCGTCGACGGCGCCCACCTGCAGCCCCAGGCTCCGCAGGCGGAACTCGAGCGACGACACGTCCCAGCCGATCCGCCCGATCCACAGCTCCCGCCGGCCGAGCAACGGCCGGCCCAGCGTGCCGAGCGCGCGTCGCGTGCTCGCCCCGACGCTGCCGTCGGCGACCAGGCCCCGGCGTTTCTGGAACCGGACGACCGCCTGCCGCGTGATCGGCCCGGCGACGCCGTCGACCGGCCCCGGATAGAGCCCGACCGCGCGCAGCGCGACCTGCACGGCGGCCACGCGAGGCGAGATCGCCGCGTCGGCCGCCGGCGCTGCGAGCGCTGCGGCAAGGGCAGCCGAAACGATCGCCAGAAGGCGCATTCGCGAATCTTCGCGCCGTGAGCCGCCGTTCCTGCCGGAGCCCGCCGAGCCTGGCGGCCGGAGAGCTAGCCGGACGCCCAGCCGAGCGGGGTCGCGAAGGGCTTGCGCCAGAGCGTGTGGAATGCCGGGCCTGCCGGCCCGGCGCCGAAGCGGAACGGCGGGTTGTTGGGGAAGGCGACGTACTGATCCTCACCCCACGTTCCCGCAAACCGCATCCAGGCCGGAGCCGCCGACGTCACCCGCACGAGCCGGGGCCTGACGACCCTGCCGTTGCCGGCGTGGTCGACGAGGTCCTCCTTGAACGCGTCGAAGATCGCGAGCGCCTCCTTCGGCCAGCAGCGCCGCTCCTGGGGCTGCACACCGGGGCGGAACCCGTTCGCGTGCGAGCCCAACGCGACGTAGACGAGCGGCCGGCCCGCGCGCTTCGGCGCGGCCGCCCAGGGTCGCCTGACGCCGCCGCAGTGCCGGGACAGCCCGACCAGAAGCGGCCGCTCCGCCGCGTCGAGGAGCACCGTCACGGCCTCCCAGTCCCCCTCGTGCGCCTGCCAGTACGGGCCCGGCGTCACCGTGGGCGTCCAGACGTTGACGGGGTAGAACAGCCAGTACTGGAGCGCCACCCGCGTCCGCGAGCGGAAGACCGCGCCGTAGACGGTCGGCGCCGCACCGTGCGCCGCTTCGGCGCCGGCGTAGCAGTCGAGGGCCGCCGGCCCGTCCACCGCCTTGCAGGAGCGCTGGTCGAGCCGCGACGCGCGCGGGGCCGCAGCGAGCATCCCCGCCAGCGGCTGCCAGGATCCGTCCGGCGCGCGGGCGAGCAGGTCGGAGTCGGAAAGGAACCCGTCGACGGGAACCGGCGCGACCCGCTCCTGCGGGTGCAGGACGAGCACCGGCGCATACCGGGCCAGGAGGCGCTGCGGCGACGTCTCCGCGGCGGCGCTCGGAACGACGAGCGCGACGGCGAGCCAGCCCAACGCGCCGAGCAGCCATGCCCTTCGGCACTTCGCCGCCGCGACCGGCATCGCCGGGGTTACCTCGCGACGACCTCCCGGTCCGCACACGGCACGCATCGCGGCCAGAGCCGGCCGAGATCGTCGGCGTGCACCGCCCACCCCTCGTCCTCCGCCTCGTCGACCGACGTTCGGCGGCCACAGTCGGCGCACCGCACGTCCTCGGCGAACTGGAGCTCGCGAGCGTTGTCGAGCATGGTGACGGACACCGTATGCCTCTTGGAGCCCGACTACAAGGGCACAGCGAGGGTTCACGAACGTCGGGCCCGTGGGTAGAAGTCGAGGCGGGACCGGTTTACACTCGCGCGCAGCGGGGGGTCTGCCCGCGCATCCGACGCTCGACCGGCCGGAACGGGACGGGGAGCACTGTGGCCACGGAAACGCGGATTGGAACGGAGATCGCGGGCTATCGCATCCGCGCGCTCCTGGGCCGAGGCGGCATGAGCACCGTCTATCTGGCTGAGCACACGACGCTCGGCCGCACCGCGGCGCTCAAGCTGCTGGCGACGCAGCTCGCCGAGCTGCCCGGCTACCGCGAGCGGTTCATCCGCGAGTCGCGCAGCGTCGCGGCCATCGACCACCCCAACATCATCCCGATCTACGATGCGGGCGAGGCCGACGGCAGCCTCTACATCGCGATGCGGCACGTCGAGGGCTCCGACCTGTCGGTCGAGCTGGACGCCGGCCCGCTGCCACTGGGTCGCGTGATCTACATCATCGAGCAGGTCGCGAGCGCGCTGGACGCGGCCCACGCCCGCGGCCTCGTCCACCGGGACGTGAAGCCGGCGAACGTGATCATCGCCGAGCACACGGATCACGTGTACCTGACCGACTTCGGAATCGCCAAGAGCACGACGGCGGCGGGAGGGCTGACGGAGGCAGGAGCCTTCCTCGGCACGATCGACTACGCCGCACCGGAACAGATCGAAGGCCGGCCGGTCGACGCGCGCACCGACGTGTACGCGCTCGGTTGCGTGCTGTTCACCTGCCTCACGGGGGCGCCGCCGTTCGGTCGCGATCCGGAGCACGCGATCATGCAGTCGAAGCTCGTGCACCCGCCACCGAAGGTGACGAGCATCCGCCCCGAGCTGCCCACCCAGCTGGACGACGTGTTCGCGAAGGCGCTCGCCCTCGCGATGGACGACCGCTACGCGAGCTGCGGAGAGCTCGCCGCGGCGGCGCGCGCCGCCTGCCAGCGGACGAGGAGCTCGTCGGCGCCGCTTCCCGACCCGGCGCAGGCCACGCAGCGACGCGTGCCGGAGACCGTGGCCGCGCCGATCCCCGTCATGGAGCCGGCCGGCGAGCAGCCGGCCGCGGCGGAACCGGACGAGGACACACCGCCCGTGCGCCGGTCGTGGCGTGATCGTCTCCGCTCTCCCGTCGGCATCGCGATTGCCGCCGCGATCGTCGCGCTTGCCGCGATCGCGGGGTTCCTCGCCTTGCGGGGAGGAGGCGGCGACAGTGCGGTGGTGGGCATGGAGCACGACGCGATCACGCGGGACCTGCTCCTCGCGCACGTCCCCGAGGGGATCCGCGAGTCGTGCGAGGACGCGGCGGTGCCCGACGTCGACGTGTTCATCAGGAGCGTCAGCTGCACCGGCGAGTCCGGGGAGCCGGTCCGCTACAGCCGGGCCCACAACGGGAACAGCCTGCGCAGGTACTTCCTCTCCCGGCTGTCGTTCGTCGATCTGGACTACCCGACCGCGGGCGACTGCAAGAGCATGCCCCGCGCGTCCGGCGAGTGGCAGCGGGTCGAGCTGCTCGGTCACCGGGAGGAGCGCTCGAGCTCGGCGCAGGGGCGTGTGGCCTGCTGGATCGAGGGCGACGAGGCGACGCTGATGTGGACGGACACGCCGACGAAGATCCTCGCGTCGACATCCATGCACGCGGACGACCGCGACGGCCTCTACCGATGGTGGACGACCGCGGCGGGGCCCGGTACGAGCCTCGCACACGAGGAGCACGAGCTCGAGTCGTTCCCGGACGCGATCGAGGACGAGCTGCTCCTCGACCACATTCCGGTGGAGATTCGCGCCTCCTGCGTCCGCGCGGAGAGCCCCGACATGCGGATCTTCCTCAGAAGCGTCACGTGCGAGCAGCAGGACGGCGCCGGGACGGTCCAGTACAGCTACTCGCACAGCGGCATCGCTCTCCGCCAGTACTTCGCCGGCCGGGTCACGGCGGAGGGGTACTCGGTCGACGACCCGTCGGAGTGCGAAACGAGGGGCACCGGAGTCGGCACCTACGTCACCTCCGGCACGAGCAAGCGCGAGGGGTCCAGGAACACGGCCGGGTCCCTGCTCTGCTTCAAGCGCGAGGGGAACGCGACCATGGAGTGGTTCGACGTCCCGCAGGTGATCTACGCCAGCGCCTCGCGCCCGGACGCCGAAGCCGTGGAGCTCTACCACTGGTGGAAGACCGGCGCGGGCCCCGCCGATCTCGGGCACGAGGACGAGGCCGAGGCGGGGCATGGAACGGACGAGCCGGCCGGGGGCACCGAGATGCCCGACGCAGGCCACGAGGAGGGCTCGACCTCGGAGGAGCCGGCGGCCGACATGTCCGATCAGGACTCCGGCACGGACGAGCACACCGGCGATTCCGACATGCCGTAGGCGTTCCGGAAGCCCTCTGGTTCGACCGCCAGAACGTTTGGACGTTTCACCAGCTGGACAACTTGCCTCGGGGCCGCCGCACAGCCGTCGGCGGCCCCGGCGTAAAACGGCGGGGCCGGGCAAGACGCAATCCGGCCCCGCGCGGAGAGGGGGGCGCAGCCCGCGCGCTCCAGTCGGGATCCGGTTCGGGGGCCGCGATCGCGAGCCTACTGCCTCCGGCGTCGGTGTGATCCGAGGAACAGCCGGTGATCCGAGCTCCTCGAAAAGCGAGGGCCGCGGTCGGCCCCGCGGCCCTCGGGAGCCGGCAGCTGGGAGGGACCGCTGCCGCGATGCAGCGTGTCATTCCCCCTGTTGCCGGGCCCCAAACATCTCTCGAGCCCGGCAGTAGCGCGCGCCCGCGAGGGCGATAGCTCCCCGGGTTGGACTCGAACCAACAACCCTCCGGTTAACAGCCGGATGCTCTGCCAATTGAGCTACCGGGGATCGCAGCGGCCGGATTGTAGCCCAGCCCCGCTGTCGTCCACGCCCGTCTCGGCTAACAAAACCCTTACCGCACGTCCCTCTGAGTGGGGTGGCGCCGTCGGACGGCCCGCGGACAATCCGACTAACGGCAACGCGGGACGGCGAAGGGGCGGGAGCGCCCATGCGGCGGCGCTCCGCTCCTTCGGCGTTCCGTCGGGACCTGGCGCAGCTGCTGCGAGAATGCCGCGGTGCCCGGCCTGCTCGAAGCCGCGTCATTGCAGCTGCGCGTCGCGCGGAGGCTCGCCCCGCGCCGCGGCGGCGGCTTCCGCCAGCGGATCGGCCCCCTCGACGACCGGCTGGTCTTCGTGGTCGGCTCGCCGCGCTCCGGGACGACGTTCCTCGCGAGCGCGATCGGCGCCGTGCCGGGGTTCGTCGATCTCGGCGAGGTCGCGCCGGTCAAGGCATCCGTGCCGGAGCTCGCGGGCCTCCCTCGGGAGGAAGCGGCGCGCCGCCTGCGACGGAGCCTGACGATCGCCCGCAGGGTCGGCCTGGTCGGCTCCGTGCGCGGCGTCGAGCAGACGCCCGAGATGGCGTTCCTGGCCGACGCGGCGGCGCGTGCGTTCCCCGCCGCGCGGATCGTGCACATCGTCCGCGACGGCCGGGACGTCGTCTGCTCGCTGCTCGAGCGGGGCTGGCTCCGCGCCGGCCGGGAGGGCGTGGACGACGCGGGCCTGGCCTACGGCGGCGGTGCGCGCTTCTGGGTCGAGCCGGAGCGGGCGGTCGAGTTCTCGACCGTCGGCGACGCACGCCGCGCCGCCTGGGCATGGCGGCGCTACGTCTCGGCTGCGCGCGCTGCTCGCGCAGACGTGTTCGAGCTTCGCTACGAGCGGCTCGCCGGCGATCCGGGCGCCGCGGCGGCCGAGCTCGCCGCCTTCCTCGACGCTCCCACGCCCCCGCTCGAGCAGGCACTCCGTGCCGTCCATGCCGCCTCGATCGGCCGCTATGAACGCGACCTCCCGCCGGGCCAGTTGGCGGAGGTGGTCGCCGAAGCGGGCGGGCTGCTGCGCGAGCTCGGCTACGCGGTGGACTGAGCCCTACGCGAGCTCTGCGAGCGCCTCGCGCACCTTCGCGAGGTGCGCCTGTAGCTCCGTCGTCCGCGCCAGATCCGCGTCGGCGAGGTCACGGCGGAGCTTCCGCTCGCGGAGCCGGAGCAGGAGCTCGGTCCCCGTGCGCTCGTCGATCGCCTCGGTGTCGGCACGCGCGTCGAGCTCGGCCCGCAGGGCGGTCAGCTCGGCGTCCTCGACGACTTCGCCCAGCAGGACACCACGAAAGCGCCGGTGCACTGGATCGTCGAGGTGCTCCTCGGCGAGCTCGCCCAGCAGCTTCACGAGCGACGGGTGCGCGACGACGGCGGCGAGCGCATCGCGTTCCAGCCGCGTCCCCGCCCCGAGCAGCCGCTGGGGCTGTCGCTCGACCACCGAGCGTGCTCCGCGCGCCGGTGCGATGCCGGCGAGCGTCTCGCGGGGGAGATCGAGGCGATCTGCCAGCAGCCGCACCGCTTCCTGCCGCTCGGGCGAGTCCTCGGCCCGGGCCAGGATCTCGCGCGCGCGCACGAAGCCCTCCTGACGATCGTCGGCACGTGCCAGCTCGAGCCGGACGCGGTAGTGGAGGTAGCTCTCGGCGCCGACGAGCCGTTCCTCGAAGCGATCGGGCGCGTCCGCGGGGTCCTGACCGGCGGGGAGCGTGACGACACGTACGTCGAACCCGTTCCGGACGGCGAGCTCCATGCCCCGCAGGGTCGCGTCCTCCCCGGCCGCGTCGGCGTCGAAGCAGAGCACGAGCCGGCGGGTCAGGCGCGCCAGCTCCCTGACGTGCCGCTCGGTCAGCGCCGTGCCCATCGACGCGACGACCGGCTCGAGGCCGGCCTGCCGCAGCGCGATCACGTCGGTGTTCCCCTCGACGACGATCGCCCGGTCCTGCTTCGCGACCGCGGGCCTGGCGAGATGGAGGCCGTAGAGGATCGCGCTCTTGCGGAAGAGGTCGCTCTCCGGGGAGTTGACGTACTTCCCGCGCAGGGGATCGTCCTCGCGGAGCTTCCGGGCCTGGAACCCGACGATGCGGCCGCGCGCGTCGGCGAGCGGGAACATCAGCCGCTGCGGGAAGTAGTCGTTCCCGCGCGCGTTGGTCAGGCCGGCGGCGCGCAGCTCGTCCCTCGTGAAGCCGCGTTCCTGCGCCTTCGCGGCCAGGCCCTTTCCGGGCGAGAGGCCCAGACGAAACTCCTTCGCGATCGCGTCGCCGATCCCGCGGCCCGAAAGGTACTCCCGCACCGGCTCGCCCGCGCCGCTCTCCCAGAGGGTTCGTTCGAAGAAGGTCGCCGTCTGGTCGAGCAGCCGCTGCAGGCGGTCACGCTGCTGCCGTTCGCGCTCGGCCCGTGGCGAGGACTCCTCGTACTCGAGCTCGACGCGGAACCGCTCGGCGAGCCACTCGATTGCGCCGACGAAGTCGACGTTCTCCGTCTCGCGGACGAACCCGACGACATCCCCGCCGCGGTTGCAGCCGAAGCAGTAGTAGAGGTTGTCGCCCGGCTTGACCGAGAAGCTCGGCGTCCGCTCCTCGTGGAACGGGCAGCGGCCGACGTAGCGCGGGCCTTGCTTCCGGAGCGAGGTGCGCAGCGAGACGACGTCGACGATGTCGGCGCGCTCGATCACCTCGCGCACGGACGTGTCCTTGATCCGCGCCACTAGAGCCGCTCCGCGTAGGAGAGCGCGAAGCGATCGGTCATGCCCGCGATGTAGTCGGTGATCCGCTCGACCTCGGGCCCCGGGCCTGCGGGCGGGACCTCGTCGGGGTGCGCTGTCAGGTAATCGAAGATGCGCCCGACCACGTCGGCAGCACGGGTGTGCTCGACCTCGGCCGCAGGGCCGAGGTAGACGCGCTCGAACATGAACGAGCGGAGCGCCAGCATCGCGGCGCCGACCTCCTCGCTCTGGACGATGTCCCCGGCGGCGGCGGACGACTCGACCAGATCGTGGACGAGCCGGTCGATCCGCTGGGAGCCGGTGCCTCCGAGCAGCGCGATCTCCTCGGCCGGCAGCTCGGAGGGAGACAGCACCCCCGCGCGCACGGCGTCGTCGATGTCGTGGTTGATGTACGCCACGCGGTCGACGATCCGGACGATCTTGCCCTCGAGCGTCAGCGGCTCGGCCGGGCCCGTGTGCGCGAGGATCCCGTCCCGCACCTCGTGGGTCAGGTTGAGCCCGCGGCCGTCACGCTCGAGGACGTCGACCACGCGCAGCGACTGCTCGTTGTGGTGGAAGCGCCGGCCGTACCGGTCCGCGACGATCCGGTCGAGCGCGCCCTCCCCCGCGTGCCCGAAGGGCGGGTGGCCGACGTCGTGGCCCAGGCCGATCGCCTCCGCCAGGTCCTCGTTGAGCGCGAGGGCCCGCGCGACGACGCGCGAGATCGCGGTCGTCTCGAGCGTGTGCGTCATCCGCGTGCGGTAGTGGTCGCCGGCCGGGTCGATGAAGACCTGCGTCTTCCCCTTCAGGCGGCGAAACGACTTCGAGTGGACGATCCGGTCGCGGTCGCGCTGGAACGGCGTGCGCACGCCGCATTCGGCCTCCGGCCGGGCGCGTCCCCTCGTCTCGAAGGAGCGGACCGCGAGCGGCGAGAGGCTCTCCTCGAGCTCGCGCGTTCGCTCCTCGAACGCCGCTCCGGACAGGCTCACTCCCATGCTGCCAGGGTAGTCCGCGAGGCGGATCGGCTCAGTCCTCAGCACCGACGGGCGAGCACGATCTTGCCCGCCAGCCGTTGCGGGGCGGTGCCGAAGAGCTCGATCTTCACCGCGTACGTCCCGTTCTGCGTCCGCGGCCCGAGGTACTGGAGCGTCCGACCGGGGTCGACGTCGAGCTGGTACGGCGCGTCCGGAAAGCCGGCGCGCCCGGAGCCGGCAGGCTTGAAGGTGAGCGTGGCGCTCCCGGCGGTCGGCGAGCCCGTGTAGTCGAGCACGACGACGAGCAGGCCGTCGAGCGGCGTCGAGCCGCCGAACCGGCGCGGGCATGCCGTCTTGCCGGTCACACGACTTCCCGAGGGGAAGATCCGGATGCCGCGCGGCAGCCTGGCGCGAGAGCCCTGCGCGGTCACTCGTGAGTCGACGAACGCGAAACCGACGAGCTTCGCCTTCTGAGCCGCCGGAACCGCACCGTCGGGCCAGGCCGCCGCCACGGCGGCCGCGAGAGCGAGCACGAGTCCGCAGCGACGCGTCACGGGAATCCCCTCGTTCGAGCAGGCCGGATGCTACAACGCGCCGACCCGTGGAGCGTGCGCGTGCCTGGGCACCGGCACACGTCCCGCTGGGACATGTCCGAAAGGGCCGTGGCCTCGTGCCTGGCACCAGGACACGTCCCGAACAGCCCTGTCTGCAAAGGCCACGTCCCCGTGGCAGGCACCAGGTCAGATGACGATCGCCACCGTGCCGCCGTCCGCGCTCCAGGCCGCGCCCGTCACGTAGGAGGCCTGGTCCGAGGCGAGGAAGGCGATCACCGCGGCGACCTCGTCCGGCTCCGCCAGGCGACCGAGCGGCCGCGCCGCCGCGACCTTCGCCAGCACCTCGTCACGCCTGCCGCCGTGCTGGTCGGCGAGCCCGCCGTCCGCGAGCCAGGCATCCGTCGCCGTCGGACCAGGCGTGACCGCGTTGCAGCGGATGCCCTCGCCGGCGTAGAGGTCGGCGACGAGCCGCGAGACCGACAGCACCGCCGCCTTCGTCACCGAGTAGTGCGGCATGCCGGTCGAGGGACGCTTGCCGGCGGACGACGAGACGTTGACGATCGCGCCGCCGCCGCCCGCTCGCAGGTGCGGGAGCGCGGCGCGGATCGCGCGGACGTAGCTCATCACGTTCAGCTGCCAGTACGCGTCCCATTCGTCGTCGTCGACCTCCTCGAACCCAGCGCGCCTGGCGAGCCCGACGTTGTTCACCAGCACGTCGAGCCCGCCCAGAGCGGCCGCGGCGTCGTCGACCGCGCGCTCCGGCTCGCCGCGGCGCGAGAGGTCGGCGACGACGTGCACCTCCTCCCCGACCACGGGAGCCCCGCCGCGCCCGCAGGTGGCGACGCGCGCGCCCTCCGCCGCGAGCAGGCGCGCGGTCGCGTGCCCGATGCCCGCCGTCGAGCCGGTGACGAGGCAAGCGCGGCCACGGAGCCCCAGATCCACGGGGCTAGGCTACTGCCATGGCTCGGCGCGATGCCGCCTGGTTCGCGCTCTGGGCGCTCGCCGGCGCGCTCACGGCCTTCAGTGCCCTGTCGATGGGAATCGGGCTGCTGACGGCGCCTCTGGCGCTCGCCTCGCTGGTTGGGCTGGCGCACTGGGCCCCGGCCCGTGCCGCCTGGGGCGTCCTCTCCGGAGCCGGCGCGCTGTGCTTCGGAGTCGGGATCGGCAACCCCGACCACGGGCTGACGGCGGAGCTGATCGCAGCGGGCGCCGCGCTGGCGCTGGCAGGGGGTGCGGGCCATGTCTGGTCGCGCGCGCCGGCGGCCCGGCCGCCCGGGCACGGCGGCCGGCAGCAGCCGTAGATCCCGTACCGTTGCCCCGTGACGCTGATCCTCCTCGCACGGCACGGGGAGACCGACTGGAACCGAGAGCAACGATTCCAGGGTCACGCCGACCCACCGCTCAACGAGCTCGGGCGCGCGCAGGCCCGCGAGCTCGCCGAGCTGCTTGCGCCGGAGCTGCTGGCCGCCGTCTACGCCAGCCCGCTGCGCCGGGCGTTCGAGACGGCCGAGATCGTGGCCGGCCACCGCGGCCTGGCGGTTCGATCGGACGAGGGCTTGAGCGAGGTCGATCTCGGCTCCTGGTCGGGGTTGACTCGGCTCGAGGTAGAGGCGCGTTTCCCGGACGGCTATCGCAGGTGGCTCGAGTACGGGGTCGGCTGGACCGACGGCGAGAGCTATGACGAGCTCGGAGAGCGCGTGATCGCGGCGCTCGCGGGCATCGCCCGCGCCCACGACGGTGTCGCCGCCCTCGCCGTGACGCACGGCGGCCCGATCAGGTCGGCCGTCGCGCGCGCCCACGGGCTCTCGTTCGCGGAAGCGCGCCGGGCGCTGGCGATCGTCGAGAACTGCGGCGTGGTGCGGCTCGCGATCGACGGCGACCGCTTCGAGCTCGTCGACTGAGAGACGCGCGACACGAGTTTCGTATACTGGTTCGACAACGAATCGAGATCGCCGAATCGGCTAGGCTGCGCGCCATCGAGGACTACACGAACAAGTACAAGGGGGAGCAGGTGGAGCTCGCGCTCTTCGGCGGCGAGTACCAGGAAGGCGTGCTGACCGCGTACTGCTCGATCGAGGACGTGCCGCACGTCGAGTTGAACGGGCACATCCTCGTCCCGCTCCAGAACGTCGCGTCCCTCCACTGCTCCAGCCGCTGCGACGCCCCCGAGCCCGACTGGCCGCCGCGCGGGCTCGAGGCCGAGGACGACGAGCGCGACGACGAGGAGTGAGAGCGCCGAGCTTGGACCCGCGAGCTCGATGCGCCGCGCCGCCGCTCTGAACCTGCTCAAGGCGTGGCTGCTGGTGGCGATCCTCGCCGCGGCGTTCGGAGCGCTCGGCTGGCTGATCGGGGGGTCGCGACCGGCGTCGCTCTTCGCGTTCTGCTCGCTGCTCGCCGGCGTCGCGGTCTACTGGTACGGCGACCGCGCGCTGCTCGGCTCGCTCGGCGCCCGGCCGTACGCGCTCGCGGAGGATCCGATCCTGCGTTCCACCACCGATCGGCTCGCCGCCGCGCTGGCGGTCGCTCCGCCGAAGCTCTACCTGCTCGACGACGGCTTCCCGCGCGCGTTCGCCGTCGGACGCGGCCCGCGCAGCTCGTCGCTGGCCGTCAGCACGGGGCTTCTGGCCGGCCTCCCGCCCATAGAGGTCGAGGCCGTGCTCGCGCACGAGCTCGCGCACGTCCGCGCTCGGGACGTGCTCACGCAGACCTCCGCCGTGCTGCTCGCGCTCACGCTGGTCGAAGTGAGCCGGGTCGGCGGTTGGCTCTCGCGGGCGCTCCTGTTCGTGCTCGCACCGGTGGCGGCGGCGTTCGTCCACCTCCTGATCTCGCCGCGACGCGAGCTGGCTGCGGACACCGCCGCGGCAGCGGTCGCCGCGTCGCCGCACGACCTCGCCGATGCGTTGCTCCGGCTCGACGGGGCGAGCGGCCTCGTACAGTTCGCGGCCTCGCCGGCAACCGAGCCGCTCTACCCGGTGAACCCGTTCGCATCCGACAAGCTCTCGCGTATGTTCAACACGCACCCGCCGCTGGCGACGCGGGTCACCGCGCTCCGCCGGCTGGGGGACGCGGCTCCCCACCCCACCGTCCGTCGCGAAGACGAGTGACCGGATTGCGTGGGCTCACCGACGTCCCTGGCTTCCGGGTCGGCCATGTCACCGACCGCGCCGGCGGCACGGGGTGCACGGTCGTCCTCGCACCGGACGATGGAGCGGTGGGAGCGGCCGACGTCCGCGGGCCGGCTGCCGGGACGATCGGGACGGAGTCGCTTCGGCCGGGCCGTCTGATCCAGCGCGCCCACGCCGTGCTGCTCACAGGCGGGAGCGCATTCGGGCTCGCGGCCGCCACGGGGGTGACGAGGTACCTCGGCGAGCGCGAGATCGGCTACGCGGTCGGCCCGGTTCGGGTGCCGATCGTCGTCGGGGCGGTGATCTTCGACCTCCTGGTCGGCGACCCGGCGGCCCGGCCCGACGCCGAGGCCGGCTACGCCGCCTGCGCCGCCGCGCACGACGGCCCGGTCGCCGAGGGCAGCGTCGGCGCCGGCACGGGCGCAACCGTCGGCAAGCTCCTCGGCGGGGAGCGCGCGGTGAAGGGCGGGCTCGGGACCGCGGCCGCGTCGCTGGCGGGCGGGGCCAGGGTGGGAGCGATCGCCGTCGTCAACGCGCTCGGCGATGTCGTCGACCCTGCTTCCGGAGCCATCGTCGCGGGCGTGCGGCGACCGGACGGCGACGGCTGGCTGGACGCGGACGCGGCCATGGCTGCCGGCCTCGAGGGCTCCGTCTTCGCGCTCTCGAGCACCACGCTGGCGGTCGTGGCGACCGACGCGGCGCTGACGAAGGAGGAGGCGGCTGCCGTCGCGATGATGGCGCACGCCGGCGTGGCGCGGGCGACTCGGCCCGCGCACACGATGCTCGACGGCGACACGGTGTTCGTCCTCGCGACCGGCGCGGCCGGCCGGGCGAACCTGACGGCGCTCGGTCACGTGGCTGCCGGGGTCGTGGCCGCGGCGATCGTGCGGGGCGTTCGGACCGCCGACGGTCTCGGCGGCGTGCCGTCGCTGTCCGAGCTCGGCGCCGAATAGGCGACGGGGCCGCTCTCGCGGCCCCGTCCAGTTCAATTCGGCGGCGTCCTACTCTCCCGGGGGCTCGCGCCCCAAGTACCATCGGCGCCGGCGGGCTTAACTTCTCTGTTCGGAATGGGAAGAGGTGTACCCCCGCT
>DATBMD010000145.1:0-7144 GCA_036555085.1 Gaiellaceae bacterium
GGCCGGCAGTTCGGCCTCGAGCTCCTCGAGCAGCGGCAGCGCCCCCGGCGCCGCCGCGAGCAGGCGCCGCTCGACCTCCTCGATCGTGCCGAGCAGGACGAGCTCCTGCTTGAACTGCTTCGGGAAGCGGCCGCGGCCGAGGTACCAGCCGTAGAACTTCTTGAGGAAGCCGGTCGCCCGCCGCTCGCCGAGCTCCCGCACGGTCTCGCGGACGAAGAGCAGCAGCTCGGCGACCACCTCCTCGCGGGTCGGCTCGGCCGCGTCGCCGTCCACGATCTCGCGCAGCGCCCACGGGTTGCCCTGCGCGCCGCGGCCGACCATCACCGCGGCGGCGCCCGTCGTTGCCAGCACGGCGTGCGCGCGCGCGCGGGAGGTGATGTCGCCCGATGCGATCACCGGGACGTCGACGAGCGAGACGAGCTCCGCCGTCAGCGAGTGGTCGGCGGTGCCGGTGTACATCTGCTGGGCCGAGCGGGGGTGGAGGGTGAGCGTGGCGGCGCCGGCCTCGACGAGCCGCGGGCCGACGTCGAGGCACGTGCGCGAGCGGTCGCGAAGGCCGCGCCGCATCTTCACGGACACGGGGACGTCCACCGCGCCCGCGACCGACTCGACGATCCGGCAGGCTCGGTCGGGGTCGTCGAGCAGCGTCGCGCCGGCCCCCGTCTTCGTCACCTTCTTGACGGGGCACCCGAAGTTGATGTCGACGAGGTCGGCGCCCGCGTCCTCGACCATGCGGGCCGCCTCGCCCATCGCCGCGGGGTCGGAGCCGAAGATCTGGATGGCGAGCGGGCGCTCGTCCGCGGCCACCCGGAGGTAGCCGAGGGTCTTCTCGTTGCGGTGCTCGATCCCCGCGCAGCTGACCATCTCGGAGCAGACGAGGCCGGCGCCGAAGCGGCGTCCCTGGCGCCGGAACGCCTGCACGCTGACGCCCGCCATCGGGGCGAGAACGAGTCGCGTGGGCACCTCGACGGGCCCGATTCGCCAGGGGCTGCGCAGGTCGACGTCCATCCGGCGCATGGTAGTCGGGCGCTATTGACCACGGTCCCGAGCGACGGCTACACTTCGCGGCCGCGTGGCGCAGGTGGGCGCCGCGTTTCCTTTCAGGCAGGTTGTGGGAGGCAGCATTCGTTGAAGGACGTGATCCTCACTCCTGAGGGCTACGAGACCCTCAAGCAGGAGCTCGAGCACCTGCGCACCGAGAAGCGGCGCGAGGTCGCCGAGCGCATCCGCGTCGCCCGCGAGTTCGGCGACATCGCCGAGAACGCGGAGTACGACGACGCGAAGAACGAGCAGGCGATGCTCGAGCACAAGATCGCCCAGCTCGAGGAGCGCCTGATCAATGCGCGCGTGATCGACACGGGCGACGTCGACACGAGCGTCGTCTCGATCGGCTCGGTCGTCCGCCTGCGGGACCTCGACGCCAAGCAGACCGTCGAGTACCACATCGTCGGCTCCGCCGAGGCCAACCCCGCCGAGCAGAAGCTCTCGAACGAGTCCCCGGTCGGCAAGGCGATCATGGGCCGCAAGAAGGGGGAGACGGTCGAGGTCGCCGTGCCGCGCGGCAAGGTCAAGTTCAAGATCATGGAGATCAAGGCGGCGTAGGCCGCCCGCTCCCCGGAGAACGGCGCCCGGTAGGCTCCGGCCGGCCATGGCGGCGCCCAAGCGATTCCCCGACCGGGACGAGGTCGCGGCGGTACGCGCCGAGTGCGAGCCGCTCGAGCCGGGCGCCGAGCTCGACGGCACGCGCCGTCTCGCGGGCCGTGCGATGGCCCGCCGGGGGATGGGCAAGCTCGTCTTCCTCGACCTCGTCGACCGCTCGGGGCGCATCCAGGTGATCTGCGACACCGCGCGGACCGGCGAGCTCGACATCCACCTCGGCGACGTGATCGGGGCGGTGGGACGGCCCGCGAAGTCCAAGCGGGGCGAGCCGTCGCTGGCCGCGGACGAGGTCGTCGTGCTCGCGCGCAACACGCAGCCGCTGCCCGACACCTTCCACGGCCTCACCGACGTCGAGCTGCGCTATCGCAAGCGCTACCTCGACCTGCTGATGAACGAGGAGACGCGCGCGGACTTCGTGCTGCGCGCGCGCATCGTCAGCGCGATTCGCCGCTTCCTCGACGAGGACGGCTTCGTCGAGGTGGAGACGCCCGTGCTGCAGCCCCGCTACGGCGGCGCGTTCGCGCGCCCCTTCGTGACCCACCACAACGAGCTCGACACCGACCTCTACCTCCGGATCGCCACCGAGCTCTACCTCAAGCGCCTGATCGTCGGCGGGCTCGAGCGCGTCTACGAGCTCGGCAAGGACTTCCGCAACGAGGGCGTCTCGTACAAGCACCAGCCCGAGTTCACGATGCTGGAGTGGTACGAGGCCTACGCGGACTACGAGGACACGATGGCGCGGATCGAGCGGCTCGTCGAACGGGTCGCCGCCGACGTGTCGGGCACCACCGCCGTCTCCTTCCGGGGCAACGAGATCGACCTGCGGGCGCCGTGGCGCCGCGTGCGCTTCACCGACGCGCTCGCCCTGCACGAGCTCTGGACCCGCGACGGCGCCGAGCTGCGCGCGTGGCTGCAGGAGCGCGGGGTCGACACCTCGGCCGACGAGGACTGGGCCCAGCTCGTCGACCACGCCTTCAGCCACTTCGTCGAGCCGACGCTGATCCAGCCGACGATCGTCCACGACTACCCGATCGAGCTGTCGCCGTTCGCGCGCCCGACGGCCGGCGACCCGGCCCTGACAGAGCGCTTCGAGTACTTCGCAGGCGGCATGGAGCTCGGCAACGCCTTCACCGAGATCAACGACGCGGAGGAGCAGGCGGCGCGCTTCGCGATGCAGGCCGGCCAGGCGGACGGAGAGCAGGGCGACCCCGACTACGTCGAGGCGCTCTCGTACGGGATGCCTCCGACGGGAGGGCTCGGGCTCGGGATCGACCGGCTGACGATGCTCCTGACGGGTCGTGAGACGATCCGCGACGTCGTGTTGTTTCCGGCGCTGCGCTCGCACGCGGGTGAACGGGTTACCCCGAACGAGGGTAGACGCGACCCCCCGGCCTGACGACAGCTGTGGTCGGGTGCGCCTCCCTCCGCACCCTTGGCGTCGAGACCACACTGACCGTGACCGCGAACGAGGATCGACACTCGCAACACGAGGCCGAGAGCCGCCTGCGCGAAGCCGAGTTCCGCTACCGGATGCTCGTCGAGCAGCTCCCGCTGATCTCGTACGTCGACTCGCCGGACAACCCCGTCTCGGCGCCGCGCTACCTCAGCCCGCAGATCGAGGCCGTCCTCGGCCGGGCGCCGGAGGAATGGCTGGCGACCCCCGGCGTCTACGAGCAGGCGATCCACCCGGACGACCGGGAGTGGGTGATCGCGGAGAAGCGGCGCGCGTACGAGCGCGGCGACGCGCTGCGCTGCGAGTACCGGATGCTCGCCGCCGACGGTCGCACGGTCTGGGTCGAGGACCAGTCGGTGCTGGTGCACCCGCCCGGCGGCGGGCTGCCCTTCCGTCAGGGCTTCGCGCTCGACATCACCGACCGCAAGCTCGCCGAGCAGGCGCTGCACGGCGCCGAGGCGCGCTTCCGCACGCTCGTCGAGCAGCTACCGCTGACGGTCTACATCGACGCGATCGACGAGGCGAGCTCGAACATCTACACGAGCCCGCAGATCGAGTCGATGCTCGGCTACACGACGCAGGAATGGCTCGCCGACCCGCTGCTGTTCGTGCGGCTGCTGCACCCCGACGACCGCGAGCGGGTGCTCGCCGTCCACGCCCACACGCACGCAACGCACGAGCCGCTGTGCGTCGAGTACCGGCTGATCGCCCGCGACGGTCGCATCGTCTGGGTGCTCGACGAGGCGCGGATCATCTCTGACCCGTCCGGCGGCGGGCAGGTGCTCCAGGGCTACCTGCTCGACGTCACCGCGCGCAAGGAGGCCGAGGAGCTGCTCCGCCACCAGGCCTTCCACGACCCGCTCACCGGTCTCGCCAACCGCGCGCTCTTCACCGACCGCGTCCAGCACGCGCTCGTGCTGGGCGGCAAGGAGGGCGCGGCCGCGGTCCTCTTCGTCGATCTCGACGACTTCAAGGCGATGAACGACCGGCTCGGGCACCCGGCCGGCGACTCGCTGCTCTGCGCGGTCGGGGCGCGGCTCTGCAGCGTCCTCTCGCCAAGCCACACGGTGGCGCGGCTCGGCGGGGACGAGTTCGCGATCCTCGTCGAGGACGTGCGCGACGCGGCCACCGCGGCGGCAACCGCCGACCGGCTCGTGAGCGCGTTCCAGCAGCCGTTCCACGTGCTCGGCAACGACGTGTTCGTGACCGCCAGCATCGGCATCGCGATGGGCGACGACGCGGACGAGCTGCTCCGCTCGGCCGACGTCGCGATGTACCGCGCGAAGGCGAGCGGCAAGGCGCAGTACGCGTTCTACGCGCCGACGATGGACGAGGAGGTGCTCGGCCGCCTGGAGCTGATCGCCGACCTGCGCCGGGCACGACCGGGCGAGCAGTTCGTGCTCCACTACCAGCCGAGCCTGGACCTCGCGACCGGCGACGTGGTCGGAGTGGAGGCGCTCGTGCGCTGGGAACATCCCACGCGGGGGCTGCTCCAGCCGGAGGCGTTCATCTGGGCGGCCGAGGAGACGGGCCTGATCGTCGGCCTCGGACGCTGGGTGCTGGCGGAGGCCTGCCGGGCCGCAGCCCGCTGGCGGGCCGAGGTTCCCGGCGCTGCCGCGCTCGGTCTCAGCGTCAACGTCTCCGCGCGCCAGCTTCAGCAGCCGGGGCTAGTGGACGACGTCCGGAGGGCGCTCGCGGGCTCGGGCCTCGATGCCCGCGCCCTGACCCTCGAGATCACCGAGACCGTGCTCGCCCAGCGCGGCGACGACGCCGCGGCGATCCTCCAGAGCGTCAAGGCGCTCGGGGTGCGGCTCGCGCTGGACGACTTCGGTACGGGCTACTCGTCGCTCTCCCGGCTGCAGTACCTGCCCGTGGACGAGCTCAAGATCGACCGCTCGTTCGTCCAGAGCATCGACTCGGGCGCCGACCGCGCCGCGCTCGTGCGCGCGATCGTCGAGCTCGGCCGGGCGCTCGAGCTGACGACGGTCGCCGAGGGGATCGAGCACGCCGGCCAGGTCGCGGCGCTCCAGCGCATCGGCTGCCGGCTCGGCCAGGGCTTCCACTTCGCGCGCCCGCTCGCCGCGGCCGAGCTCGAGCAGCTGCTGGCCGGCTGGCCGCGCTCGCTCGACGGCGAGGCGGCGTAGCCCCGCCGAGCGGCGGGAGGCGCTAGACGGGCGCGCTCTCGGCGCGCGCGTGGGCGATCACGTCCGCGAGGATCTCGTCGAGCGTGCGCTCCGGCTCCCAGCCGATCGCCTCCCGGATCCGCTCGATCGACGGGATCCGGTGCAGCGTGTCCTCGATCCCGAGCCCGTAGACGCGGTCGTACGGCACGAAGACGAGCTCGGACGAGGAGCCGGTCAGCGACAGCACCTTGCGTGCCAGGTCGATGATGTTGATCCGGTCCGGCGAGCCGACGTTGTAGATGCGCCCGTTGGCCTCCGGCGTCTCCACCAGCCCCGCCAGTGCGCGAACCGTGTCCTGGACGTGGCAGAACGTGCGGGTCTGGGTGCCGTCGCCGTGGATCTCGAGCGGCGTGCCGGCGACGGCGGCTCCCACGAAGCGCGGGATGACCATCCCGTACTGGCCGCTCTGTCGCGGCCCGACGGTGTTGAAGAGGCGCACGATCACGCAGTCGAGGGCGCGCTCCTGGTGGTAGGCGAGCGCGAGGTACTCGTCCATCGCCTTCGAGTCCGCGTACAGCCAGCGCTTCTGGGTGGTGGGGCCGTAGACGCGACGGTCGTCCTCGCGAAACGGCTCCTCGGTGCGGGGATCGCCGTAGACCTCCGAGGTGGAGGCGACCAGCACGCGCTTGCCGAACCGGCTGCAGTGGTCGAGGACGATCTCCGTCCCCTCCAGGTTCGTGACGATCGTGTGCACGGGCTGCTCGACGATCAGGCGGACGCCGACGGCCGCCGCCAGGTGGTAGACGACGTCGCACTTGTGCACGAGCTCGTTGACGACCGCAGGCGAGAGCACGGAGTCGACCACGAGGTGGTAGCGGGAGTCGTCCCGCAGCCGCTCGACGTTCTCGAGCGCCCCGGTCGAGAGGTCGTCGAGCGCCCACACCTCCCAGCCGGAGGAGAGCAGCAGCTCCGACAGGTGCGATCCGATGAAGCCGGCGCCGCCGGTGATCAAGGCCCTCGGCACGTTGGCGGGAAGCGTAGCGACGTCGCCTGCCGGTACGACCGTCCGGTTCGGTGACGACGTGATGGTCGGCTACGATGCGACCCGAGCCTTCGACCCGGAGCCGGCAACCCGCAGACTCCGGAGATCCACGCGGAAAGGGGGGTCGAGGGAGCGGTGTTCGAGCGCTTTACAGAGCGAGCCAGACAGGTCGTCGTCCTCGCCCAGGACGAGGCACGCGCCCTGAAGCACAACTACATCGGGACGGAGCACATCCTGCTCGGGCTGTTGCGTGAGGAGGAGGGCCTGGCCGCGCGCGTGCTCGAGTCTCTCGACATCACCGTGGAGGAGGTCCGCGCGCAGGTCGCGCGGATCGTCGGCCAGGGCGACGAGGTGACGACGGGGCAGATCCCGTTCACCCCGCGCGCCAAGAAGGTGCTGGAGCTCGCGCTCCGCGAGGCTCTCTCCCTGGGACACAACTACATCGGGACGGAGCACATCCTGCTCGGTCTCTTGCGCGAGGAGGAAGGGCTCGCAGCCCGCGTGCTCGAGAGCCTCGACATCACGGTCGAGGAGGTGCGCGCCCAGGTTGCGCGCATCGTCGGGCAGGGCGACGAGGTGACGACCGGTCAGATCCCCTTCACCCCGCGCGCGAAGAAGGTGCTCGAGCTGGCGCTGCGCGAAGCGCTCTCGCTCGGTCACAACTACATCGGGACCGAGCACATCCTGCTCGGGCTCGTGCGCGAGAACGAGGGCGTCGCAGCCCGGATCCTGCTCGACTTCGACGCCGACGCGGAGAAGATCCGCAACGAGATCATCCGGATGCTGTCCGGCCCCGGCCGCCGGCAGCAGGGCCAGGCGTCCGGCGGGCAGAGCGGCGACAAGAAGTCGAGCAAGCTGCTCGACCAG
>DATBMD010000221.1:0-20745 GCA_036555085.1 Gaiellaceae bacterium
GCCCACGTCGCCCCACGTCCTGGTCGGGTAGTGGAAGACGTTGTGGAACTTCGACCTCCCCGCGACGAGGTCGTCGAGGCAGGCGGCGCGCGGCTTGCCGAGATCCTCGACCACGCGGTAGATCAGCTGCGCGTGCCCGACCTCGTCCTGAATCTTCGCGGTCAGCGCCAGCTTCCGCTGCAACGTCGGCGCGCGCAGGATCCAGTCCCGCTCGGGGAGCACGCCCATCAGCTCCGAGTTCGCGTGCATCTCGACGAACTTGATCAGCCGCTGCCGGTACTCGTCCGGCATCCAGTCGGTCGCCTCGACCTGACCGCCCGACTGCACGTGCTCGAGAAACTCGTGCGTCCGCTCGTCCATACGCTCACCCCGCTCGCATCGCTACCTACCGGTCGGTAGCATCGTACAGGTGAGCACGAGGCGCGAAGAGCTGGTGGAGACCGCCGCGCGCCTCTTCGCCGAGCGGGGCTTCCACGGCACCTCGATGGGCGACCTGGCCCAGGCGATGGGTGTCCAGAAGGGGTCGCTCTACTCGCTGGTCGACTCCAAGCAGCGGCTCCTCTACGAGGCGATGCGGGACGGGGCGAACGCGTTCCATGCCGCTCTCGACGCCGTCCCCGAGGACCGGCCGGCGATCGAGCGGATCCGGATCGCGCTCCGCGGGCACCTGCGCGTGGTCGCCGAGCAGCTCGACGTCGCCACGGTGTTCACACGCGAGTGGCGTTACCTCGAGGATCCAGCGCGGGCCGAGATCCTCCTGGAACGGCGCCGCTATGAGGAGCGGTGGCGCGCCCTCTTCCGCGAGGGAGTCGAGAACGGCCAGCTCCGCATCGACCTGGACGCCGGCGCCGCCGCTCTGCTGGCGGTCTCGGCGGCCAACTGGGCGTACACCTGGCTCCGGCCCGGAGCTGACACCGACGCGCTGGCCGACCGGTTCACGGCCATCCTCGTGGACGGGATCCGAGGCTACGCCGCACCCTGACGAGGGGCACGCCCCCGGGACGGGCGCCCGGACGCTAGCGCTGCCGGCTCTCGTCGCGATGTCTCATCCCGGGCGATCACCCGGTATGTCTTCCCGCTGCCTCGGTTCACCCCCGGCGCCTCCTCGTTAGCTGTAGTGACAACATACCAGCAGCCTCGGACGCCATTGCCACGCGGAGCAACGTCGTCGTCACCGACTCGTTTCTCAACGCAGGCAACGCGCTACCATCGCCAAGTGGTGAAGCTCGCGATCGCGGGCTTTCTCGTCCGCGTCGCGGTCGGCATCGCCATCGCCGCGGCCCTCGCCGTGCTCCTCGCCCTCCTCCGCGGGGGCGCGTTCATCGAGAGCATGCGGATCTCCTCGTGGCTCGTCGGCTGCCTGCTGCTCCTGCTCGCCCTCGCCGGCCACTCGCCGGCCGCCCGCAGCGGCACGATCGACCCATGGCTCCAGAGCCACTTCCCGAAGCTCGTCCCGCGCATGAGCGCGGCGTACTCGGGCACGCGGGTGAGCTCGTCGGCGCTCTTCGTCCTGGCCGCTCTGGCGATGTTCGTGCTCGGCGCGCTGCTCGGCTGAGTACGCTCGACGCGTGCGGGCGCTCCTGATCGTCAACCCATTCGCGAGCGGCGTCGACGAGAAGCGCCTCGCCCGCGTCCGGCGGGCGCTCGGCGACCCCGAGGTCGCACGCACGAGCGGGCCCGGCGACGCGACCGGCCTCGCCCGCGACGCCTGCGGCACCGTCGACGCGATCTACGTCTTCGGCGGCGACGGCACCTACAACGAGGTGCTGAACGGCCTCGACGCATCCACGCCGCTCGGGCTCGTTCCCGGCGGCGGCACGAGCGTGCTGCCGCGGGCGCTCGGCCTGCCGCGCGACCCGGTGCGCGCTGCCGAGCGGCTCGCGCACGCAACGCCGCGCCGAATCGGGCTCGGCAGGGCCAACGGCCGTCGCTTCGGCTTCAGCGCGGGGATCGGGTTCGACGCCGAGCTGATCCGACGGGTGGACGCGCTCGGCCGGCGACGCGACGGGAAGCGGCCCGGCGACGTCGCGTTCGCCCGGACGGCCGCGCGCCTGCTGGTCGAGCACCGGGGGACGTTCGAGCCCGCGCTCGAGCTGGACGGCATCGGCCGGGCCTCCTTCGCGCTCGTCGCGAACGGCTCGCCCTACACGTACCTCGGCAGCCTCGGCCTGCGGATCGCTCCGAGGGGCGACTTCGGCGCGGGCCTCGACGTCGTGGCGCCGGTGCGGGTCGGCCCCCTCGCGATCCCGCGGCTCGCGTTCTACGCGGTCAGCGGTCGCGGCCAGGAGCGGGCGAGCGACGTCATCGTCGTCTCGGATCTCGACCGGCTCGCCGTCCGCTGCGACGTGCCGCAGCCGATGCAGCTCGACGGGGAGGACATGGGGGACGTGACGGAGGTCGAGCTGACGGCTGAGCGGGACGCGGTGTCGGTCCTCGTCTGACCTACGACGGGGCGAACAGCTCGTCGCGGCTCCGGCCGATCGCCTCCGCGAACGCGTCCTCGAGCATGCGGAAGTGGTCGTCGAGCGCGCGCTCGAGCAGCCCCCGCTCGTGCCGGCGCATCGCCTCGAGCTGTCGCTCGTGGACGTCCAGCGTCAGGCGGTCGCGCGGCAGGCCGCCGCTGTACGCGTCGCGGATCGGTGCCAGCTCCTTCGCGACGCCGCGCATCGCCGACTCGAGCGTGCGGTTGTGACAGGCACGGACCAGGGCGCGATGGAACAGCGCGTCTGCCCGCATCACCAGTGGGCGCTCGCCGAGGTGACCCCGCAGCAGATCGATCGACCGCTCGAGGTGCGCGTAATCCTCGGCAGTCGCGCGGCTCGCGGCCTCGTGCGCCACGGCGGTCTCCAGCACGCGGCGGGCCCGCAGCACGTCCGCCGCGGCGCTCTCCTCGAGCGCGACGGCGCTCGAGATCGCCACGGTCGGCACGAGCTCCGACGCGACGAACACGCCACCGGCCTTGCCGCGCCGGACCTCGATCACGCCCGAGAGCTCGAGCACCCGCAGGGCCTGGCGGAGCGTCGGGCGCGAGATCTCGAGCAGCCGCGCGAGCTCGTGCTCGCCGGGCAGGCGGTCGCCCCGGCGGAGGCTCGAGCGCTCGATCGCGTCCGTGAGGTGGTCGATCGCCGCCTCGAACGTGCGCGTCGCGCGGATCGGCTCGACGGCGAACGCCTCGACGGGAACGGCAGCCACGCACGTCACTGTACGGCGCTTGACGGCCAAAGGGCAAATCTGTTTCCATTTGATCGTGACCGAGCTTTCGGCCGAGCCCGCCCTCCGGCGCGTGATCGGCGACGGCGAGACCGTCCCGGACGGCGAGGTCGACGACCTCGCGGAGCACGAGCTGCTCGAGCTGTACCGCTCGCTCGTGCTGCTCCGCACGTACGACGAGCGCTCGGTCGTCTACCACCGGCAGGGACGGATCGGGACGTACGCCATCTTCTGGAACCACGAGGCGATGCAGGCCGGCGCCGTGCACGCGCTCGAGCCGCAGGACTGGATCTTCCCGAGCTACCGGGAGTCGGCGATCGGCCTGCTGCGCGGCATCCCGCCCGCGACGGTTCTCTCGTGGTGGCGCGGGCATCCGAGCGGCTGGTGGAACCCCGCCGACCACAACGTCGCCTCGATCTGCGTGCCGATCGCGACGCACGTGCCGCACGCGGCAGGGCTCGCCTGGGGCTCGAGGCTGAAGGGCGAGGACCGCGTCGCGATCGCCTTCTTCGGGGACGGCGCCACGTCCGAGGGCGCCTTCCACGAAGGAGCCAACTTCGCGGCGGTCATGCGCGCGCCGCTCGTGCTCTTCTGCAACAACAACCAGTGGGCGATCTCGACCCCGATCACGGCGCAGACGGCGGCGCAGACGCTCGCTGACAAGGCGATCGGCTACGGCATCCCCGCGATCAGGGTGGACGGCGCGGACGTGCTGGCGGTCTACGAGGCGACGCGCGAAGCGGTCGCCCGCGCCCGCGCCGGCGACGGCCCGACGTTCGTCGAGGCGGTCACCTACCGGGCGGCACCGCACGCGACCGCCGACGACCCCAGCGCCTACATCGACCAGGAGCGCGTCGAAGAGGCTCGCCGCGATGAATGCGTCGGGCGCTACGAGGGCTGGCTGAAGCGTGCCCGCCTCCTCGGCGAGGAGCACGCGCAGCAGGTCAAGGCGGAGGCCCTCGAGCTGATGCGGGCCGGGATCGCGGCGGCGGAGGCCGCGCCGCCTCCCGACGAGGCGCTCCTGTTCGACCATGCCTACGCGAGCCCGCTGCCGGCGCTCGCCCGCGACCTGGCCGAGCTGCGCAGGGTGCTCGGCACGTGAGCATCGTCGCCGGCACGCGCGAGCTGCTGCTCGTCGAGGCGGTCAACGACGCGCTCCACGTCGAGCTCGAGCGCGACCAGTCCGTGCTCGTGATGGGGGAGGACGTCGGTCGCGCCGGCGGCGTCTTCCGCGCCACCGCGGGCCTCGCCGACCGGTTCGGCCCCGAGCGCTGCATCGACACGCCGCTGGCCGAGGCGGGCATCCTCGGCACCGCGGTGGGCCTGTGCATGGCCGGCTGGCGGCCGGTCTGCGAGATGCAGTACGACGCCTTCAGCTACCCCTGCCTCGACCAGCTGATCACCCACGTCGGCCGCTACCGCTGGCGCACCGCGGGCGGGATGGAGTTCCCGCTCACGATCCGCATGCCCTACGGCGGGGGCGTGCGCGCCCCCGAGCTCCACGACGACTCGCCGGAGACCTACTACGTCCACACTCCGGGCGTGAAGGTCGCGGTGCCGTCGACCCCGGCCGACGCCAAGGGGCTGCTCGCGGCCGCGATCCGCGATCCCGACCCGGTGGTCGTGCTCGAGCCGAAGCTGATCTACCGCACGGCGCGGGGAGACGTGCCGGCCGGCGAGCACGTCGTGCCGCTCGGCCTGTCGCGCGTCGCGCGCGCAGGCAGCGACCTGACGATCGTCGCCTACGGCGCGATGGTCCAGGTGGCCGAGCGCGCGGCCGAGTCGCTCGCCGGCAGCGCGGACGTGGAGGTCCTCGACCTCCGCACCCTGAAGCCGCTCGACGAGGAAGGGCTGCTCGCCTCGGTCGCCAGGACCGGGCGGGCGGTGATCGTCCAGGAGGCGCCGCGGACCTGCGGCTACGCGGCGGAGGTCGCCGCCGTGCTCGCGGAGAAGGCGATCCTCGACCTGCGGGGGCCGGTGCTGCGGGTCACCGGCTACGACGTGCCGTACCCCTACTGGCAGCTCGAGGACCGCTACCTGCCGTCGGTCGAACGGGTCGTCGACGCGGCCCGCACGCTGCTCGCCTTCTAGTGCGCCCGCTCCAAGCCTTGCACCGGAAACCCCGTAGGGGCCGGACCTGTCCGGCCCGCCGTCAGGGATTTTCGCGCGACCGGAATCCGCGGGAGCGGATTCCGGTCTTGCGCACATGAGCGAGCGCCTGCGGCTCTGGCTCGAGCGGGCCGAGCGCGGCTTCCGCCTCCGCGACGCCGGCAGCGGCGACCCGGTCCGCTGGGAGGATCCGCGGATCCGCGTCGTCCCCGTCGCGGGCGTCTCGTACCGGCTCGAGGCGCTCGACGACGCTTCCTTCGAGCCCGGCAGGCGGCTGGCGCTGGTACCGGAGCCGGACAACCCGCACGATCCTCACGCGGTCGGGATCTGGAACGAGGAGCGGACCCTGCAGCTGGGCTACGTGCCGGCCGCGGTCGCGCCCGAGCTCTCGGGCGACGAGCAGGCGGTCTCGCTCTGGCGGCTCGAGGGCGGCCTGCGCGTGCTGCTCGTCCCGCCCGACGCCTGGATCGGAACGCCCCGGTAGGGTCCCGAAGCCCGTGGCGTACGAGTTCCGGCTTCCCGATCTGGGCGAGGGCCTGACCGAGGGCGAGATCGCCCGCTGGCTCGTCGGGGAGGGAGACCTCGTCGCAGAGGACGACCCGCTGGTCGAGATCCAGACGGACAAGACGACGGTCGAGATTCCCTCGCCGGCCGCCGGCACCGTGCTGAAGATCCTCGTGCCCGAGGGGGAGGTGGCGCCTGTCGGCACCGTCCTGGTCGTGATCGGCGCGGAGGGCGAGGCGCTGCTGCGCGCGGTCGAGAGCCCGCCGGCGGAGGAGCGCGACGCGGGCCCGCCGATCGCCGTCGTGAGCGGCGCGGAGGCTCCCAAGGTGCTCGCGACGCCGCTCGTGCGGCGGCTCGCCTCGGAGCTCGGCGTCGACCTCGCCCAGATCGCCGGAAGCGGCCCGGGCGGGCGCGTCACCGAGGAGGACGTCCGGTCCGTCGACCCGGCCCGGCCGGCCGCCGTGGGCGGCCGGCGCGTGCCGCTGCGGGGCATCCGGCGCCGGATCGCGGACCATCTCGCCGTCTCCCACCGCGAGATCGCCGCGGTCACGTTCGTCGAGGAGTGCGACTTCGGCGAGACCGACCTCGCGTTGCTGGTGCCGCTGACGCTGAAGGCCACCGCACTGTCGCTGCGCGCGTTCCCCGAGCTCAACGCCCGGCTCGAGGGGGACGAGATCGTCTACCTCGAGCGCTACGACCTCGGGCTCGCCGTCCAGACCGACGAGGGCCTCGTGGTCCCGGTCGTCCGCCGCTGCGACACGGCCCCGATCGAGGAGCTCGCGGACGAGGTGGCGCGGCTCGCCGAGGCCGCCCGGGCCGGCGCGCTGCGGCCGGAGGAGCTGCGCGGCTCGACCTTCACGGTCACGAGCGCCGGCCGGCTGGGTGGGGTGTTCGTGACGCCGCTCGTCAACCACCCGGAGGTCGGCATCCTCGGCATCCACCGGATCGGGCCGCGACCGGTCGTTCGCGACGGCGAGGTGGTCGTCCGGCAGGTCGGCCACGTCTCGGTCACGTTCGACCATCGCGTGGTCGACGGCGCCCGCGCCGCCGCATTCTGCCTCGACGTGATCCGGCGCCTCGAGGGCGGCCCGGGCGCGTAGCTCGGCCGGGCCGCCCTGCCCCGAGGGTCGCTAGTCGTCGTCGTGTCCGCTCGTGCCGAGCTGCGCCCGGATCTCCCCTCCAGGCCTGCCGATGGTGTGCACGTTGACGTAGGTTGCGCCGCCGCGGATCGCGCCGACCAGCTCCGCGAACTCGCCCGCGGCGATGCCCTGGCCCGCGGCGCCGTTGCCCACGTCGGCGGCGCGGATCGTGCCCGTGATCGTCGCCGGCGCTGCCGGGCACCCCTGCGTGCCGGCCGGGCCGTTGCCGAGGTTCGTGCAGAGGAAGACGACGATGGGGCCGTTGTTGGTGGCGTTCTCGAAGTGGATGTGCGCCTGCGTGACGTCCGACTCGGTGTCGGCGTAGGAGAGCTCGTAGCGGATCTCCGAGTCCTTCGCGTCGATCCGCGCCTTGAACTCGCCGAGGCCCGGCGTCGAGAGGGCCGGGACCTCCTGGTAGCCCACGAGGGTCTCCCTCACGTTCTTCTTGCCACCGTCTGCGAGCGCGTACGACGCGAACCCCGCCGCGATCACCACCACGGCGAGAAAGGTCAGGCGACCGGCGTTCCAGCGCATGCTGATTCCCCCCTTCCGGGTTGTCGGGACGACACCCGGGCATACGCGTGCGCGCCGCCTGCGGATTGCCGCGGGCGAGGCGGCATCTACACTGCGTCCGGATGGGCGACTGGTACACGATCGGCGTTGCGCTGGGCGTCGGCCTCGCGCTGGGAGTCCTGGCGGCCGCCCTGCTGGCCTGGTGGCGGCACGGTGCGGCGGTTTCGGCCCTGGCGGCCGCGATCGCGGGCGTCCTTGCCGGGATCGTCACCAACCGCTGGATGGGCGAGGACTGGATCGCGCCGGTCGCGGGGATCGTGGGCGGCCTGATCGGCGCTTTCTCCGGCACGGTGATCGCGCAGGGCGCGTTGCGGCGGGGCGGCACGCCGGGAGGCACCGCCTTCCTCGTCGGCAGCGCCTCGCTGGCGCTGTTCCTGCTCGCGCTCGTGCCGATCGTCGGCTACGTCCAGGCCGCCGCGGCGCCGGTCGCCGCGCTGCGCGCCCGCCGGAAGGCTCCCGACCGGCACGCCGGGCTGCGCACGCTGGCCAAGTGACGCCGCAGAAGCTGATTCTCGTCGTCGTCGACGGTCTGACCCCGGCGATGCTCGAGCAGGCGATGGCGCGGGGCGACGCGCCGACGCTGGCGCGGCTCGCCGAGCACGGCCGCTACCGGCACGCCGTCTCGACGTTCCCTTCGCTGACGCCGGTGTGCCTCTCGTCGATCGCGACCGGGGCACACGCCGACGTGCACGGCATCCCCCACCTCGTGTGGTACCACCGGGACGAGCGGCGCCTCGTCGAGTACGGCTCGTCGTTCGGCGCCGTTCGGGCGGCGGGGATCGCGCGGACGCTCCGCGACGCGCTCGTCAACATGAACGCCCGGCACATGGGGCGAGGCGCGGTCACCGTGTTCGAGGCGCTCGCCGACGCGGGGCTGACCACGGCCGCGGTCAACTTCACCGCCTACCGGGGCCGCACGCGGCACCGCAGCGCCGTGCCGTTCCTCGGCAGCCCCGTGCAGGGGCCCGAGCGGTTCTTCTTCTACAACCTCTTCGAGTCGGACGTCACCGGCGCGCCGCTCTCCTGGCGGAACCGCGCGAGCGGGACCGTCGACGCGTACGCCGCGGCGGTCGGGCGCTGGCTGGTGACGCGGGACGGCTTCGACTTCCTCGTCTACTACCTCTCGGACTACGACTACGCCTCCCACGAGGTCGGCCCCGACGCGGCCCACGACGTGCTCGCGCGCAGCGACGCCGCGGTGGGGGCGCTCGTCGACGCCGCCGGCGGCCTGGACGCGCTGCTCGAGCGGTACGCCGTGATCGTCATGTCCGACCACGGTCAGACCGCCATCCGGGACGTCGCCGCGCTCGGGCCCCGCTTCGCCGCGGTTCCCGGGGCGCTCGTGACCGCGTCGAACCGGGCCGCGATGGTCTACGCGCTGCCCGGCTGCCGCGAGGAGGCGCGGTCGCTCGCCGAGCGGCTCGACGGCGACCCCGCCGCCGGCGTCGTTCTCTTCCGGGAGGGCGAGCAGGCGGTTGCCCGCAGCGCCGGCGAGGAGCTTCGCTTCGCCCCGGGCGAGAACGGCTGGCAGCTCCAGGGCGACCCCGGCCTCCTGCCGCAGCCGGACGCGCTCGGGCGAGCGTGGGCGGCGCTTGCGAACCCGAACGCGGGCGAGGTGCTCGTCTCGGCGGCGCCGGGCTGGGAGTTCGCCGATCTCGGCGGGCGCCATCATCTCGGCGGCGGCTCGCACGGATCGCTCGAGCGCGGAGACTCGCTGGTGCCCCTGATCACCGTCGGCGTCGCCGGGGAGGCAGCGAGCATCGTCGACGTGGCACCCCTGGTGCTGGGCCACTTCGGCGTGCGGCTGCCGGCGTACGTCCGCCCGCTCGGCCTTGCCGCCTGATCCGGCGACGCGGCGCGCCGACATGGTCGAGCGGCAGCTGCGGCGCCGCGGGATCGACGACGAGCGCGTCCTCGCCGCGATGGGGCGGGTCCCGCGCGAGCTGTTCGTCCCGGAGGAGGTCGTGCGTCGCGCCTACGCCGACTCCGCGCTTCCGATCGGCTTCGGGCAGACGATCTCGCAGCCGTTCGTCGTCGCCGCGATGTGCAAGCTGCTCGGCCTGTCCGGCGGCGAGCTGGTCCTCGACGTCGGCACGGGCTCGGGCTACGCCGCCGCCGTGCTCGCCGAGCTCGACGCCGAGGTGGTCACGATCGAGCGGATTCCCGAGCTGGCGGCGCGGGCCAGGGGCGCCCTCTTCGACGCCGGGTACGCGGACGTGGAGGTGCGGGTCGGCGACGGCTCGCTCGGCGCCCCCGACCGCGCGCCCTTCGACGGGATCTCGGTCGCGGCGGCCGTCCCGGGGATTCCGCCGACGCTGTACGAGCAGCTTCGAGACGGCGGCCGGCTGGTGCTGCCGCGGGGCGCTCTCGACGCGCAGGTGCTGGTGCTCGTGGTGCACACGCCGGACGGCCCGGTCGAGTCGCGGGCGATCCCGTGCCGGTTCGTGCCGCTGATCGGGGCGGAAGGCTTCCCCGAGTAGCGCGGCCGCCGCGGCCGCCGGTAGGTTTGCTGGCCGATGGAGCGCTCGGCGGCATCACGTGCCGGCCTGACGGCTTCGCGCGTGGCGCGGGGAGTCCGGCGGCCTGCGAACTGGGCGCAGCTCGCGAGGTTCTGCACGGTCGGTGCGAGCGGCTACGTCGTCAACCTGGTCGTCTTCACGCTCCTGCTGCGCGTCGGCGGCCTGCACTACCTGGCCGCCGCCGTCTGCTCGTTCCTGGTCGCCGTGACCAACAACTACACGTGGAACCGTCTCTGGACGTTCCGCGGCCAGCGGGGCCACGTCGCGTACCAGGGCCTCCGTTTCCTCGTCGTCTCGACGATGGCGCTGGTCGCGAACCTCTGCGTGCTCGCGCTGCTGGTCGAGATCGGCCTCGACGAGGTGCTGGCCCAGGCGATCGCGATCGTCGTCGTCACTCCGCTCAACTTCGCCGGCAACAAGCTCTGGTCGTTCCGGCGCGAGTGATCTGCGGCGCGGCGGTCGCGCTGACGGCGCTCGCGCTCGCCTCGCCCGCGGCTGCCGCGACGCCGACGGCGCCGGTCTACGACGAGGAGGGCCGGCTCGTCGAGACGCCGTTCGCGCCCTCGACGGAGAAGCCGCGGCTGACGGAGCAGCAGGCGACGCGGCTCCTGCTGGCCCGCGCCGACGTCGCCGGCTGGCTCGAGCGCTACCCGCCGGGCGCCACCACCGACGCGAGCTTCCACCCGAAGACGCGGCGCTGGACGGTACGGGCGTGGTCGGGCGCGGCCGGGCAGGTCGTCGAGGGCACGGTCGAGGACGGCTCGGGCCGCGTGCTCGAGGCGTGGACCGGGCCGCAGGTGGCGTGGAAGATGGCGAGGGGGAGCGAAGGGGCGTTCGGGGGCAAGGTGCTGAACGAGCCCGTCGTCTGGCTGGCGCTCTGCCTCGTCTTCCTCGTCGGCCTGGCCGACCTGCGACGGCCGTTCTCGCTGCGCAACCTCGACCTGCTGGCGCTGCTCTCGTTCTCCGTCTCGCTCTGGTTCTTCAACCGCGGACAGATCTTCTCGAGCGTCTCGCTCGCCTACCCGCCCCTGCTGTACCTGCTCGGACGCACGGCCTGGATCGGCTTCCGCCGCCGCGGCGAGGCGCCCGCGCCGTTCTGGCCGGCGTGGCTGCTGCTCTCGGCCACGGTGTTCCTGGTCGGGTTTCGGATCGGGCTCAACGTGCAGGCCTCGCACAGCGTCATCGACGTCGGCTACGCCGGCGTGATCGGGGGTGACAGGATCCTCGACGGGCAGGCGCCGTACGGCCACATGCCCGTGCGCGGCACCCGGCCGGCGTGCGGCGCCGCGGACGCGTCGGGCGACGTGCGCGAGCGCATCCAGACGAACGGGCGCTGCGAGTCCGCCAACGAGCGCGGAGACACGTACGGTCCGGTCACCTACCTGGCCTACGTCCCCGGAGTGGCCCTCTTCGGCTGGAGCGGCCGCTGGGACTCGCTGCCCGCGGCCCATGCGACGTCGATCGCCGCGGACGCCCTCGTGCTGATCGGGCTCGCACTGGTCGGCCTGCGCTTCGGCGGCTTCAACCTCGCGGCGATGCTCGCCTTCGCCTGGGCCGCGTACCCGTTCACGGCGTACGCGCTCAACGCGAACACGAACGACGCGCTGATGCCCGCAGCGCTCGTCTGGGGCTTCTGGCTCTCGACCTCCGTCTGGGCGCGCGGCGCGTTCACGGCGCTCGCCGGCTGGGCGAAGTTCGGAGCCCTGCTCGTCGTTCCCCTCTGGGCGACGTACCGCGGCGTCAGCGTGCGCGGTCTCGTCCGCTTCGCGCTCGCGTTCCTGGCCGCGACCGTCGCGGCGTTCGCGGTGCTCCTGCTCGAGCCCAGCCTGAGGGAGGCTGTCAGCACGTTCTGGGAGCGCACGATCGACTTCCAGCTGGCGCGGGACTCCCCCTTCTCGCTCTGGGGCTGGGGCCAGTACCACGCGCGCGGCATCCCGGACCTCGGCGGCGTCCAGGTCGTCGTCCAGGCGGCGGTGCTCGTGCTGGCGGTCGCGGTCGCCTTCGTGCCCGCGCGCAAGGGGCCGCTCGAGCTCGCCGCGCTCACCGCCGCGGTCCTGATCGCCTTCCAGCTGGCGCTGACGCACTGGTTCTACCTGTACCTGCCGTGGCTGCTGCCGTTCGCGGTGCTCGCGCTCCTCCTGCCGCGATCGCTCTCGCGTCATGCGGCCTGAGCGGGCACGGTTGCTGGTCACCGCGGCTGCGGTCGCGGGCTTCGTCGTGCTCTGCGCGTCGCTCGGCGACGTCTGGCGCGGCGGCGCGGCGATCTCCGACGTGCCCGTCTACCAGCGCTACGGCGACGCGATCGAGGACGGCGCCGTCCCGTATCGCGACCTGCGGGTCGAGTACCCGCCCGGCGCGCTGCCCGTGTTCGTCGTGCCGACGCTCGCGGGCGGCGGCGAGGTCGGCTACGCCCGCGCGTTCGCGGTCCTGATGTGCGCCTGCGGCGTCGCGGCGATCGTGCTCGCGGGAATCGCGCTGGGGCAGCTCGGCGCCGGCGCCCCGAGGACGGCGGGCGCGCTGGCCGTCCCGGCCGGCGCCCCGCTCCTGCTCGGCCCGCTCGTCCTCACGAGGTTCGACCTGCTGCCCGCAGCGCTCACGGTCGGCGCCCTGGCCGCGCTCCTCGCCGGCCGGGACAGGCTCGGCGGCGGCGTGCTCGGCGCGGCGATCGCCGTCAAGCTGTACCCGCTCGTGCTCGTGCCGCTGCTCGCGGCCTGGACGTGGAGGCGCCGGGGACGGCGGGAGGCGGCGATCGTCGTCGGGCTCTCCGGCGTGGTCGTCCTCGCTGCCTACCTGCCGTTCCTGCTGGTTGCCCCGGACGGGGTCGCGTCGAGCCTCTGGCGCCAGGTCGGCCGGCCGCTGCAGATCGAGAGCGCGGGCGCGGCGCTCCTGCTCGCGCTCCATCACGTCGCCGGGATGCCCCTCGGGTGGGAGTCGAGCCACGGCTCGCAGAACCTCACGGGCGGCGTCGCGGTCGCCGCGGCCGCCGCCACGGCGGTCGCCCAGGCCGCCGTCCTCGTCCTTCTCTGGCTTCGTTTCGCGCGGCGCCCCGCCGACGGCGCCCGCCTCGTTCGCTACGCGGCCGCGGCGCTCGTCGCGTTCGTGGCGCTCGGCAAGGTGCTCTCGCCGCAGTTCCTCGTCTGGCTGCTGCCCGTGGTGCCGCTCGTCGCGCCGCCGGCCGGCGCCGTCGCGGCGGCGCTCCTGGCCGCCGCGTGCCTGGCCACGCGCGGCTGGTTCCCGGGCCGCTACTGGGACCTCGTCTACGACTTCGACGTCTGGGCGACCTGGCTCGTGGTCGGGCGCGACCTCCTGCTCGGGGCGCTGCTCGCGCTGCTGCTCGTCCCGGTCAGGGGAAAGGGCGGCGCACGGCCTCGATCGCCGTAGCCCGTCCGTCGGCGCCGCACTCGACGAGTGCGCCTTCGATCCGCACGCCGCCCTGCGCCGTCTCGAAGCGCACCGGCATCCCGGTCCGCATCCGCCGGATCGCGAGCTCGGCCTCGACGCCGATCACCGAGTCGTGCGGGCCGGTCATGCCGACGTCGGTGATCGCCGCCGTGCCCTGCGGCGTCACGCGGGCGTCGGAGGTCTGCACGTGCGTGTGGGTGCCCAGCACGGCCGTCACGCGGCCGTCGAGCCAGTGGGTCAGCGCCGCCTTCTCGCTCGTCGCCTCGGCGTGGACGTCGACGACGACGATCGGCGTCGAGGCTCGCGCCTCGTCGATCAGGCCGTCGACGAGCTCCCACATGCTGCGCGCCGGCTCCAGGTAGAGCGAGCCGAGCAGGTTGACGACCGCCACGTCGGTGCCGTCGCGGCCGGCCCGGATCGTGAGCCCCGAGCCGGGCCCGGTCGACGAGAGGTTTGCCGGCCGGACGACCTGGTCCGAGGTCGCGAGGTACGGGACGATCTCGGACCGGCGCCACGCGTGGTTGCCGAGCGTGATCACGTCGGCGCCGGCAGCCAGCAGCCGGTCTGCCAGCTTGGGCGTGATGCCGAGGCCGTCGGCGGCGTTCTCGCCGTTGACGACGCAGAAATCGGCGGCGAGCTCGTCCCGGAGAGCCGGCAGCCGCTCCTCGATCGCCTGTCGTCCCGGTCGGCCGACCACGTCCCCGATGAACAGGATGCGCACGCCGGGTCGTGGGCCTAAGGCAGCGTCGAGGGGGAGGCGTGAACCTCGATCGAGACGTTGTTGCCCTCGTCGTTCGTCACCCCGGCGAGCGCCTGCTCCTCGACTGCGGCGATGTCGGCCACCGTCCCCAGCTTCGAGCTGGAGGCGGCGACGGCGCTCCCGACACTGAGGGAGGGATCCGTGTGCAGGTTCGTCAGCGAGACGATCACGGACGGTGCGGCCGTCGGCCGGATGTCGATGCGCGAGCCCACCGCCCGGCGGCTCACGATCTGGTTGCTGATCGCCGCCACGGTGCCGTCGACCGGCGAGTACACGTCGGTGCCGGACGTGGCGCCGACGTCCACGACGCCGGTGCCGCCGCCGACGGGCCCCAGCTGGTACCAGACCGGCCCGGACTTCTCGGCGCCGGCGATCCGGCGCCAGAGCCGGGCCAGCAGCCCCTCGTTGACCTGCCGTCCGAGCGGGGTGAGCGTGCGCGCGCCGGTGCTCGAGCCGTGGAACCCGATCTCGGTCACGGCGCCCTGCGCGACGGGCAGCTGGAGGCGGAAGCTCGAGACGGCGGCGATCGCCTCGGGCTCCGGGCGTCCACTCGGCAGCACCGACGCCGGCGCGGGCGTCACGACCGACGCCGGCTGCGGCGCGTTCGATCCGAACGCGGTCAGGAGCAGCGTCACCAGCCCGAGGACGCCGAGCGTGGCGAGCACGGCGAGCCGCCGCGCTCGCTGCTGCGAGCGTCGTCGGCGTGCGCGGAGTCGGGCCGCGTGCCGGGAGCGCGGCGAGGCCATCGCCGGACGGTAGCCGACGCGGGGGACGCGCTCAACCGCCAACCGGCTCCGCAGCGCTACGATCGGCCGATGGCCGAGGGCGGCCCCGGGGCGACGATCCAGATCCCACGGTGGATCCAGCTCGTCGGCCTGCCCGTGCTGCTCGTGCTCGCGTTCATGCTCGCGCGCCCGCTCGGCCACGTTCTCTTCCTGTTTCTGACGGCGTCGGTGATCGCGTTTCTCCTCAGCCCGCTGGTGCGACGGCTCGAACGGCTTCGCTTCCCGCACGGGCTCGGGGTGGCGATCGTCTTCCTCGGCTTCGCCGCCGTCGTCGGCGTCGGGCTGACCGTCCTCTCGCTCGTCGTGATCGACCAGACGCGCGAGGCGGCCGAGCGGATCGACGCGTACATCTCCGACGAGAGCGGGGCGACCGGGAGGACGGGCGCCGAGGAGGACATCGACCGGCTGCAGGGATGGCTTGACGACCACGGCCTCGAGGGGATCCGGCTGGAGCAGCAGCTGAACGAGTGGGTCGACTCGATCGGTGCGGGCGACATCTCCGGCTACACGCAGGACGCGATCTCGTTCGCCCAGGGCGCCGCCGTCTCGGTCGTGCTGCTGCTCTTCAGCGTGATCCTCATCATCGTCATCGCCGTTTACATGCTGCTCGCGATGCCGGGGCTCGAGCGTTCGGTCGACCGGCGCTTCCCGCCCGCCGGCGGCACCCCGCTGACCCTTCGGATCGAGAACGCGCTCTGGGGGTACGTGAAAGGGCAGGCGATCCTCTCTGCGGTGATCGGGACGAGCGCCGGCGTCGGCATGTGGGTCCTCGGCGAGACGGGCCTCGTCCCGGGCGCCGAGCGCTACGCGCTCCTGTTCGGCGTCTGGACAGCCTTTATCGAGGTGATCCCGTACATCGGGCCGTGGCTCTCGGCGGTGCCGCCCGCGCTCTACGCGCTCGTGGTCGATCCGATCTCGGTGCTGTGGGTCGCCGCCCTCTTCCTCTTCATCTACCAGGTGGAGGGCCACGTCGTGGTGCCGAACGTGATGGCGAACGCGCTGCGGCTCCATCCGCTGCTCGTCATCTTCGGCCTCCTGGCGGGGGGTGAGCTGTACGGGATCCCGGGCGTGCTCGTGGCGCTGCCGACCCTGGCGGCCGGCCGGGCGATCTGGGAGTTCTTCTCCGGCCGCGTTCAGCTGGAGCCCTGGGACGAGGGCGGCGGCGCGGTCCCCGTCGAGGTCGAGCTGGAGCCGCCCCAGGTGGAGCCTCCCAAGCTCGAGCCGCCCCGCGCCGCGTCGGGCTGACCCCGGCTCGGCCCGCGGCCGCCGGTTACCCTCCTCTCCATGAGCTTCCCCGTCACGCGCCTGCGCCGGCTGCGACGCACCGACTCGCTGCGCTCGCTCGTCAGGGAGACGCGGCTGGACCTCGACGCGTTCGTGATGCCGCTGTTCGCCTGTCCCGGAGAGGGCGTCGAGCAGCCCGTCGCGGGACTCCCGGCGATCGCGCAACGCTCGGTCGACCGGGTCGTCGCCGAGGCGGGCGAGCTGGCGGCGCTCGGCGTGCGCGCAGTGCTCCTGTTCGGCATCCCCGAGGAGAAGGACGAGAGCGGCAGCGGCGCCTGGGACGAGGACGGGATCGTGCAGCGGACGCTGCGCGCGCTGCGCGCGGAGGTCCCGGGGATGACGCTGATCACCGACGTGTGCCTCTGCGAGTACACCTCGCACGGCCATTGCGGGGTGATCGTCGACGGGGAGGTCGCGAACGACGAGACGCTCGACCTGCTTGCGCGCACGGCCGTCAGCCACGTCGAGGCGGGAGCCGACGCGGTCGCGCCGAGCGACATGATGGACGGCCGGGTCGGCGCGATCCGGGCCGTGCTGCCGGACACCCCGATCGTCGCGTACGCGGCCAAGTACGCCTCGGCCTTCTACGGCCCGTTCCGGGAGGTCGCCGAGTCCGCGCCCGCGTTCGGGGACCGGCGCGGCTACCAGCTCGATTCGGCGAACGTCCGCGAGGCGCTGCGGGAGTGCGAGCTCGATCTCGCCGAGGGCGCGGACGTGCTGATGGTGAAGCCTGCGCTCCCCTACCTCGACGTGATCCGCGCCGTCCGGGAGCGGTTCGACTGCCCGGTCGCCGCGTACAACGTCTCGGGCGAGTACGCGCTGATCAAGGCTGCGGCCGCGGCCGGGCACCTCGACGAGCGCGCCGCCGCGCTCGAGTCGCTGACTGCGATCGTCCGGGCGGGCGCCGGCACGGTGATCTCGTACTGGACGAAGGACCTCGCGCGGTGGCTCTGACGACGCGGTCGGCCCTGTGGCGACGGGCCACGAGCCTGATCCCGGGCGGGGTCAACTCGCCGGTGCGCGCGATGCGCTCGGTCGGGCTCGACGAGCCGATCTTCATGCGCCGCGGCGAGGGAGCCTGGATCGAGGACGTGCGGGGCAACCGCTACGTCGACTGGGTGATGTCCTGGGGGCCGTTGATCTTCGGGCACGCCGACGGCGAGACCGTCGCGGCCGTGGCGGAGGCTGCGCGGCGGGGCACGACCTTCGGCGCGCCGACCGAGGCCGAGGTGGAGCTCGCGGCGGAGATCGTCGACGCCGTGCCGTCGATCGAGCTCGTGCGGCTGGTCTCGTCCGGCACCGAGGCTGCCATGAGCGCGATTCGGCTGGCCCGCGCCGCCACCCGTCGCGATCGGGTGCTCAAGTTCGCGGGGTGCTATCACGGCCACGTCGACGCGCTGCTGGCGAGCGCGGGCTCCGGGCTCGCCACCCTCGGGATCCCCTCCACCCCGGGCGTGCCGACGGGCGTCGCGGCGGACACGATCGTCGTGCGCTTCAACGACGTGGACGCGGTCGCCGCGGCCGTTGCGAGCTACGGCGAGGGGCTCGCCGCGATCGTCGTCGAGCCCGTCGCGGGCAACATGGGCGTCGTCCCGCCCGAGCCGGGCTTCCTGGAGGCGCTGCGCGCGCTCTGCGACGCGAGCGGCGCGCTGCTCGTGTTCGACGAGGTGATCACAGGCTTCCGCGTCGGCCGCGGCGGCGCGCAGGAGCGCTTCGGCGTCGCCCCCGACCTGACGATCCTCGGCAAGATCGTCGGCGGCGGGCTGCCCCTGGCTGCCTTCGGCGGCCGCGGCGAGCTCATGGAGCGCCTCGCCCCGTCCGGGGACGTCTACCAGGCGGGCACGCTGTCCGGGAACCCGCTCGCGACCGCAGCGGGGGCCTCGGTGCTGCGGCGGCTCCGCGACCCGGCGGTCTACGACCGTCTGGAGCGCTCCGCCGCGCGTCTCGAAGCCGGGCTGGCGCCGTTCGGGCAGGTGCAGCGCGTCGGGGCGATGCTGACGCTCTTCTGCCGCGACCGGCCCGTGCGCGACTTCGACGACGCCGCGGCAGCCGACACCGATCGCTACGGGGCGCTCTTCCGCGACCTGGTCGAGCGCGGGGTCTACCTCGCCCCCTCCCAGTTCGAGTGCATGTTCATGTCGACCGCCCACGGCGACGCGGAGATCGACGCCACGGTGGAGGCGGTCCGCGTCTTCGCCGAGAGCTGAGCATGCCGCCGGGCGTCTTCGACCTGATCGCCGAGGGCGCGGCGCGCGAGAGCCCGCTGTGGGCGTCCTCGCTCCGTGCCCCGGAGGAGCGAGAGCCGATCGCCATCTTCTCGCCGCTCGGCCGGGAGCGCTTCGCGCCCGGCGTCGAGACGATCTACGAGGGCTACCTCGTCCACTACGGACGCCCGCGCCTCTTCTCGCCCGAGGACGAGGACGTCTCGCTCCTGCTCGGCGACTACCTGTACGCGCACGGGCTGGTCCGGATCGCCGAGACCCGCGATGTGGCCGCCGTCCGCGATCTCGCGGAGCTGATCTCGCTCTGCGCACAGGCGCAGGCCGGGGAGGCGAACGGCGACGGCGAAGCCTGGGCGGCGACGGTCGCGCTGCTGGGCGGTGACGGGCTCGGCTCGGCGCGGGCAGCGCTGCGCGATCGGAGCGACCCGGGGCAGCTCGACCGCGTCGCCCGCGACACGGCCGGAGACGAGGCCGTCGAGCGGGCGCTGGCCGCCCACCGCGGGCGGATGGGATAGAGTCGGCCGGTGCTCGCCGCGCTCTGGCTGCTCGCCGATGCCGCCGAAGAGGGGGCCAAGATCGTCATCTCGATGCTCGTGACCGGGCTCGTCTTCGTCGCGGTCATCCTGCTCGGCGACTGGATCCACCACCTGGGGCTCAAGCGCAAGGCGAGCAAGACCCGCACCCTCTAGCGCCTCCGGGACAGGCAGACTGTTTTCGCCCCGTGAACGTCCTCCTCACCTGCGTCGGTCTGCGTGTGGACGTCGTGCACGCGTTCCGCGACGCGGTCGGCCGGCGTGGCGAGGGCGGCCGGGTGATCGGCACGGACATGCAGGAGCTGGCGCCGGCGGTGCGCTTCTGCGACGACTGGGAACGGCTCCCGATCGCCATCGACCCCGCGTACACGGAGCTCCTGCTCGACCTCGCCGAGCGCCGCGGGGCCCGCTGCGTCGTCCCGTGCTCGGAGTTCGACCTCGTCCAGCTCGCGGACGCGCGGGAGCGCTTCCGCGCGATCGGGGCCGAGGTCTGGATCCCGGACCCGGGACCGACCCGGCAGACGGTCGACAAGCTCCTGATGGCGCGGTTCCTCGACGAGCACCGGATCCCCGGGCCGCGCACGTTCGCCCCCGAGGAGCTCCCCGACGATCTCTCCTTCCCGGTGCTGGTGAAGATGCGCGAGGGGATGGGCTCGAAGCACATCCACCGCTGCCGTGACCGCCGGGAGCTCGACTTCTTCCTCGACTACGCGGAGGTCGCGTCGATCGTGCAGGAGGCGTGCCCGGGCGAGGAGTTCTCGATCGACCTGCTCTGCGACCTCGACGGGCGCTGCGTGGAGGCCGTGCCGCGCACGATGCTCCAGAGCAAGGGCGGCGAGCAGATCAAGGGAACGACGATCGCCGACCCCGAGCTGATCGAGGTCGGCCGCACCGTCGCCGAGGCGCTGCCGCTGAGGGGCTTTGCCACCGTCCAGTGCTTCCGCGTCGCGCCCGGCCGGCACGAGGTGACGGACGTCAACCCGCGCGTGGGCGGCGCCTTCCCGCTGCCGCTCGCCGCCGGCGTCGACTTCCCGGCGCTCGTGCTGGCGATGACCGCGGGGGAGCGCGTCGAGCCGCGCCTCGGCTCGTTCCGGGCGGGCGTCACGCTCTCGCGCTTCTTCCACCAGGTGGTGCTGGAGGAGAACGGCGGCGAGCGGACGACCCGGCTCGACCAGCTGTCGCTGCCGCGCGCTCAGGAGCCGGTCGCGGCGCCGTCCTAGGAGAGGCCGCGCACGAGCACGAAGGGCTCGGCGGCCTCGCAGCCCACCGTGGCGCCGAAGTACGCGGCGTGGGCCCGCAACGCCCGCTCGGAGCGGGGGTGCGGCCACTCCCGCCGCTCGGTGGCGTAGGCCGCGAACGCCTCGAGCTTTTGCTCCAGCGTCGTCGTCACGTCGACGAACCAGTTGGGGACGAACCAGTTCGCGGCTGCGGGCGTCCACTCGGTGCTCGAGGTCGGCGCGTAGGTGAGCACGCGGCGCACAGTCTGGCCCGGCGCGGGCCTCGTCGCGACGGAGACGGAGTCGAACAGGACGCGGTGGTCGAGGTTCACGTCGGGCTGAACGCAGTACACGACATCGGCTCGATGGTCGCGCACGTGCTCCTCGACGACGCGGTTGACCTCGACGTGCGCCAGCGTGTCGAGTCGCATGTCGGGGAGGTCGAGGTGGACGTAGTCGGTCACGCCGAGGATCGCCGCGGCGCGTCG
>DATBMD010000227.1:0-10317 GCA_036555085.1 Gaiellaceae bacterium
GCCGTGTGGACGAAGTCGCCGTGCACGCGCAGGCGCAGCCAGAGCGACCCGAAGTGCGCGAGCACGACCTTGCCCTCGGTCGGCTCGCCCAGCAGGCACATGTCCGCGACGCCCCCGTGTGAGACGAGGTAGCGCGTGCCGGCGGCGTAGCCCCGGTACTCGGGCCCCTGCGCGTCGCCGTGCTGGGTCTTCTCGATCTCCCCGCACACCGCGGCGATCAGCAGGTCGCCGCGCAGCCGGACACCGGCGTCGGCCAGCGCCCGGGCCGCCTCCACGTAGCAGGCGAGCGCGCCCTTCATGTTCGAGATCCCGAGCCCGTAGAGGCGCCCGTCCTCGACGAACGCCGACGGCTGGAAGCCCGGCACCCGACGCAGCCAGGGCTCGCGGCCGGAGTACGACGTGTCCATGTGCCCGTTGAGCATCAGGCTCGGACCGCCGCCGGCCCCCGCCTGCACGCCGAGCACGTTGGCGCGGCCCTCCTCGACCTGCTGCCACTGCACGTGCAGGCCCATCGCGGCGAGGGTGTCGCGCATCAGCTCCGCCATGGCCTGCTCCGTGCCGGTGAAGCTCGGCACCCCGATCGCCTCGCTCGCCCAGGCGACGAGGCGCTCGCGGTCGATCGCGAGCGCGGGCGCGCTCACCCTTGCTCCAGCGCGAAGCGGACGATGACCGTGGCCGAGACCTGCAGCTCGCCGCCTTCGACCGGCGGAGCCGCGGGCTCGTCGGCGACCCGCATCGCGAAGACCTGCTGGCCGCCCCGGTCGCGGGGCCACGTCCGCCCCGGCTCGCGAACGGCGACGATCGCCCCCAGCCGCGCGCCGAGCGCTTCCGCGTACGCCTCAGCCTTCCGCCGCGCGTCACGGGCAGCCTCCCGGCAGGCCTCGAGGCGGGCGGCGTTGTCCAGCCCGATGGTCCACCACGGCCCGGCGACCCTCGCCTGCGCCCGCTCGACGGCACCGGCCAGCAGCCGTCCGACGAGCTCCGCATCCTCGACGCGAACGACGAGCGTGCTCGCGGCCCGATACCCGCGGTGCTGCCAGCGGCCGTCGACGTGCTCCCGGTGCTCGGCAACGGTCGCGCCGGAGGTGACGCGCCGCTCCGGGCCGATCCCGACCTCGTGACACAGTGTCACGAGGGTCTCGCCCCGCGCGGCGACGTCGGCGAGCGCCTCCGCCGGGGTCGGCCGCAGCGACTCGACGGCCAGCTCGAGCGTCGCCTCGTCGGGAGCGGCTCGAGCGCTTCCCTCGCCGCGGACGGTGACGGTGGTCACGACCGGAACCGCGGCAGCACCTGCTCGCCGAAGAGCCGGAGCTGCGCGTGGCGGCCCTCGCCCCAGAGCTCCAGCATGACGTGCGTGCAGCCGGCGTCGCGGTACTCCTCGATCGCCTCGATGCAGTCCGCGGGCGTCCCCGCGATCGGCTTGCAGCGGTCGAGCAGCGAGTCGGTCACCTTCGCCTTCGCCGCGAGCCGCCCGCCGGCCTCCATCGCCTCCGCGACCGGGCGGATCTCCTCCGGGTCGATGCCGGCGAGCTCGAGCAGCGTGTCGGCCGCGCCCGCGATGTTCTGCACCTTGTTGGCGAGGTACATGCCGGTGATCTCGCGGGCGCCGTCGCGTCCCTCGTCCCGGTCGCGGCCGATCGAGGCGACGATCGTGCAGCCGATATCGACGTCGTCCGGGTCGCGACCGGCTTTCGCCGCGCCCGCCTCGACGTTCTCCCGGGTGTAGCGGACGAACGCCGGCGTCGTGATCGACGGGGTCAGCAGGCCGTCGCCGATCTCGCCGCCGAGCTGCTGCATCAGCGGCGCGGTCCCCGCGACGTAGACCGGCACGGCGTCGTGCGGCGCGTGCGCCTCGTCGGAGAGCGCCGGGATGTCGGCGGAGTACGCCTTTCCCTCGTACTCGAAGCGCTTGCCGGAGAGCACGCCGCGGACGATCTCGACGGAGTCCCGCATGTGCGCGAGCGGCTTCGTCACCTTCGGCGGCCCGCCCTGCTTCGTGTTGTTCAGGAAGATCTTCGACGTCCCGAAGCCGACGATGAACCGGCCCGGGCCGGCGGCCTCCTGGACGACGCGGGCGTCCATCGCCGCCTGCACCGGGTGGCGCGTGTAGGGCGAGATGATCCCCCAGCCGATCGTCAGCCGCTTCGTCTCGCGCGCCATCAGGGCCGAGACGACGGTCGAGGAGCGCGCCTCCATCTGGTGCTTGCGCCACCACGGGTACGCCTCGGCCAGCCAGATCGTGTCCAGGCCGGCCTCGTCCATCACGCGTGCCGACGCGAGCATCTCGTCGAGCGGCTCCATCGTCAGCTGCATCACCCCGATCCGGAACGGAACGGTCACGCTCGCTCACCGACCTCTCGTGGCGCCGTTTGTGACATGTCAGAGCCGCGTATTCGTACCACGCTTGACCGGCCTCCGCGGTCGTGAGATACAGCCGTTCGCCGTGACAGACGAGCGTTCGGGCGACCCTAGCGCGACGGAGCCGCAGGCCGTCGTGGTCACCGGCGCCGCGTCCGGGATCGGCCGCGCGACCGCCGCGCGCCTCGTCGCGGGAGGCAGGACCGTCGTCGGCGTCGACCGGGACGAGGCCGGGCTCGAGGGCGCCGCCGGCTCGCTCGGCGGCCTGTTCCGCCCCGTCCCGGGCGACGTCGGCGAGCGGGCGACGCACGACCGCGCCGCGGCCGAGGCGACCTCTGCCGGACGGCTCGCGGGCTGGGTCAACGCCGCCGGCATCTGGACGCCGACGCGGGCCCACGATCTCGACGACGACGCGGTCGCGCGCGTCCTCGGGGTGAACCTCGTCGGCACGATCCTCGGCTGCTCGGTCGCTTGCCGGGCGTGGCTCGAGGCGGGCACGCCGGGCGCGATCGTCAATGTCTCCTCGGTCGAGTCCCAGGCGGCCTTCCCCGCGGCGCTCGCGTACGAGGCGTCGAAGGGCGGCGTCGACGCGGTCACGCGGCAGGTCGCGGTCGAGTACGGCCCGGCCGGGATCCGCTGCAACGCCGTCCGCCCGGGCGCGATCATGACGCCGATGGCCGAGGGCTACCTCGCGGACGCCGAGGACCGCGAGGCGATGATCGAGTCGTGGCGGGACCTGGCTCCGCTCGGGCGGGTCGGGGAGCCGGAGGAGGTCGCCGACGTGATCGCCTTCCTCCTTTTCGAGGGCGCACGGTTCGTGACGGGAGCGCTCCTGCCGGTCGACGGCGGCGCCGACGCCCGCTGCTACGCCTACCCGCCGGATCCCGACATTGTGCGCACGCCCGAACGGCGGTAGTGTCGCCCTCGTCCAGGGGTGACACGACAGCCAGCCCAGTCCAAGGAGGGATCATGAGACGTTGGAACTGGCAGGAGGACGCACTCGCCGAGGAGTCCGAGCGTTCGGTGCTGACCCGCCGGGACCTGCTCCGCGCGGCTGCAGCCTCCGGAGCCGCACTCGCGGCCGGCGGCCCGCTCGCGGAGCACGCGCTGGGCGCGCTCGAAGCCGCGCAGCAGCCGAAGCGGGGCGGCCGGCTTCGTGTCGGCCACGTCGGCGCGGGCAAGGGCGAGACGTTCAACCCCGGCCGCGGCTCGTCGTTCATCGACGCCTCCCGCTACTTCAACCTCTACGACCCGCTCGTGCGGATGCGCCCCGACCTGACGAGCGGCCCGGGGCTCGCGCTCCAGTGGGTCCCGAACAAGGACTCGACGGCCTGGCAGATCAAGCTGCGACCCGACGTCACCTTCCACAACGGCAAGTCGTTCACCGCCGACGACGTCATCTACACGATGCGCTCGATGGGCGACCCGAAGCACGTGGGCTACGCCTCCGTCGCCGGCATCCGCCTCGGCGAGCTGAAAAAGGACGGCAACCTCGGCGTGCGCGTGCCCCTCAAGTCGCCGAACGCGCGTCTCTACGACAACTTCAACGTCCAGAACAGCGTCGTGATCCCGGTGGGGCTCAAGAACTTCTCGAAGCCGATCGGCACCGGGCCGTTCTCCTTCCAGTCCTTCACCCCGGGCCAGCGGAGCCTCTGCGCCCGCAACCCGGACTACTGGGAGAACGGCAAGCCGTACGTCGACGAGTGGGAGGACATCTCGATCGACGACAACACGGCGCGGCTGAACGCGCTGCTGGCAGGCGAGATCGACATGCTCAGCCAGCTCGACCCCCGGCAGGGGCGCGCGCAGCTGTCGCGCAAGCAGATCCAGGTGCTGAACGCGCCCAGCCCGACCGTGCAGGTCTTCCTGATGGCGACCGACATCGCGCCGTTCGACGACAGGCGTGTGCGGCAGGCGTTCCGGCTGATCGCCAACCGCCAGGCGCTGATCGACGGCGCCCTCTCCGGCTTCGCGACGCCGGGCAACGACCTCGCCGGCCGCGGCCTCCCGTACTGGCTCGACCTGCCGGTGCGGAAGGCGGACCCGGAGCGTGCGCGTTCGCTCCTCCGCGCCGCGGGCCACGAGGACCTGACCGTCACCCTCCACACGTCCACGATCGTCCCGGGCTTCACCGAGGCGGCGACGCTCTTCGCCCAGCAGGCGAAGGCGGCCGGCGTGACGGTCAACGTCAAGCGTGAGCCGGCGAACGCGTACTTCGACACGTCGCTGCTGTACACGAAGCTCGACTTCGCGCAGTCGTTCTGGACCGTCACGGCGCTCGGCCAATGGTACCCGCAGTCGCTCCTCTCGACCGCGGTCTGGAACGAGACCCACTGGCGCAACAAGGCGTACGACAAGCTGATCCAGTCGGCAATCGGTGCGCCGAACAATGCCGTCGCGCGGCGGCGCTGGCGCGAGGTCCAGCTGCAGCAGTACCGGGACGGCGGGTACATCGTCTGGGCCAACGTGAACCTCGTCGACGGGGTCGGCAAGAACGTCAAGGGCATGAAGCCGAGCTCGTTCTTCAACCTCGGCGGCTGGAACTACCGAGACTGCTGGCTCACCTGAGCACGATCGCAGCGGCAGGACCGGCCCGCCGGCGCGCCCACCCGCTGCTGCGCTTCGCCGTGCGCCGGGTCGCGGCGGGCGTCGTCACGCTGCTCGTCGTCTCGGCGCTCGTGTTCGCAGGCACGGAGCTCCTCCCCGGCGACGCTGCGGGCGCCGTGCTCGGCCGGAACGCGGCGCCGGAGCAGCTGGCCGAGCTGCGCGCCCAGATGGGGCTCGACCGGCCGGCGGTCGAGCGCTACCTCGACTGGCTCGGCGGCCTCGTCACCGGCGATCTCGGCAACTCGGCCGCGGGTTACGCGGAGGGCAGCCGGCGGCCGATCTGGGACGAGATCTCGGGCGAGATCGGCAACTCGCTCACGCTCGCGCTCGTCGCCGCGCTCGTCATGGTCCCAGTCGCGCTCGTGCTCGGGGTCGTCTCCGCCGTCCGCGCCGGGCGCCTCACGGATCACGCGATCTCGACGAGCTCGCTGGCGATCATCTCGCTGCCCGAGTTCATCATCGGCTCGCTGCTGATCCTCGTCTTCTTCTCCTGGCTGGGCTGGCTCTCGCCCGTCTCGCTGATCGCGCCGGGCGAGAGCCCGCTCGCGCACCCGAAGCAGCTCGTGCTCCCGGTACTCACGCTCCTGGGCGCCTCGCTCGCCGCCTCGGTCCGGATGGTGCGGGCCGGGATGATCGACGCGCTCCGCACCGACTACGTGCAGATGGCGCGCCTGTCGGGCCTCCGCGAGCGAACCGTGATCCGCCGCTACGCGCTGCGCAACGCGCTCGCGCCCAGCGTGCAGATCTTCGCCCAGAACATCCAGTACCTGGTCGGCGGGATCATCGTCGTCGAGTACCTGTTCAGCTACCCCGGCCTCGGCAAGGAGCTGGTCGACGCGGTCGCGATCCGCGACGTGCGGGAAGTGCAGTCGGTCGCGATCGTGATCGCCGCGGTGTACATCGCGCTGAACATCGTTGCCGACCTGCTGGTCGTGCTGCTGGTACCCAAGCTGAGAACCGCCGCGTGAAAGGACGCCTCCGCTTCGCGCGCACGCCGGCCGGGTCGATCGGCCTGGCTCTGCTCGCGCTCGTGCTCGCCGTCGCGCTGCTGGGGCCGCTCGTCGCCCCGCACGAGCCGGACGTCCCGGTGGGCATCCCGCTGACGGGGCCCGCCGAGGGTCAGGTGCTGGGCACCGACTTCCTGGGCCGCGACGTGCTCAGCCGCGTGCTCTGGGGCGGCCGGAGCGTGCTCGCCCTCGCCGGCGCGGCGACGCTGCTCGCCTATCTGGTCGGAGGCGCCGCCGGGATGTTCGCCGGCTACCGGCACGGCCTGGTCGACGGCACGCTGATGCGAGGCGTCGACGTGATGCTCTCCGTCCCACCGCTGATCTTCCTGCTCGTCCTGGTGACGGGCGCGGGGACGAGCGCCGCCGTGCTGGTGCTCGGAGTCGCCCTCGTGCAGGCGCCGCTCGTGGCGCGCGTCGTCCGGACGGCGACCCTGGAGCAGTCGGTGAAGGGCTTCGTCGAAGCCGCGGAGGCGCGCGGCGAGCGCACGCTCGCGATCATCCGCCGCGAGCTGCTGCCGAACATCGCCGGCCCGGTCTTCGCCGACGCCGGCCTCCGCTTCGCGTACTCGATCATCCTCGTGGCGTCGGTGAACTTCCTCGGCCTCGGTCTCCAGCCGCCGGCCGCCGACTGGGCGCTGATCATCAGCGAGAACCGGTCGGGACTCGATCTCAATCCCTACGTGATCCTGGTGCCGGCGCTGCTGATCGCGATCCTCGCGATCGCAGTGAACCTCGTCGGGGACGCGATCGCGCGCACGCTCGGCCGGTCGGGCGCAGGAGAGGCGCGATGAGCGTCGCGCCCGCGGCTCTCACGGTGCGCGGCCTGCGGGTCGAGCTCGCCTCGACGGCCGCCGTCGTCGACGACGTCTCGCTCCACGTGGCGCCGGGGGAGGCGCTCGGGCTCGTCGGCGAGTCGGGCAGCGGCAAGACGACGACCGCGCTCGCGCTGCTCGGCTTCGCGCGCCCGGGCGTCCGGATCGTCGCGGGGGAGGTCGAGGTGGCCGGGCGGGCCGTCCCGCCGGACGACGAGCGTGCGGCGCGCGCGCTGCGCGGGAGCCGCGTCGGCTACGTGCCGCAGGACCCGGGCAACTCGCTCAACCCGGCGCTCCGGATCGGCGCGTCCATCCAGGACGTGCTCGACGAGCACGTCCGCTCGGCGCCGCGTGCCCGCGACGTCCCGGCCGCGCTCGCATCGGTGCACCTGCCCGGCGACAGCGCGTTCGCGCGCCGGTTCCCCCATCAGCTCTCCGGGGGGCAGCAGCAACGAGTCACGATCGCGATGGCGCTCGCCTGCGAGCCGCCGCTCGTCGTCCTCGACGAGCCGACGACGGGCCTCGACGTCGTCACCCAGGCGCGGGTGCTCGACGAGCTGCGCCGGCTGCGCGCGGAGCGCGGCCTCTCCCTCGTCTACGTCTCGCACGACCTCGCCGTCGTCTCGCAGATCGCCGACCGGCTCGCCGTCCTCTACGCCGGCCGCGTGATCGAGGAGGGGCCCGTGGTCGAGGTCCTCTCGCGGCCCCGGCACCCGTACACCCGCGGCCTCGTCGCCTCGATCCCCGACCACGTCGTGCCGCGGCGGCTCCGCAGCATGCCGGGCGTCGCCGTCGGCGTGGGCGAGCGTCCCCCCGGCTGCGCGTTCGCGCCGCGCTGCCCGCAGCGCCGCGAGCGCTGCGAACGCGAGCTGCCGGAGCTCGAGCCGATCGGCGACGGGCGGGAGGTGCGCTGCTTCGAGTGGCGGGCGACGCCGGCGACGGTGTTCGAGCCGCCGGCCGTCCCGACCCCGTCAGGTGCCGTCGGCGAAGCGTTGCTGCGCGTGGAGTCCCTCGCCGCCGAGCACCGGGGCCGGCACGAGACGACGGTGGCCGCCCACGAGGTGTCCTTCGAGATCCCGCCCGGCGGCTGCGTCGCGCTGGTCGGCGAGTCCGGGAGCGGCAAGACCACGATCGCCCGCTGCATCGCCGGGCTGCACACGCCGAGCGGGGGCCGGATCCTGCTCGACGGCGTCCCGCTGGCCGCGAGGGCCGCGCGGCGGCCCGTCGACGCCCGCCGCCGGATCCAGATCGTCTTCCAGAACCCCTACGACTCGCTCAACCCGCGCCATCGCGTGGCCGACTCGATCGCCCGCCCGGCTCGCGTCCTGCGCGGTCTCGGCCGGCAGCAGGCGGCCGGCGCGGTCGCCGAGCTGCTCGAGCGCGTCCGGCTGCCCACCCGCGTCGCCGCCCGCTTCCCCGGCGAGCTCTCGGGCGGCGAGCGCCAGCGCGTCGCGATCGCCCGGGCGCTCGCGGCCGGCCCGGACCTCCTGATCTGCGACGAGATCACGTCGGCGCTCGACGTCTCCGTGCAGGCGGCGGTGCTCGAGCTGCTCGCCGAGCTGCGCGGCGAGCTCGGCGTCGCCGTCCTGTTCATCTCGCACGATCTCGGGGTCGTGGCCAGCGTGGCGGATCGGGTGCTCGTGCTCGAGCGCGGCGCCGTCTGCGAGCAGGGTCGCGTCGCGGACGTGCTCGCGCGGCCGCAGCACCCCTACACGCAGGCGCTGCTCGACGCGGCGCCCCGACTCCCTGAAGCGGCCGCGTGACGGCCTGCCCGATCGCGAGCGTCGAGGCGATCCCGCTGCGGGCGCCGACGGTCGACGCCGCCGATCTCGACTCCTCGAGCGAGACGGTCGTGGTGCGCGTCGTCGACGAGGAAGGGCGGGCCGGCATCGGCGAGGCCGACGCGCCGGCGGTCGCCGTCCGCGAGCTGGTCGAGATGCCGGACGCGCACGCGTGGAGCCGCGGCGTCGCCGGCATGCTCGTCGGGCGCGACCCGTTCGCGATCGCGGCGCTGAGCCGGGAGCTCTACGAGGGCACGATCTGGCACGGCCGCCGCGGGCTCGGCATCCACGTCCTCTCCGCGGTCGACATCGCCCTCCACGACCTCGTCGGGAAGCAGCTCGGCAGGCCCGCCTACCAGCTGCTCGGCGGCGCCTGCCGGATCGAGCTGACGCCGTACGCGACCGTCTACCCCGGCGCCCCCGGGGGACGAACGATCGGCGAGCTGATGGACGCGATCGCCGGCCTCTTCGAGCGGGCGCTCGCGCTCGGCTTCCGGGCGGTGAAGATGGAGGTGATCTTCGACGACCTCGTCTCCGACCGCCGGCTCGTCGAGTGCATCCGCGAGGGTCGCCGCCTCCTCGGCGACGACGTGACGATGATGCTCGACTTCGGCTACCGCTGGCACGACTGGCGCGAGGCCCTCTGGGTGCTGTCGCGCGTCGCCGACTGCGACGTCTACTTCGCCGAGGCGACGCTCCAGCACGACGACCTGACCGGGCACGCGAAGCTCGCACGCGCGGTCGAGACGAGGGTCTGCGGCGCCGAGATGGCGGCGACCGTCCACGAGTGCCGCGAGTGGCTGCGCACGGGCGGCGTCGATGTGCTGCAGCCCGACCCCGGCCGCTGCGGCGGCCTCACCGAGCTGCGCCGCATCGCCGAGCTGGCCGCGCTCGAGGGCGCGCTCGTCGTCCCGCACGGCTGGAAGACCGGGATCACCGCCGCCGCGTCGCGCCACTTCCAGGCGGCCACGCCGAACGCGCCGTTCATCGAGAGCTTCCACCCGGAGCTGTTCCCCTCGCCCCTGCGGGCCGAGCTCGTCGACGGCGAGCCCCGCGTCGCCGACGGAGCGATCGCTCTCCCCGAGGCGCCCGGGCTCGGCGTCGAGCTGAGCGCCGACGCCGTGGAGCGCTACCGGATCGGCAACGCGTAGCCTCTGCCCGTGCGCCGTCGTCCGGAGACCGTCTTCCTGCTCGACGTCGACAACACGCTGCTCGACAACGACCGCGTCACGGAGGACCTGCGGAAGCATCTGCTGAAGCAGGTCGGGAAGGAACGGGAGGAGCGTTACTGGGAGCTGTTCGAGCAGCTCCGGGAGGAGCTCGGCTACGCGGACTACCTGGGCGCGCTGCAGCGCTTCCGGCTCGCGTACCCCCACGACGTGCACCTGCTCGAGGTGTCGTCGTACCTCGTCGACTACCCGTTCGCGAACCGGCTCTACCCCGGCTCCCTCGATGTCGTCGACCGGCTCCAGGAGCTCGGCCGGACGGTCATCCTCACCGACGGCGACGTCGTCTTCCAGCCCCGCAAGATCGAGCGCTCCGGGCTGTTCGACGCCTTCGACGGCCACGCGCTCGTCTACGTCCACAAGGAGCACGAGCTCCACGACGTCGAGCGCCGCTACCCCGCCGAGCGCTACGTCCTCATCGACGACAAGCTGCGCATCCTGGCCGCGATCAAGGAGGCCTGGGGCGAGCGGGTGACGACGGTCTTCCCGCGTCAGGGCCACTACGCGACCGACCCGGAGATCCTGG
>DATBMD010000230.1:0-24322 GCA_036555085.1 Gaiellaceae bacterium
CCTCGATGAGCGCGACGTCGTGCCAGCCGAGCCTCGTCAGGTGGTAGAGAACGGAGACGCCGCCGATCCCGCCGCCCACGACGACCACGCGGGCGCGGTCGATCACGCCGCCTCGCCTTCGTCGTCGCGCGCTGCGACGACGCCGCGGAAGCGCGCCCAGGCCGCTCGCATGATCGCCACCGCTTCGTCGGGCTGCCCGCGCTCGAGCGCGCTCACCAGCTCGGTCCGGTACGAGCGGCCGACGTCGACGATCGACTCCGTGTACCAGAGATAGAGGATCCGGTCGAAGCGCGGGCCGATCGAGCCCAGCGCCCGCTCGAACTCGGGGTTCTCCGTCGCCGCGTAGACGACGCGGTGCAGGTCGTGGATGGCCGCGAGGGCGCCGACGAGGTCGCCCTCGTCCGCCCGCGCTTGCGACATGACGAGTGCCGCGCGCATCGCCGCCACGTCGCCCGGCCGGAGCGCCGGCACGCCGAGCTCGTACGCGCGCACCATCAGGGTCTCCATCACGTCGAGCACGTGCAGCGCGGTCTGCCGTGTGAGCGGCGCCACGCGGTGTGCGCGGCGCGGGAGCTCCTCCACGAGGCCGTCGCCGACGAGGCGCTTCACCGCTTCGCGCACCGGCATCGAGCTGAGGGCGAACGTGCGGGCGAGCTCGTCGATCACGATCGGCTCGCCCGGCGCGAGCACCCCGGAGACGATCGCGTCGCGGACGCGCGCGAACGCCTGGTCGCGGAGATAGGGGCTCTTGATCGGGCCGAGCGGGGTAGCGGGTTGAGACACGGTCCCGGATAGTATAGGCTCCTTCGTATCTGAGATACGAGGACGCGAATGTCAGAGATGCACTACTTCGATCCGACCGCCTGGCGCCTCGAGCCGGGTCGCACCGTGCACGTCGTGATCGACGACCAGAACGACTTCCTGCATCCCGACGGCTGGTACGCGACGCACGAGCTGGACATCAGCCACATGCAGCGCGTGATCGAGCCGACCAAGGAGCTGAACGCCGAGTGCCGCCGACGGGGCGTGCCGATCGTCTGGACGCGCCACGGCACCCGCGGCGTCGAGGATGGCGGGCCGTTCATGGGCAAGCGGCTGCTGCTGCTCGAGGGTGGGCTCCGCATCGGCACCTGGGGCTTCGAGATCCTCGACGAGCTGGAGCCGCAGGCAGAGGACTGGTACGTGGAGAAGACGCGCCTCTCGGCGTTCTTCCAGACCAACCTGGAGCAGATCCTGCGGGCGCTCAAGGCGGAGTCGGTGCTCCTCACAGGAGTGCTCACTAATCAGTGCGTCGGCGCGACCTGCAAGGACGCGCTCTTCCGCGACTTCAAGCCGATCGTCGTCGAGGAGTGCGTCGGCACCGCGACGCCGCACCTGCACGATCCCGCGATCGAGATGATCCGCGTCGGCTGGGGGCAGGTGAGCACGCTCTCGCAGACGCTCGACGAGCTCCGCGCCTTCCCGGCCGCGGGCACGGACTAGGAAGGAGACGCTCGTGCCGACCATCGGCTCCCAGTACATGTGCCAGGACTTCGCGGAGTGCATCGCCTCCGTGCGCAAGGCGGAGGAGGCCGGCTACAGCCACGCCTGGTTCATCGACTCGCAGATCCTCTGGCAGGACTGCGTCGTCTACATGACCTCCGCCCTCGCGGCCACCGAGCGCATCGTCGTCGGCACGGCGGTCACGAACCCGTACACGCGGCACGTGACCACGACGGCGAGCACGTTCGCCACGCTCGCCGAGCTCTACCCCGGCCGGCTCGCGCTCGGGATCGGGCGCGGCGACAGCGCGGTGCGGACGATGGGGCTCGATCCGGTCAAGACCGCGTTCCTGCGGGAGTCGGTGCCGCTGCTGCGCGACCTGATGGCCGGAAGGACCGTCTCGATCAACGACACCGACGTGCACCTCCGCTGGGTCGACTCCGACCCCGAGATCCCGATCATGATGTCCGCCACGGGGCCGAAGAACCTGCGCCTCGCCGGCTCGCTGGCCGACCGCGTGATGCTCTACGTCGGCGTCGCGGACACGTCCGTCTCCTGGGCGATGGATCACGTCCGCGCCGGCGCCGAGGAGGCGGGTCGCGACCCCGACGCGATCGCGTTCTCGCTGCTGACGGCGATGTGGGTGAGCGACGACCAGCAGGAGGCGTGGGACAAGTGCCGCTGGGCCCCGGCGGCGTGCGCGAACCACATCGCCGACACGATGCGGCGCAATCCCGCGCACGACATGCCCGAGACGATGACCCGGCTCGCGGAGAGCCGCGACGCGTACGACTACTACGCCGGCCATCTCTCCTCAGAGGCCGATCACACGGCGTACCTGACGGGCGAGCTGCTCGACGACTTCACGCTCGCCGGCCCCGCGGAGAAGGTGCGCCAGCGTGTCGACCGCCTCTTCGAGCTGGGCATCGACGAGATCTCGTGCGCCTACCTGAACGGCGCCTTCGAGCAGATGGAGACGGTCGGACGCGAGATCATCCCCGCCACCGTCGCCACCGGACGATGAAGCGAATCGGCGTCGACGTCGGCGGCACCTTCACCGACCTCGTCCTGGTGGACGAGGAGACGGGGCGGATCACGGTCGACAAGGTTCCCTCCACGCCGGACGATCCGGCCCGCGGCAGCGTGGCGGGGACGCGGGCGCTGTGCGAGAAGTCGGGCGTCGAGCTGCGCGAGATCGACATCCTCCTGCACGGCACGACCGTCGCCACCAACATCGCGCTCACCCACACGGGCGCCGAGGTGGGGATGATCACGACCGAGGGGATGCGCGACATCCTCCACATCGCCCGCCACAAGAAGCCGCTCAACTTCTCGCTCCAGCAGGAGCTGCCCTGGCAGTCGCGGCCGCTCGTCAAGCGTCGCCACCGGCTCACCGTGAAGGAGCGCGTCACTGTTCCGGACGGCGAGGTGCTGACGCCGCTCGACGAGGGCGAGGTGCGCGAGCGCGTGCGCCGGCTGAAGGCCGCGGGCGTGGAAGCGGTCGCCGTCTGCTTCCTCCACAGCTACCTCAACCCCGCGCACGAGCAGCGGGTGAAGGAGATCCTGGAGGAGGAGTTCCCCGAGGCCTACCTCTCCGTCTCGAACGAGGTGCTCCCGCTGTACCGCGAGTTCGAGCGCTTCTCCACGGTCGCGCTCAATGCCTATGTCGGCCCCAAGGTGTCGCGCTACGTGTCGCGCTTCGACGACGAGATGCGCGAGGCCGGCTATGCGCACGGCGTCCAGCTGCTGCAGTCGTCCGGGGGCATGGCGACGTCCGAGGCCGTCGCACAGCGTCCCGTCAACCTGCTCATGTCCGGCCCGGTCGCCGGGCTGATCGGCGGCATCTGGGCCGGGCGCGTGGCGGGGTTCGACAACGTCGTGACGCTCGACATCGGCGGCACGTCCGCCGACATCGGCGTCGCCGCCGGAGGCCAGCTCCGGATGCGCCACCTGCTGGACACGAAGATCGGCGACTACCAGGCCATGGTGCCGATGGTCGACATCGACACCATCGGCGCCGGCGGCGGCTCGATCGCCTACGTCGACCCGGGCGGCGTCTTCCGCGTCGGCCCGCAGTCCGCCGGCGCCGACCCCGGCCCCGCCTGCTACGGGCGGGGCGGCACGCTCCCGACCTCGACCGACGCGCAGCTCCTGCTGGGCCGGCTACGCGCGGACCGCGGCCTGCTCGGGGGCGACATGAAGCTCGACCTCGGGCTCGCCGAGCAGGCGCTGGCCGACGTCGCGGACGCGCTGGAGATGACGGTGGAGGAAGCGGCGCTCGGCGCCCTCCAGATCCAGAAGTACGGGATGACGCAGGCGATCGAGCTCAACTCGGTGCGCCGCGGCTACGACCCGCGCGAGTTCACGCTCGTCGCGGCGGGCGGCGCGGGGCCCCTCTTCGCCTGCGACATCGCGCTCGAGCTGGAGATGGCCCGCGTGCTCGTGCCGCCGCACCCGGGGATCATCGCCGCCACGGGGCTGCTGGCCACCGACCTCCAGCACGAGTTCGTGGCCACCGAGCGGCACGCCCTCAAGAGCCTCGACGCCGATCGCCTCGCGAAGCGGTTCGACGAGCTCGTGGCGCAGGCCGTGGCGCAGCTCGAGGCCGACGGCGTGCCCGAGGGGCAGCGCCTGGTGCGCCGGCTCGCGGACTGCCGCTACGCCGGCCAGGGCTACGAGGTGCGCACCGAGGTGCCGGCCGGAGCGGTCGACGACGCGTGGGTGGCGGAGCTCCAGGAGCGGTTCCACGCCGCCCACGAGCATGAGTACGGGCACCGGTTCGACGCGCCGATCGAGATCATCAACGTCCGCGCCGTCGGCATCGGCCGCGTGGAGGAGCTGCGGCCGGCCGCGCTCGAGCGGGGCACGGGCGATCCCGCCGCCGCCAGGACGCTGGAGCGGGACGTCGTCTTCGAGGTAGACGGCGCGGCCGAGCGGCACCTGACGCCGTTCTACGAGCGCGAACTGCTGCGGGCCGGCGACACGCTCGTCGGGCCTGCGATCGTCGAGCAGTACGACACGACGACCGTGATCCCGCCGGGCCTGCGCGCCGAGATCGACAGCCACGGGAACATCGTGGTCGACTGCACCACGAGGCCTCGCGTCGAGCGCGCGGGCGCCGGCGGCCTCTCGACGCCGATCCTGATGCGGGTGATCGGCGGCGCCTTCGCCGCGATCGCGAAGGAGATGGCCGGAGTGCTCTACCGGATGTCGTACTCCTCGATCATCCGCGAGTCGGAGGACCTCGGGGCGGGGATCTTCGACCGCGAGGGCAACAACCTCGCGGAGTCGGACTCGACGCCGATGTTCATGGGCGCCATGCCGAAGATCGTCAAGAACGTGATCGCGATCCTCGGCGACGACGTCCACGAGGGCGACGTGATCCTCCACAACGACCCGTACGGCGGCGCGACGCACTCGCCCGACGTGGCGATCGTGATCCCGATCTTCTTCGACGGCGACCTCGTCGGCTTCGCCGGCGCTTCCGCGCACGTGCTCGACATCGGCGGCGCCTTCCCCGGCCTCGCGATCGACCTCGTCGACAACTGGTCGGAGGGGAACATCTACCGGGCCGTGAAGCTCCAGGAGAAGGGCGTCTGGCAGTCCGGGCTCTGGAAGCACATCCTCGAGAACGTCCGCACGCCGAGCTTCAACAACGGCGACATCCGGGCGATGATCGCGGCCTGCGAGCTGGCCCGGAAGCGCTACGTCGAGCTGCTCGGGCGCTACGGCGAGCAGACCGTGCTCGAGGTCGCGCAGTCCTGGCTCGACTACTCGGAGCGGATGCTGCGGCAGGAGATCGCCAAGGTGCCGGACGGCCGCTACGAGACCGACGTCGGCTGGCTCGACGACGACGGCGTGCACCGCGGCGAGAAGCTGCCGGTGAAGGTGGCCGTGGAGATCGCGGGCGACGAGATCACGTTCGACCTGACCGGCTCGAGCGGGGAGGTGCCGACGGGATACAACTGCCCGTTCGAGGGCACGACGGTCTCCGCGATGACGTTCATCACGAGGATGATGTTCCTCGACGAGGCGACGTACCCGGTCTTCGTGCCGCAGAACGAGGGCATGCTCGCGCCCGTTCACGTGAACGCCCCCGAGGGGTCGATCTTCAACCCGCGCTACCCGCGCGCGTGCTTCGCACGCTTCTGCCAGGTGCAGCGGGCCGTCGACCTCGCCCTGCGCGCGCTCGCGCCGGTGATCCCGGACAAGGTCACGGCGGGCAACTCCGCTCACCTCGCGTTCCTCGCGTATTCGGGGTTCGACGAGGAGGAAGGCGAGTACTGGGTCTACCTCGAGGTCGACGAGGGCTCGTACGGCGGGCGCCCCGGGCGGGACGGGCTCGACTCCGTCGACTGCCTGATCGCGAACACGCGCAACAACCCGATCGAGGAGCTCGAATGGCGGTTCCCGATGCGTACGGAGCGCTACGAGCTGCGCGACGAGCCGTGCGCGGCCGGCGAGTGGCGCGGCGGCATCGGCATGGTGCGCGTGAACCGCTTCCTCGTCGACACGATCGTCACCTGCGAGGGCGATCGCTACGAGTCCGATCCGCCGTGGGGGATCTTCGGCGGCGAGGACGGCACGCTGGCGCACGGCATCGTCACCGCGCCCGACGGCACCGTCGAGCACTGGCCGGCGAAGTTCACGGGCAAGGTGCTGAAGGCCGGCTCGACGATCGAGATCACCGTCCCCAACTCGGGCGGCTACGGCGACCCGCTGCAGCGCGACCCGGAGCTCGTCCGCTCTGACGTGCTCGACGGCTTCACCACGCTCGAGCTCGCGGAGCGGAGCTACGGGGTCGTGATCGATCCCGAGACGATGGAGGTCGACGCCGACGCGACGGAGCGGGCGCGCAGCGAGCGGGTAGCTGCCGCCGATGCAATTCGGAAACCGCTCAGGGCGGCCGGCCCCAGGACTGGATGACCGTGAACGTGGTGCCCCAGCGAGCCGCCTCGGCCAGCTCGGCCTCGGCCTCGCGGCGCAGCGAGGCGAGCTCGTCCTCGCTCAGCTTCTCCAGCAGCCGCGACTCGAGCGCGACGCTGAACTGGAGCGGCAAACGCAGGTACGGGTGGCCGGGCTCGAGCGCGATGACGTGCGCGCTGATCTCGGGCTCCTCGATGCCGATGCCGCGCAGCAGCTCCGGAAGCCCGCGGCCTGCCTCGCCACCGAGGGAGCCGAAGATCTCCGAGAGCAGGGCGATGAGGCGCTCTGCTGCGGCGGCAGGTGGATTGAAGTGCCACGAGCCGAGATCCCACTCCTCGAGAACCAGTGCGCCACCTGGTCCGAGCAGACGGTGGAACGAGGCGACCTGCTCAGGGCCGCGTCCGAGCGGAGCGATGACGTAGCGGGCGTGGACGAGTTCGAAGGACCCGGGCTCCAGCTTGCTCTCGAAGAGGTCGTCGACTGCGAGCTCGACGTTGCCGATCCCCTCCCCGTCAAGGAACGCACGAGCAGCATCGAGCAGCCGCTCGTCGATGTCGGTGCCCACCACCCGGCCGGCTGGCCCCACCCACTCGCTGAGGATGCGTAGCCAACCGAGGGCTCCGCAGCCGATGTCCAGCGTGCGGAGACCGGATCCGTCGCCGATCCGCTCGAGCAGCTGCCGGCCGCTGGGCTCCCAAACGCGCGACTGGAGCTGCAGGCGCTCGAGCTCCGAGGGCTGGTCGGCCAGCAGGTACTCCCGAGGCGCCACCGTGACAGTATCCCCGTCTGCCTCGATCGCTGTTTCGGGCGACAACCGCAGGGTACACGGAGGTGATCCGATGAATGACAGGCCGAACTGGCGAGTCGCGCAGCTCGACGACATCGAGCGCCGCGGCAGAGATGTTCCGGTGCGGGAGCACCTGGGAATTCACGCATTCGGAGTCAACGCCTACGGGCCCGCCGACGACGGCACGCTGGTCAACGAGCACGACGAGGCCGGGACGGGCCAGGAGGAGCTGTACATCGTCCTCGACGGGAAGGCGACCTTCGAGATCGACGGCGAGGCGGTGGACGCGCCGCCGGGAACACTCGTGTTCGTCGGGCCGGAGGTGCGCCGGAAGGCGACCGGGGACGGGATCATCCTCGCTGTGGGCGCCACGCCCGGCGAGGCGTACCAGGGAGTCGACTGGGGTGAGGCGTGGCCGTTCCACAGCGAGTCCATGACCGCCTATGACGAGCAGCGGTACGCCGACGCGCTCGAAGCCGTCCGCGGTGCCCTCGAGCGCATGCCGGATCACCCCGGTCTGAACTACAACTACGCCTGCTTCGCAACGCTCGCGGGCGACACCGGCGACGACACCTTCGCCCACCTCCGCCGGTCCGTCGAGCTGTTCCCGCGGTTCCGCGAGGACGCGCGCAGGGACGACGACTTCGCCGCCGTCCGCGACGACCCGCGGTTCGAGCAGGCTCTTCGCTGAACGCCCTGTCTCGACGTTGGCGGGCTCACATCTCGACCACGAGCCCGAGGCCTTGCCGGCGCGCCCCCTCGACGACGACGGCGGCGAAGGCCGCGTCGAGCGCTCCGATCCCGAGGTTCACGCACGCCACGCGGCCGTAGGTGCCGCCGCGTTCGAGCGCCTCGCCGAGGCTGAGCGAGGGCGCCGGCCAGCCCTGGAAGTGGCCGGCCGCGCGGTAGTGCTCGAACTGGGCGACGTCGTCGACGGCGAAGAGCTCGGCGTCCTCGATCAACGGCTGCTGGACGCTCGCGTCGAAGTCGAGCGGCAGCACGAGGTACCGGTCCCCGAGCCACTCGCGGGCGACGACCGGCTCCGGCCGCTCGGCGATCGGCGCCGCGGTGATCACCACATCCGCCTGCTCGACGGCCGCGCGCGGGTCGGCGGCAGCCTCGACCCGCCCCTCCAGCGTCCCCACCCGCTCCGACACGGGATCCCACGCCCGCATTCGCGCTTCCGGCTGGAGCGCGGACACGACGCGTGCGTTGTAGCGGCCCTGCTCGCCGCAGCCGAGAATGCCCACGGTCTGCCACGCCGGGGGCGCGAAGCGGCGAATGCAGACCCCACTCGCAGCCGCCGTCCTGGCGGCCGTGATCTCGGCGGCATCGAGAACGGCGACCGGCACGCCCGTGTCCGCGTCGTTGACGACGATGAGGCCCGAGATGTACGGAAGGCCGCGCGCGGGATTCTCCGGGTAGCCCGACACCCATTTCAGCGCGGCGACGTCCCCGTCGGCGAGATATGCGGGCATGGCGTGCAGGAACGCGTTGGGCCGCGGATGGATGCCAGGCTTGGGAGGCATCTCGACGCGTCCCCGCGCGAGCGCTCGATAGGTCGTTTCGGCGAGGTCGATCTGCTCGTCGAGCGGCGGCAGCAGCTGCACCACGTCGCGCCTCGACAGGAACAGGAGCTCGGGCATCGGCAGATCATCACATTGCCGAGCCGGCCCGAGCGAGGCCGGCAGCCTCGGCGACCGACATGAGGCTGCCCTCCGCCTGCGCGTGCCTGAACGCCGAGCCGTCCACGCGCAGGACGAGGGCTTCGAGCTCCCGGCGGCGGTTCTCCCACTGTCGGACGGGACCGGATGCGTGCTCGCTCTCGATCGCTCCCCAGAGACGGCCGGCCTGCTCGGCGTCCCCGCGTTCTGCGGCGATGACAGCGAGCTTGCCTGCCGTGAGCATTGCGCTGCGCCGGTCGCCGAGGCCCCGGGAGAGCTCGAGCGAGCGGAGCGCATGACGACCTGCGGCATCGAGCTCTCCCCGCGCGCGCTCGAGCTCGGCGGCCCACGCCAGCTGTCCGCTCTCCCACCAGGTCCAGCCGATCTCGTGGGCGATCGCGGCGCTCTCCAGCCTGAGCTCGATCGCGCGCGCGAGATCGCCCTCTCCGTGGGGCTTCTCAGCGAGGTAGGCGAGCACCTGGGCCTCTCCGCGTGGCAGGTCGAGGCGCCGGAACGTGAGGAGCGAGTCCTCGAGCAGCGGCCAGGCGGCAGCGCCCTCGCCGATGTTCACCATGTTTCCGGCGACGCGGTAGCGGAGGTTCGCCGTCTGGAGCTCGTCTCCGCTCGCGACGAAGAGGTCGAGGCTCTGCCGGTAGAACGGCGCAGCGCGTTCGTGCTCGCCGGAGATCCCGAGCGCACCGGCGAGGGCCCGCAGCGCGTGGGCGCGAAGCGTCGGCTCGGCGTCGTGGGCTCGGGTGAGCAGGGGCTCGAGCCAGGTCGCGCCCTCCGCCGGATCGCGGACGAGCCAGAAGCCCTCGAGCGCCGCGGCTAGCTCGAGGCCGCGCGCGGGCGCGCGCTCCAGCGCCCACTCGAGGACGGCGCGCACGTTGTCCAGCTCGGGCGCGACGAGCTCGACGTCCCACTTGCCGGGAACCCCGACGGTCGCGCGCGTGCCCGCACGATCGGCGAGATCGATCAGCCAGTCGGTCTGCAGCCGGCGCAGGGAATCCTCGTCACCCGACGCGGCCAGGCGCTCCCGCGCGAGCTCGCGGATCGTCTCGAGCATCCAGAAGCGCTCGTCGCCGCTCGGAGCGGTGCGGCGGCGGACGAGGCTCTTGTCGAGCAGCGACGCCAGCGTGTCGAGGTCCGCGCCGCACACCGCTTCGGCGGCGTCGAGGGTGCAGCCGCCGCGGAAGATCGCGAGCCGGGCGAAGAGCCGCTGTTCGACGTCGGCGAGGAGGTCGTAGCTCCAGGCGACCGTGGCGCGAAGCGTGGCGTGGCGCTCGTCGGCGTCGCGACCGCCCTTGAGCAGATCGAGTCGCTGCGCGATGCGCTCCAGCAGCTGCGCGGGGCCGAGCAGCTTGACACGCGCCGCGGCGAGCTCGATCGCGAGCGGGAGGCCGTCGAGGCGGCGGATCAGGTCGCGCACTGCGGGCGAGTCGGCGATGTCGGCGCGGACCGCCTGTGCCCGCTCGACGAACAGCGCGACGGCGTCGTGATCGTCCATGGGCGGCAGGTCGAGCTCGGACTCACCGGCGATGCGAAGCGGCTCGCGGCTCGTCGCCACGATCCGAAGGGCCGGGGCGGCAGCAAGCAGCTCGGCGAGCGGCCGGGCGGCGTCGGGCAGGAGCTGCTCCAGGTTGTCGAGGAGGACATGGGTTCGCTGCTCGCCGATGCGCGCCGCGATCGCGGCGGCATCGTCGGCGGCAGCGCCCAGGCGCGCGGCGATCAGGGGCAGCACCAGCGCTGCGTCGCGGACGGGGGCGAGCGGTACGAACACCGTGCCGCCGTCCGCCTCTTCGGACAGGAGCCGGGCGAGCTCGATCGAGAATCGCGTCTTGCCGGCGCCACCGGGACCGACGATCGTGAGCACCCGCGGCTCACGGTCGAGCCACTGCGCGGCGGCCTCGAGCAGCTCGCGCTCGCGGCCGAGGAACTGCGTGGCCGGAGCGGGAAGGTCGACGGCCCCCGGCGTTCGCAGCGGCGGGAACGCCGCTGTGCCGAGCTGAAACAGCTGGACGGGCGCGTCGAAGTCCTTGAGCCGATGCCGTCCGAGATCCCGCAGCGGCTCGTCTCCGACGAGCGCCGCCGTCACGGCGGAGACGAGCACCTGGCCGCCGTGTGCGAGCGCGGCCACTCGCGCGCCGCGATGGACGTCGATCCCGACGTAGCCCTCCGCAGCCACGTCGGGGGTGCCCGTGTGCAGGCCCATCCGCACGGCGAGCGGCCCCGGCGCGAGCGCCCGCTGCCCGGCTGCCGCGGCGCCGACGGCTCCGGGGGCGGTCGGGAAGGCGACGAAGAACGCGTCCCCCTGGGTGTCGACCTCCACACCGCCCTCGGCGGCGAACGCAGCTCGGAGGACGCGGCGGTGCTCGGCGAGCGCCTCGGCGTAGGCGTCGGGCCCGAGCTGGCGCAGGAGGCGGGTGGACCCCTCGATATCGGTGAACAGGAACGTCACCGTCCCGGTGGGCAAGTGCCTCGGCACGCTTCGAGTATCGCCGACGACCTTCTTGCGAGACGGGCAGCGGACGAGCGGCAGGTTCGGGCGTTCCCGCCCGCGCTCCCCGTCGACCTGGACCAGCGTCAGGCAAAGGTTGTGTGAGGGTCTCCTCAGACTCCGTTAGCCCGGGGGCCGGCGGGGAACACGACTGCCAACGTCGCGGCCGCATCGGAGCCGCGCCCGATCCAAGGTGGTCGAACCATGAAAAGGACGAGACGCTGGACTGGCATGGGGCTGCTTGCCCTCGTCGCCCTGGCGCTCGTCGCTGCAGGCTGCGGAGGAAGCGGCGACGACACCGGCGACGGCGCGGCCGAGAATGCCGATCAGGTGATCACGGTCAACTGGGGCACGGAGCCCCCCTCGCTCGACCCGGGGCTGGCGAGCGACACGACCTCCGCGAACATCCTGCTGAACGTCATGGATCCGCTGGTGCGGCTCGGTGAGGACCTGCAGCCGGTCCCGGGCGTTGCCGACAGCTGGGATATCAGCGAGAACGGACGGAAGGTGACGCTCCACCTCCGCCCGGACGCCCGCTGGACGAACGGCGACCCCGTCACCGCCCAGGACTACGAATGGTCGTGGAAGCGGACGATCTCGCCCGAGCTGGCCGCCGACTACGCGTACCAGTTCTTCGGCATCGTGGGCGCGGCGGACTACAACTCGTGCAAGAGCAACTGCGCCGCCGCCCGCGAGAAGGTCGGCGTGACCGCGGTCGACGACACCACCCTGAGCGTCGAGCTGACCTCGCCGCAGCCGTGGTTCATGCAGCAGCTCGCGCACCACTCGTTCCTCGCCGTCCACCGGCCGACGGTCGAGAAGTACGGCAACCAGTGGACGGAGGCAAAGAACATCGTCACGAACGGGCCCTTCCAGCTCGTGAGCTGGAACCACGGCTCGCGCATCGATCTCGCCAAGTGGGAGGACTGGCGGCTGGCCGACCAGGTCACGCTGGAACGCATCAACGGCCGCATGATCTCCGACGGGATCACGGCGGTGCAGGCGTTCGAGGCCGGTGAGCTCGACGCGACCGGCAGCCTGCCGCCGGAGGAGCTGCCGCGGCTGAAGGGCACCCCCGAGTACAACCAGTACCCGGCCCTCGGCACGTACTACTACGGCATCAACGTCAAGCAGGTGACCGATCCCAAGCAGCGCCGGGCGATGGCGATGGCGATCGACCGGCAGGCGATCATCGACAACGTCGCACAGGCCGACCAGCTGCCCGCGACAGGCTTCACGCCGCAGGGCATGCCCGGCTTCGAGACGATCAACCCGTCCTCCGAGTACCTGCCCGCCGAGGGTGACATGGAGGCCGCGAAGGCGCTGATGGAGGAGGTCGAGAACCCCAAGCGCTCGATCACGCTGCTGATCAACGACTCGCCCGGACATCGCGAGATCGCCGTCGCGGTGCAGGCGATGTGGAACGAGCTGGGTCTCGACACCACGATCAAGCAACAGGAATGGGCGCAGTTCCTCGAGTTCATCGGGCCGCCGCCGGACGCGTCGATCGACGCCTTCCGGCTCGGCTGGATCGCCGACTACGTGGACGCCTTCAACTTCCTCGAGCTCTGGACGTGCGACTCGGGCAACAACAGCACGAACTACTGCAATCCGGAGTACGACGCGCTCGTGCAGCAGGTTCGTAGCGGCGACGTCACCAGCGACGAGGCCCGCTACGAGCTCTACGGGCAGCTCGAGGAGCTCATGTTCGGCGAAGACGGCGACATGCCGATCTCCCCCATCTACTGGTACACGTACACGCAGCTCGAGCAGCCGTCGATCAAGGACACCTTCAACATCAACCCGCTCGACCAGATCGACCTGACGGACGTGGTCGAGGGCGGTGGCTCCCTCGAAGCGTGACCGTGAGGCGCCTGCGCGCGTAGGCAGCTAGACGGGCCCGCTCGGCGATGCACTCCGTAGTCGCCGAGCGGGCCCGATTCCGTGAGGATTTCCTCACGTCAGTTCGCCGCGGAAAGCGAGCGGGAATCCTCGCTGCACGATGACGGCATTGGTGATCAGGCGGCTGGTCTGGACGATCCCGGTGCTGCTGCTGGTCATCTTCCTCACCTTCGTGCTGATGCGTCAGATCGAGGGCAACCCGTTCCGAACGTCGGAACGGGCGATCCCGGAGTCGATCCAGCGCAACCTCGAGGCGAAGTTCGGGCTGAACGATCCCTGGTACGTCCAGTACGCGAAGTACGTCGAGGGCGTCGCGACGTTCGACCTCGGCCCGTCGCTCACGCAACGGGGCCAGACGGTGAACGAGGTCGTGCGCGAGCACTTCCCGGAATCGCTCGAGCTCGGGGGCCTCGCATTTCTCTTCGCAATCGTCGTCGGGATCCCGCTCGGCGTCGTAGCCGCCCTCCGCGCGAACACCCCGACGGACTACGCGGCGATGGTGGTCTCCAACCTCGGCTTTGCCGTCCCGAGCTTTCTCGTCGCGACGCTCCTCATCTACTTCGTGGTCGTCAGATGGGGCGTGGCCGACATCCCCACGAGCGGCTGGACGACCTGGCAGAGCAAGATCCTGCCGGTCGTCGCGCTCGGCCTCGGGCCGGCGGCGTACTTCGCGCGACTCGTGCGCGGATCGATGCTCGAGACGCTGCAGCAGGACTACATCCGGACCGCGAAGGCGAAGGGCTTGCCGCACCGGCGCGTCGTGCTCGTGCATGCCCTCCGGAACTCCCTGATCCCGGCGGTGACCGCGGCGGGGCCGCTGCTCGGCTTCCTGATCACGGGCTCGTTCGTGATCGAGCAGATCTTCGCCATCCCCGGCATCGGCCGCTACTACGTGACCGCGGTGACGGGCCGCGACTACTCGGTCGTGATGGGGCTGACCGTGCTGCTGGCGATCATCGTCATCGTCGCGAACCTGGTCGTCGACATCGTCTACGGGTTCCTCGATCCCAGAACCCGAGACGCGAGGGCCTGATGGCCGTCAATCCAGCTCCCCGTCGCGTCCGCGACCGTGCGCCGTGGCGCCTGAAGGACCGCCGCTATCGAGCGGCTGCCGAGAGCGTGACGGCGGAGCAGCGGCCGGAGCGGCCACAGCACGAGGCCGGCGCGCCGGTGCGCCAGTCGAGCCTCTGGCGGGACGCCTGGCGCCGCTACGTGCGGAACCGCGCGGCGGTGGTGGCGGCCGTCGCGTTCGGGCTCCTGGTCGCGTTCTGCCTCTTCTATCCGCTCGTCTCGCCGCACGATCCCTACGAGGTGAACTTCTCCCAGGCGAGCGAGTCGCCGAGCCTGGAGCATCCGCTCGGGACCGATCGGTTCGGGCGCGACCTGCTCACGCGCACGGCCCTCGGCGGCCGCGTGTCGATCGGGATCGGCTTCGCCGCGACCATCGCGATCCTGCTGATCGGCGTCGTCTACGGATCGATTGCGGGCTTCGTCGGCGGCTGGCTCGACAACGGGATGATGCGCTTCCTCGACGCCCTCTACGGGCTGCCCTACCTGCCCTTCGCGATCATCACGATCGCCATCTTCGGGAACGTCACCTTCTGGGTGATGGTCGTCGCGCTGGCGATCGCCTCCTGGTTCACGGCGGCGCGGATCGTGCGCGGCCAGATCATCACGCTCAAGCAGAACGACTACGTCCGCGCGGCGAAGGCGATCGGCGCGCGCTGGCACCGGATCCTCGGCCGCCATCTGCTGCCGAACACGCTCGGCGTGCTGATCATCGCGATCTTCCTCGAGCTGCCGGCGGTGATCCTCGGCGAGGCGTTCATCTCCTTCATCGGGCTCGGGATCAGCCCGCCGGACGCCTCCTGGGGCGCGATGGCCCAGGACGGCCGCGCCGTCTACCGCGTGCACCCGATCGAGATCGTGATCCCGTCGGTCGCGATCGCCACGCTGATCCTCTCCGCCAACTTCATCGCCGACGGCCTGCGTGACGCCCTCGACCCCCGGACGAAGGAGACCTGAGATGGCGCTGCTCGAGGTTCGCGATCTCCAGACCCAGTTCTTCACGCGGGACGGCGTCGTGCGTGCCGTCGACGGGGTCAGCTTCGAGCTCGACCGGGGCCGGACGCTCGCGATCGTCGGCGAGTCGGGCTGCGGCAAGTCGGTGACCGCGCTCTCGATCATGGGCCTGATCCCGCGTCCGCCCGCCGAGATCGTGGCCGGTGAGGTGCTCCTCGAGGGTCGCGAGCTGACGGCTCTGGACGAGAGCGAGCTGGAGCAGGTGCGCGGCCGCCGGATCGCGATGATCTTCCAGGACCCGATGACGTCGCTGAACCCGACCCTGAAGATCGGGACCCAGATCACCGAGGCGCTCCGTCACCATCTCGGGCTCGGCAGGCGGGAGGCGCGCACGCGGGCGGCGGAGCTGCTCGACGAGGTGGGGCTGCCGCTACCGCAGCAGCGGCTCGACGACTACCCCCACCGGCTCTCGGGCGGCATGCGCCAGCGGGTGATGATCGCGATGGCGATCTCCTGCAACCCCGCCGTGCTGATCGCCGACGAGCCGACCACTGCGCTCGACGTCACGGTGCAGGCGCAGGTGCTCGACCTCCTCGACGAACTGCGGCACGAGCACGACATGGCGATGCTGATCATCACGCACGACATGGGCGTCGTCGCGGAGGTCGCCGACGACGTGCTCGTCATGTACGCGGGCCAGGTCGTCGAGCAGGCTCCGGTCGAGGAGCTCTTCGACAATCCGCAGCACCCCTACACGGAGGCGCTGCTCGGAGCCTTGCCGCAGCTGGACGAGCAGGAGGTGCGCAGCGGACGCCTGACCGCGATCCCCGGCCGGCCGCCGGACCTCCTCGACCCGCCGGCCGCCTGCCGCTACGCGGCCCGCTGCCCGTACGCCTCGCGCGCCGACTCCTGCACGACGGAGATGCCGGCGCTCCGGCCGGTGCGTCGCGGCCACCTCGTTCGGTCGGCCCATCCCGCCTGCGAGCGCGCTGAGGCGGCGGCTGAGGTACCGGCATGAACGAGCCGCTCCTCGTCGTACGCGACCTGCACAAGCGCTTCCCGGTGAGGCGCGGGCTCCTCTTCGAGCGGACCGTCGACTGGGTCGAGGCCGTGCAGGGCGTCAGCTTCGAGATCGGGGCCGGCGAGACGCTCGGCCTCGTGGGCGAGTCAGGGTCGGGCAAGTCCACCACCGGGTACTGCATGCTCCAGCTGCTCCGTCCCACGAGCGGCTCGGTGCGCTTCCAGGGCTCCGAGCTGACCGCGATCTCCGGCGACGAGCTGCGCCGGACGCGCCGTCAGCTGCAGATCGTCTTCCAGGACCCGTACTCCTCGCTCGACCCCCGGATGACGGTGGGCACGATCGTGGCGGAGCCGCTCGTCGTCCACGGGGTCGGAACCCGCCGGGAGCGGCGCGCCCGCGTCGCCGAGCTGCTCGAGGTGGTCGGCTTCGACCCGCGCTTCACCAACCGCTATCCGCACGAGTTCTCGGGCGGCCAGCGGCAGCGGATCGGGATCGCACGTGCGCTCGCCCTCTCGCCGCGGCTGATCGTCTGCGACGAGCCGGTGTCCGCGCTCGACGTCTCGATCCAGGCGCAGATCCTCAACCTGCTCAAGGACTTGCAGAGCGAGTTCGGGCTCTCCTACCTCTTCATCGCCCACGATCTCTCGGTCGTCCGGGCGATGAGCGACCGGATCGCGGTCATGCACCAGGGCCGGATCGTCGAGCAGGGGCCGGCCGACCAGGTGTACCGCTGGCCGCGAGAGAACTACACGGAGGCGCTGCTGACAGCAGTGCCTGTGCCCGACCCGCGCAAGATGCGCGAGCGCAAGACTCGGCGGCGTAAGCAGCGTCCCGAGCCCGCCCGGACATGAGACTGGCCGTCGCGGCTCTCGTCGCCGCCCTCGGCCTCGGTGCCCTGCTGGCCCTGCCGGCACCCTCCGGCGAGCGCGACGAGCCCGCGCCGTGGTCGCGCGCGGCCTCGATGCCGCAACGGCGCAGCTATATCGCCGGCGCCGAGCTCGGCGGCCTCCTCTACGCGGCGGGCGGGATGGTCGGCGAGACGGGCCGGCCACTCGCCACCGTCACCCGCTACGACCCTGCGTCGGACAGCTGGCAGACCGTCCGGCCCTTGCCGCAGGCGACGCGAGCCGCCGCCGGCGCCGCCGTCGCGGATCGGGTCTTCGTCGTCGGGGGCACGACCGCCGCCGGGAACACCGCCGCGGTCTGGGCCTACGATCCTGCCCGCGACCGCTGGTCGCCGCGCGCGCCGCTGCCCGAGCCCCGCTACAACCACAGCGCAGTCGCGCTCGACGGAAGGCTCTACGTGCTCGGCGGGCTCGCCGACCGCCGCCCCAGCCGGGACGTCTTCGTCTACTCGCCGGGCGAGAACCGTTGGCGCAGGACGTCGCCGTTGCCCCGGGCGCTGCACGCCTTCGGAGCAGTGGCCTTCGCGGGCGAGCTCTGGGTGCTCGGCGGCCGCCGCGGCGAGCGCGTGCTCCGGACCGTCTTCACCTTCGACCCGGAGACCGGGGACTGGCGACACGGCCCTGCCATGGCGCGGCCGATGGAGCTGCTCGGAGCCGACACGAGCGGCGACGAGATCCACGCGGTCTGGGAGTCGACCTACCAGATCTACAACGCCTCGACCGGAGCGTGGCGAGACGGCCCCTCGCTCGCGACCACGCGGCACGCGCTCGAGGCGTTCGCCGTCGACGGCGTCCTCTACACCATCGGCGGCTGCACGACCGCCCTGCGTGACAGTCCCGCCGTCGAGCGGCGCCCGATCGAGGCGTAGCCGAGCCCGTCTGGTCTCCCGTCGTAACCGCTGCGGAGTCGAGTCGTCATCGCTCGACCAGGAAGCGCTCGTCGCTTCGCGGAACGCCGACGACGGTCTCGCCGTCGCGTCGGTACTCGAACTCGAACGGCACGCCGTCGGCGAAGAGGACGTTCCTGTGATCCATCAGCTGGAAGTGGATATGCGGCTCGCTCGAGTTGCCCGAGTTCCCGACGCGTGCGATGACGTCCCCCTCCGCAACTCGATCGCCAGGCTCGACCGTGACCGAGCCGTGTCGCAGGTGCGCGAGCGTGGCCCAGACTCCGCCGCCGAGATCGAGCACGACGTGGTTGCCGAGAACCCGTGACGGGCCCGTGATCTCGCGGAGACATCCTTCGACGAGCATGAGCCCGTACGCAGGCCACGACGTGCGGCTCCAGTGATCACGCTCCGTCTCGTGCGTACGCACGACCGTTCCGTCGGCCGGGGCCCGCACCTCCTCGCCGAATGCGGCGAACTCCTCGGGACGGCGCGCGAGGGGCCACCAGTCCGTCCCCGAGTCCGTCCGCGAGCGCTCGCTCGCGAGATCGACGGCGTAGGTCTGCCCGTACGCATGGGCCCCGTGGCTGGGGACGCGGTCGGCGGGCGTGTTCACCGCGCGCCATCGACCCACGACGGGCGCCCGCACCCTCACCGGCGCGCGTCGCGGCGGCGTGCCCAACCGAAGGTACAACGCGAGAGCGAGCGCGAAGAGCACGAGCGCGATCCATGCCGCCACGAAGTCGGTGACGACTGCCACGAGCAGCAGGGCGGACGCTGCCCAGAAGAGTGGGAGCCGGACACGACCCCAGCGCAGGGTGCTCAGACGTATCCCCAAGAAACGCATGCGCTACGCCCTCAGCAGTCCGATCCCGAGCGTGAGGGCTCCGACGGTCAGCGCGACGCCTCCGGCGTACACCAGGTAGACGAGACGGTTCACCAGGATCACGAGCACGCCTGCGTGCGCATGGCCGGCCCGCGCGAACGTCTGCTGGAAGTCGGTCGCGGGTTTCGGGCTGCGGATCATTCGTAGAACCGTGAGACCGCCGAGCTCGACGGCAAGGATCGTGAGCAGGAGGATGCCGGCGGTCGTGCGCGCCTCGGAGGACAACGAGAGTTGGGCAATCAGACACATCGCTGCCTGGATACCCGGCGAGCCCGAGGAAACCAGCACTATGCGTGGTCGGCGCGCGAGGAAATGGCGAGCATTCGCTCAAATTGGTCCGGTCGGCGTCGAGGGTGCATCCCGGCCCCGACGAAGCGCTTGCGGACGACGGAGAGCGACGACGGTGCCCGCCCGTCGCTCAGGTCGAGCGAGAGGAAGAAGGAGGCGGAGAAGTAGCTCGGCTGGAACGACGAGTTCAGCTCGGGCTCGCGACCGTCGACGCGGATCTTCCAGCGTGAGAGGAAGCGGGTGTCTCGGTGAAAGAGGCCTTCCGGCTGTCCCGGCGCGGCATCCACGTCCCCTGCGCGTCGCTCGAGCAGAAGGTCGCGCCGTCGAGCACCCTGACGTTCCGCCGTTCGTTTCGACCGGCAGCCACGCGTCATGGATGCCACGGGCGTCGAGCCATGAAACCACCAGGTAGAGCGTTTCGCGAAGCGCCGTGCGGGGTGAACTACCGACGATCGTCACCAACGATCATGTCGTCGCCGGCGCCTGGTCGAGGTCGACCGAGACGGCCTGCCCGCAGCCACGATCGCAGCGGCGCTTTCCCGTGTCGGGGAGCTTGCGATTGCGATCGGGAATCCACTCGGATTCGAGGATTCCAGGTCACCTTGGGCTCCGGCCCGCAGCGCTGACGAGCGCCGACCTGCTCGCTGGGGTGCCGGAGACCACTGACTCGAGCGGAAGTCGTCATGGCGGCCGGAGGCGGCGACTTTCGCTCGAGAAATGGAGCTAGGCGGACTCGAACCGGCGACCTCCTGGGTGCGATCCACCCACCCCATGCAGCCGCAAACCGCATGGTTGAGCCATTCTACGCCTCCAAGCCGGGTGCCCCTACACCTTGTCGCGCCCCGTAGGCTAGGCAGCGCGAAGCTGAGGCGTGCGAACGCGCCGCGCCGTCTTTTCACCCCTTGTCGGCGCGCGCCGTCGCCGCCGCGGCCAGCGTGAGCCCGGGCAGTTCGTAGCCCTCGTCGGTCGCAAAGGGCGCGAAGGCCTTCTGCAGCTGCGCCTTGATCTGCTCCCGCTCGTCCCGAGGCAGAGGTCGGAGTGCGAACGCGATGGGCCCCGCGGTATCGCCGATGAGGCTCAGGTACTCCTCGACGTCGCCGAACTCAAAGCGCGGCGCCGGTACCCAATCGGTCCGCACCACGCTGAACCCGGCGCCTTCGAGGAGTCCGGTCGTGCGTTCCTCGCTTGCCATGCTGAAGAGTCCGGGGCCGTCCGGGTCGGGCGGCGGCATGTGGCCGCGCTGGACCAAGGCCATGGCGAGGATCGCGAAGAACGGGTTGTGGTCGGGGGAGCCGAACACGGCCAGGGTCAGGCGCCCGCCGGGGCGCAGAACACGACGGGTCTCCGCGAGCGCTGCGGCGGGATCCGGCATCAGCATGTACCCGTAGCGGCACAGCACGCCGTCCACCGAGTCAGAGTCGAGCTCGATCTGCTCGGCGTCGATCACCCGGTACTCCACGTTCTCGATGCCGAGATCACGACCACGACGGCGAGCGGCCTCCACCATCGCAGGCGCGAAATCGGTCGTGATCAGCCGGCCGTCGGGGCCGAGGAGCCGGGCCGCCTCGAAACCGGTCTCGCCTGCGCCCGCGGCCAGCTCGAGGATCGTTTCGCCTGGTCGCGGCGCGAGCTCGTCGAGCATCCAACGGCGGACAGGCGTAGCGTTCTCCTCGACGAACGCCTGGCGACGTTCCCAGCTCGGCGCGATCGTCTCCCAGACCTCGTAGCTCCGGATGCGGTGCTGTTCAGCGGTGGGCATCTACCACGTCCCCTTTCCCGGCAGGACTCTGCGTCAACGGGCACCCGCACCCACCAACTTGCCGACCAAGGCCCGCCGGCCCCGGCTGCGACGGATTCCGCCTCGACTCGTCGCAAGCTTTTCTTCGGGGATTGAAGCCAGCGCGCGTGCTCATGCTCCTTGGCACGGTAGCGAGCAGCTGTGAGCGTCAAGACCGTGTTGCCGTAAGGCTTGCTCACATTCCGGAAAGGCGGCGCTCACGCTCGCCCGCTACCCGCGAGCGCGGCCGGCAGCGCCACAAATGAAAGCCGGGAAACTCGAATGCGCTTCCAGGTGCGTCTGAGTGCATCTGTATCCAGGGTAGAAAAAGACCTGCTTTTGCAGGTCTTTCATGGAGCTAGGCGGACTCGAACCGCCGACCTCCTGGGTGCGATCCAGGCGCTCTCCCAGCTGAGCTATAGCCCCGGGCGCGACGAAGTGTAGCGCCGGCTCCGGCGTCTCGACCTCCCTACGATTGGCTCGTGCGCGCCGTCGTCCTCGACTCCGCGGGGGAGCCTGCCCTGGTGGAGGTCGACGAGCCGGACGGGCCCGGTGAGCTCGTGCGGGTGCTCGCGTGCGGGCTCTGCGGCTCGGACGTCGAGAAGCTGTACCCGGAGCACGCCGGCCGTGTGCTCGGCCACGAGGTCGTCGCCGAGACGGCCGACGGGAGGCGCGTCGCGCTCGTCCACCACGCCGCCTGCGGGGAGTGTGAGCGCTGCCGCGCCGGCCACGAGTCGACGTGCGAGCGCTTCGCTGCCCCGACGATCCGGCCGGGCGGGTTCGCCGAGCGCGTGCGCGCCCAGGCGTGGCTGGAGCTCCCCGACGGCGTCGACGACGCTCTCGGCACCGCCGTCGAGCCGCTCGCCTGCGTCCTCCGTGGTGCCGAGCGCGTTCCCAGCGGCCGCGTGCTGGTCGTGGGCCACGGCTTCATCGGGCGCCTCTTCGCCGCGGTGCTCGACCGCCGCGGCGACGAGGTGTTCGCCGTCGACGCCGATCCGCGGCGTGCCGGGCGCGCGCCCGACGGGCCGGTCGACGCCGCGATCCTCGCCGGCACCGGCGGGGTCGAGACGGCCCTCGACGCCTTGGAGCCGGGCGGCACGCTGCTCGTCTTCGCCGACGCCGGGGCGATCCCGGCGGACCGCGTCTACCGAGGCGAGCTGACGGTCGTCGGCACGCGCTCGGCGGCGCCCCGGTACATGCACGACGCACTGGCGCTGCTCACGCGGATCGCGATCCCGCCGCCCGTCGTGCTCCCGCTCGAGCGCTTCGCCGAGGGCCTCGAGCTGTTCCGCCGGCGCGACGCGCTCAAGGTCGTCTTCACCCCGTGAAGGCGCTGATCTTCCACGGCCCCGGCGACGTTCGGCTGGAGGAGGTGCCGCGGCCGGAGCCGCTCGAGGACGGCGACGTGCTCGTCCAGGTCGAGGTCGCGCTCACCGACGGCACCGACCTGAAGGCGTTCCGCCGCGGTCACCCCGTGCTGCTCGGCGAGCCGCCGAGCCCGTTCGGGCACGAGCTCTGCGGTGTCGACGTCGCCACTGGTCGCCGGGTCGTGGCCGCGAACTCGGCCCCGTGCGGCGCGTGCGCGCCGTGCTCGCGGGGCGAGGAGACCCTGTGCGAACGGCTGCTGCCGCTGCTCAACGGCGCCTACGCGGAGTACGTCCTCGTCCCGGGGCGGATCGCCCGCGTCAACCTGCTGCGGGTGCCCCCAGCGATGCCGGGGGAGCTGGCCGCGATGACGGAGCCGCTTGCGTGCTGCCTGCACGGCGTCGAGGCGGCCGGGGTGGAGGCGGGCGATACCGTCGCCGTCGTCGGGATCGGGCCGATCGGGCTGATGCTCTGCGCGTGCATCGCCGACGCCGGCGGCCGGCCGGTCGCCGTGTCGGACCGAGCCGACCGCCGCGCGCTCGCGGCGGCGTTCGGCGCCGAGGCCGGCGACGGCCAGAGGGCCGACGTCGTCGTCGAGGCCGCGGGGACGCCCGAGGCGTGGGCGCGCGCGCTCGCCCTCGTCCGCCCGGGCGGCACCGTCCTCGCCTTCGGCGGCCTGCCCCGGGACGCACGCGTCGAGGTCGACGCGTACCGGATCCACTACGAGGAGGTCACCCTCCGCGGGGCCTTCCACCATGCCCCGCGGCACGTCCGCGCGGCGCTGGCGTTCCTCGCGACCGGTGCGTTCCCGCTCGAGCGGCTGGTGACGCACCGCGTCGGCCTCGACGGAGTCGCCGCCCTCCTCGCCGATCCCCCGCCGGGCTACCTGAAGGCCGCGGTCGTCCCCTAGTAGCCGCCACCAGGCAGAGTCGCCGGTCGGGGGATCGGCAGCTGCGTGCGATCCGAGCCGGCTACTCGATCGGGATCTCGAACCGGGCGATGATCTCGGGGTCGCCTCCCTTCGCCAGGAGCTCGGGATCGGGATCGCGCGTGGCCACCCACGCGTAGCCGTGCTCGGGATAGGCGACGACGTCGGGGAAGCTCCCGGCACTGATCGCCAGGATCTCGGCGGGCTCGTCGCCCGGATTGCCGAACGTGTGCAGCCCGGCCCGTCCCTCCGGGCAGGAGACGAAGTCGCCGGGGGCCAGCGTCTCGACGCCGTGCTGGTTCCGCAACACGGGGCGGCCGCTGAGGACGAAGAAGATCTCCTCGGCTCCGTAATGCATGTGCATGCGGCTTTCCGGCGTGCCGGCGGCGAGCTCGTACAGGGTCGCCCCCATCCGAGCATCGTCCGGCCGCCAGAACACCCGTCGCCGCGTTCCGGCCTCTTCGTCGGCGTCCCACACGTCGGAGAACAGGCTCTGTCGCGTCATCTCGATCCTCCCGAGGTAGCAGTGGCGCGCAGCGGCGACGCCGATCAGTCCAGCCTCGACACGCTGCCGAAGAAGCGCGGCATCCGCCGCGCCCAACCGTTACCTCGTCGCCGGATCCATGCGGGCATCGTACGTCACCACCGTCGAGCCCTAGATCGAGACGGTCGACAGCCCGAGGCGGTCGAGCTCGGCAGCGCTGCCCTCGTCGCCGTCCGCCGCCCGCGCCCGGATCGCGTCGTGGAGCGCGACGAGCGCCGCCAGGTACTGCGCGTGCGTCAGCCCGCGCGCGCCGGCCGCGGCGCGGAAGCGCTGCGCGACGTCGCGCGGGACGCGCCTGAGCATGATGTCGTCGCCGCGTTTGCCGCCTGGTTCCTCGACGCGCTGCCGGAAGTAGACCACGTCGCGCTCCGGCCCGGGCCGCGGCGGGAACGGCGGCGGGAAGGGCACGCGCCACTCGAACGTCCCCTCCTCGTCCTCGTC
>DATBMD010000276.1:0-5496 GCA_036555085.1 Gaiellaceae bacterium
GCGCGCGGTGCGAGTGGGGGAGAAGGAGGTCTCCGAGCAGGCGGCGATCGTGGCGCGCTACGCCGACCTGTTCGGCCGCGAGCAGCTGAACGCTCTGCGGTCGGCTGAGCTCGAGGCGGAGGGTGAGGAGCGCGAGCGGCTCGCGCGGCTGGCGCTGACGTGCGAGGGCGGGATCGCAGCGGGCGAGCTGGCCGAGCGCGAGGACGAGCTCGAGAACGCGATCCTCGCGGCGCGGGTCGAGTGGGGCGGCGAGGAGCTGCCGCTGCGCGCCGCGCAGGCGCGGCTCGCAGTGCTCGACGGGTACGCGGAGCGGGACGGGCTGGGGGCCGCCCAGCTCGAGGTCTCGGCCGGCTTCAACGAGCAGCGCCGGTCGCTGCTCGCCGCCAGGGAGGCGCTCGAGGCCGACCTGTCGGGGGAGCCCGACCCGGTGCGCCGCAGCGAGCGCGAGAAGCAGATCGAGCTGCGCCCGCTGCTCGCCGCCCTGGAGGACGCCAGCGCCGCGACCACGCGCGCCTGGGAGGCGCTGCGCGAGCGCTGGCTGGAGCGGCTGCTGGGCGCCGGTCGTGCCCCGGTGCCGATGTCGTTCCACACCGCGTACCTGCGCCGGCTCTCGCCGCTGGCCGACACGTACCCGAAGGAACGGGCGGTGCCGGTCTGCGTCGAGACGCTGGCGCGCCTCGGCTTCGACCTCGAGCGCACTCCCGGGATCAGGCTCGATCTCGAGGACCGGCCGCAGAAGTCGCCGCGCGCGTGCGTGATCGCCTCCGACCCGCCGACCGTCGTGCACCTGATCACCCGGGCGCAGGGCGGCCTGCACGACTACCAGGCGCTGCTGCACGAGGCCGGCCACGCGCTCCACTACGCCGGCTGCGACCCGGCGCTGCCGTACGCGTTCCGCAAGCTCTCCCGCGACCACGCGCTGACGGAGATCTACTCGTACATCGTCGAGTCGGTCTCGCGGGAGCCGGGCTGGCACGCGGAGCACTTCGGCCTCTCCGACGACGAGGCGCGCCTGAACGCCGAGGCCACGCTGTTCCTGGAGGCGCTGCTGTATCGGCGCTACACGGCGAAGCTCGGGTACGAGCTCGAGTTCTGGTCGCGCTTCGCCGACGACGGAGGCACGCCGGGGGGCTACGAGGAGCGGCTGACGGCGGCCGTCGGCATCCGCTACCCGAGCGAGCAGTACCTCTCGGACATGGACGCGGGGTTCTACTCCGCGGACTACCTGCGAGCCTGGATCCGGAGCGCGCAGCTGCAGGCGCACCTGCGCCGCGAGGTGGGGGAGGACTGGTGGCACCGCGCCGAGACCGGCGAGCTCCTCCGCGACCTCTTCCGCGAGGGCACGAAGCCGACCAGCGAGGAGATCGCGGCCCGGATCGGCTTCGACCCGCTCGACACCGCGCCGCTCACGCACGAGCTCGCCGGCTGAGGCCGTCCGGACGCAGTCGCGCGGCCAAGCCGCCGGCGGCGACGAGGGCCCAGACGGCTTCGAGGAGCAGGAAGCCCCACTGGCGCTCGTGCCATGCGAGCACCGCGAGGATCCCCGCGCCGGCGAGGTTGACGAGCAGGTACGCGTAGGCCCGCGTGTCGAGCACGCGGACCTGGGTCAGGGTGAAGCCGGCGAGGACGAGCAGGGCGCCGACGACCTGGACGAGCTGGGCCACGATCCCTCCTGCGCGTCGTCGTCGGGGCCGGGTACGGCGCGCTTCTCGTCCGGGGCGAGCGTCACTTCGCCCGCCTCCCTGGACGGTAGCACCCGCCGGTCGACCCGGGCCGCGAGGAGTGCCGCGCCGGCCGCGCGCAGGCCGTATGGTTGCGGCGTGAGCGAGACGCGGGCGAGCGCGCTGCCGCCGGTCGGGACCGAGCTCGGCCCGAGCGAGTGGCTCGAGGTGACGCAGGAGCGGATCGACGCCTTCGCGGGCGCGACCAACGACCCGCAGTGGATCCACGTCGATCCGGAGCGCGCGGCGGCAGGCCCGTTCGGGACGACGATCGCGCACGGCTTCCTGACGCTCTCGCTCTGCGTGCCGCTGATGGGCGAAGTGCTGCCCCGTGAGGGCTACCGGATGGGGATCAACTACGGGGTCAACCGGGTGCGCTTCCCGGCGCCGGTGCCGTCCGGCTCGCGAGTGCGCGCCCGCTTCAAGATCGCGTCCGTGGACGAGATCGAGGGCGGCGAGCAGGCGGTGCTCGAGGCGACGGTCGAGCGCGAGGGGAGCGAGAAGCCGGTCTGCGTCGCCGAGCTCGTCCTGCGGCTGCTGCGCTGAGCGATTCGTTGTCTCCGGCCACCCCGGGCCGCTAGTCTCGCTGGTAACGCGCCCCCTCTCCCCCAGACGGAGCGCGCTGCTCGACCCGTCGAGCGTTTGCCCAGGGCAAGGGCGATGCTCGGCGGGCTGAAAGCGACCTCCGCCCGGGACACTGGTCTGGTTCCCGGGCGGGGGTCATATCGCCCCCGCGCCCGTTGCCCGCCCGGCGCCGACTACGACGCGCGCCGGACGAACGCGATCCGCGCCGTCGCCTCGCTGATCGTGCCGACGACTCGAACGTCGTAGAGGTGCACGACGGGCTCGGCCGCCGGGCGCGCTGCCGCGGTCGAGGTGCCGAGGACGGCGCCGGCGGCGATCGCGACGAACGCGACCAGCAGCCAGTCGGCGGATCTCCTTCGCTGCCGCTGTCCCCAGCTTCCTCCCAAACGAGATCGGGCCCGGTCCGGCGGGCCCTCCGTCCCACGTTACGGACGTGGGCTGCGATGTCCAATGCTTCGAGTGGGAGGCCGTTAAGGTCGGAGCGGCGGCCCGATCGAGTGCCCTCCTGTGAGAGCCGGCGGTGACACCCGGGGGCCGGTGCCCTGACTCCAGCGGGCCCCCCGATATCTTCCGGCCGGCCGGAGCGAGCCGGCGAACTGAAGCGTCGCATGAGAGCGTCGGTACGCGTCGCGGCCGGGGGCACGCCAACGATGTCGCGCTCGTCCGACTTTTCGGGTTCGACCGGCGCGGTCGAGCAGCGGCTGGTGAAGGCCTACGGGGCAGCTTCGACCCTCACCTCTCCGGCACGGAGCAGGAGGCTCGGTCAAAGCGCAGCAAGTCCTCGATGTGCTCGCAGAGCGCCTAGCGTCAGGACGTTGCGCCGAGTCGGTGTCGGACCACCCTACGGCGCAGGGTGGGCGACGCCTCTACCTCGTAGCCGGCGTCGATGAAGACCTGGAGCAGCCCGACCGACGCCTCGTCCCAGATCATGGTCTTCCCCGGCGTCGGTTCGGTCGGATAGCCCTCTAGCACGCGAGCACCGACCTGCCGGCCGTACGCGACGGTTGCTGCGGCGAGCTCGTACATCAGCCCCTGTCGACGGAAGCCCTTCCGCACGACGAAGCACGTGACCGACCAGACGCCCTCGAGCTCAGGGTCCATCCGCATCCACGCCTTCTGTCGCGCCCAGATCCTCGGGTAGTTCTCCCGCGGCTCGACGGCGACCCAACCGGCCGGCTCGCCGTCGAGGTACCCGACGAGGCCGGACGTCGGGCCGCTCGTGCCGCAGCCGGTCTGCTCCAGCAGCGCCGCGTCGCGCTCCTCCTGAGTGGTGTCGCGCCAGATCCAGCCCGGGACCTTGAGCGCCTGGCAGCGACACTTACGAGCGCCGCCGGTGTCGAACACCGCCTCTAGATCCTCGCTCGTCGCCTCGTTGGCTGGTCGCCAGCTGAACTCGGGCACACCGCGAGACTAGCGGCGGCCAATCGCCAGAGACGATGCGGTGAGCATTAATGGGCACCGAAACACTTGGGCGAGCCGAGCAAGCTCCCTGCCTCCTTCTATGTCCAGTGCTTCGCTGACCAACAAAGCGGGCAGCTTTCCTCGCTGTGGTATCACCGAGGTATGCACGCCGCGAGCGCGGACGGCCCAATGCGGCGCGAGAACGCGCTTCTGGGTCGCCGCGTCGGAGCTATCGACGACGCCGAGCCGCTGCGTCAGCCGACGCTCCCGTAGGCTGGGAACCTCGGTCGCGTCCCCCGTGTAGGAGCGTCTGATGAAACGCACGCTGGTGGCCTGTTTGGTTGCTGTCGCAGTGACCGCATCGGTCGTCGGCGTTGCGCATGCAGCGGCGCCCCGGATTGTCATCGTGAGCGGGAAGCCGCTCGCGCGGCAGGTCGTGATCTCGGACTGGGCAGAGATCGTCTCGGTCGTGCAAGGAGTCGTGAGCGTCCGTCCTGTGCCGCGCGCGCAGCTCGCGGGCCGCCCTCGACTCAAGGTCTCGATGTTCTGGGGGCCGATTTGGAACGAGTACCTCGAGAGCGGCAACGACGCTTCCGCCTTGCGACCGAGGCAGGCCGACCAGTTCGGCGGCTTCTATCCGACATGGCGCGGGCATCGCGCGCTGATCGACCTGCCTTGGGCAGGGCGATGGCCACGCGCAGTCTCCGCGAAGGCACTGAGGATCCTGAGGAGCTACGGAGTCCCGATCCGGCTCACTTGAGGCTTTGTGTCATCGGCCAGCTGTCGCTTGCGCTGTACGGATCGTGTGTGTACAGTTGTGACATGTCGAAGATCAAGGAGCGTTGGGACTTCCGGGTCGCTCCGGAGACGGACCGGCTCGTCCGGCAGGCAGCCGCGACCGCTGACCGTACGCTGACCGACTTCGTCGTCGACGCAGCGGTCGTCGAAGCCGAGCGCCTGCTCGCCGACCGCACGCACTTCGTGCTCGAGACGGAACGGTGGAACCGCTTCGTCGAGCTGCTCGACCGATCCCCTCAGGACAACCCGGGCCTCGAAAAGCTCTTCTCCAAGCCGAGCGTCTTCGCAGCCGAATAGCTCGTGGCGTACCAGCGCCCCGAGCCACTCGGCAAGCAGCACCGCTTGGACGCGTTCGAGTGCGGCGAGCCTGCGCTCGACGAGTGGCTGAGGCGACACGCGCGCGCTGCACAGGCGTCCGACTCCGCGCGCGTGTTCGTCGTGACACTCGAGGACAGGGAGACCGTCGTCGCTTACTACGCGTTGGCCGCTGCACAGGTCGAGCCCGAGGAGGCGACCGCGCGGGCACTCAAGGGCCAGCCGCGAACACGACCCGTGCCGGCGATCCTTCTCGCCCGGCTCGCAGTCGACCGACAGCACCAGGGCGCGGGGCTCGGCCGGTCGCTTCTCCAGGACGTACTCCTACGATGCGTGGAAGCGGCGGAAGCGATCGGCGCACGCGTGCTCCTCATCCACGCGAAACACGAAGCGGCGAAGGCTTGGTACATGCAGCTCGGCTTCGAGGAGTCGCCGACTGACCCGCTCCATCTCCTCATGCTGCTGAAGGACATCAGGGCCTTCTTGCGACGACTTGGGATCGGCTAGGAAATCGGCTCGCCCAAGCGGTTCTGGAAAGGCCCATACGGGATTCGAACCCGTGCCGCCGCCGTGAGAGGGCGGTGTCCTAGGCCACTAGACGAATGGGCCGTGGCGACGGTCGATTGTAGCTGACCTCCTCGCGGACGGCGCCGCCGCGGGGCCTGTCAGGGCTGGG
>DATBMD010000318.1:0-14089 GCA_036555085.1 Gaiellaceae bacterium
CGCTGATCGGCGAGGACGCCCTGCTGCGGCCGCCCGCGCTCGCCGCGATCGCGGCCGCCCGCGAGGCGGGCGCGAAGGTGATCGTCGCAACGGGCCGCATGTTCCGGTCGGTGCGGCCGTACCTCGAGCAGGCCGGCATCGACGACCCGGTCGTCTGCTACCAGGGCGCCGCCGTCGTCGACCCGCCGAGCGGCGAGTTCCTCGTCCACGAGCCGATCCCGCTCGACGTCGCGCGGGAGGCGGTCGCGGTGCTCGAGCAGGCCGGGCACCCGCCCAACTGCTACGTCGACGACGAGCTGTTCGTCGCCGAGCACACCGCGTACTCGCGCGCGTACGCCGATTTCCAGCGGCTGCCGGTGACGGAGGTGGGCGACCTGCTGGGCTGGCTCGACCGCCCGCCGACGAAGCTCGTCGCGGTCGGCGACCCCGAAGAGCTCCCCGCCCTGCGCGAGCGGCTCGCCGAGCGGCTGGGCGGGCGCGTGTTCCTGACGACGTCGCTTCCCTACCTGCTCGAGCTGGGCAACCCGGCCGTCTCGAAGGGAACCGGCCTCGCGGTCGTCGCCCGGCTGCTCGGCTTCTCGCCCGAGCGCACGGTCGCGTTCGGCGACGGCGAGAACGACGTCGAGCTGCTCGAGTGGGCTGGCTACGGGATCGCCGTCGAGGACGGCCACCCGGCCCTGCGGGCCAGGGCGGATGCGCTCTGCCCCGGGCCCGAGCACGACGGCGTGGCGCGGGTGATCGAGGCATACCTCGGCGTAAACTCCCGCGAATGATCGACCTGAAGGCTGCGCGGTCGGAGCCGGCGCGGTTCCGGGCAGCGCTCGCGCGCAAGGGCGCGGGGGACACCTTCGACCGCCTGCTCGCCGCCGACGAGCGCTGGCGCGCGCTCGTGCCGAAGGTCGACGAGCTCCGCGGCCGCACGAAGCTGAAGGGGAAGCCGACGCCCGAGCAGCTCGAGGAGCTGCAGCAGGTGAAGGAGGAGCTGAAGGGCGCCGAGGAGGAGCTGGCGGCCGCCGAGGCGGAGCGCGACGGCTTGCTGCTCCGCGTGCCGAACCCGCCCGACGACTCGGTCCCGGACGGGGCGACCGAAGACGACGTGCTCGAGCTCCGCCGTGTCGGCGAGCCGCCCGAGCTCGCCGAGCCGAGGGAGCACACGGATCTCGGCCGGTTCGACATGGAGCGCGCCGCACGGGTCTCCGGCTCGCGCTTCGGCTTCTGGATCGGCGACACCGCGCTGCTCGCACTGGCGCTCTACCGCCTCGCGCTCGACCGGCTCGTGGGCAAGGGCTTCGTGCCGGTGCTGCCGCCGGTGCTCGTTCGCGAGGAGGCGCTGATCGGCACCGGCTGGTTCCCGGCCGACGAGCCGAACGTCTACGAGGTGGCGGGCGAAGGGCTCTACCTGGCGGGCACGGCGGAGATCCCGGTCGGCGCCCTCCACCTGGGCGAGATCCTGGACGCGGACGAGCTACCGCTGCGGTACGTCGGCTTCTCGCCCTGCTTCCGGAGCGAGGCCGGCGCCGCCGGCCGCGACACGCGCGGGATGTTCCGGGTGCACCAGTTCAACAAGGTCGAGCAGTTCGCGTTCACGCGGCCCGAGGACTCCTGGGACGAGCACGAGCGCCTGCTCGCGAACACCGAGGCGCTCGTGGCCGAGCTCGGCCTGCCGTACCGGATCGTCGTCCTGCCCGCCGGCGACATGTCGAAGGCCTCGGCCAAGACCTACGACGTCGAGATCTGGTTCCCGTCCCAGGGGCGCTATCGCGAGACGGCGTCGATCTCGAACACCACCGACTTCCAGGCTCGCCGGCTCGCCACGCGCTACCGGGACGGGCGCAGCGTCGAGCCGGTGCACACGCTCAACGGGACGGCGGTCGTCGACCGCATGGCCCTCGCGGTCCTCGAGAACTTCGAGGGCAGCGTGCCGGAGGTGCTGCAGGGCTTCGGCGCGCCCGCGACGATCGCCGCGTGAGCGTCCAACCGAAGGTTGGCCAATGAGCGACGGCGAGCGCGCCGTCGCGTTCATCCGCGAGCTGTACCTCCGCCGCTGCGAGCGGGTCGAGGAGCACGGCTGGGGCGTGCTCGTGGTCACGCCCTCGCTGCCCGTCGTCTGGGACGCGAACTTCGCGATCGTCGACCGCTGGGACGGCACGCCGGCCGAGCTCCACGCCGAGCTGGACGCCGCGCAGGCGGGCGCCGGCTTCGCCCACCGCAAGACGGCGATCCTCGACCAGGAGCTGGCAGGCCGCGTCTGGCCCGCGCTGCGGGAGCCGGACTGGCCGCTGGGCGGCCGCTACCTCGTCATGTCGCACCGGCGCGAGCCGGATCGCGCCGCGGCCGGGATCCGGGCGGAGGAGGTCGACCCCGACGCGTTCGCGTCGATCCACGAGGCGATGATCCGCGACGAGCCCTGGGGCTCCGATCCCGAGGTGGTGCGCCAGCTGCTCGGGCTCGACCGCCGCATCGCGTCGGTCGTCCCGACGCGGCCGTTCGGCGTCGCCGCCGACGGCGTCGTCGTCTCGGCGGCGCTGCTCTTCCAGGACGGCCCGGTCGCGCAGGTCGAGGACGTGGCGACGCTGCCGGCGTACCGCGGCCGCGGCTTCGCGCGCGCCGTCGTCACAACGGCCGTGGCGGAGGCACGGCGCGCCGGCGCCGAGGTGGTCTTCCTGGTCGCCGACGAGTCGGACTGGCCTCACCTGCTGTACGAGAAGCTCGGCTTCGACACCGTCGCCGTCGAGCACCTCGCCGGTCGCCCGGCGAGCGCGCCTCAGGCGTAGGCCGGGACCTGCCGCGAGCCCGGGCGGGTCAGCAGGCTCGCGATCCACCAGCCCGCAGCCACCACGAGCCCGCCGGCGAGGGCGTCGAGGAAGAAGTGGTTGCCGGTCGCGACGATGATGTAGAGCATCACCGCGGGATAGGCGGCGCCGAGCCAGCGCACCCACCGACGGGAGGCGTACAGGAAGAGGCCGGCGCCGACGATCACCGCGTAGCCGAAGTGCAGGCTCGGGACGGCGGCGACCGGGTTGTAGAGGGCGCCGAGCAGGTCGGAGCTGAGGTTGACGCCGGCGCCGTCGGAGACCGCGTCGTGGAAGCCGAGGCCGGCGAGGCGGGGAGGAGCGGCGGGGAACGCGATGTAGCCGATCAGCGCGAGCGCGGTCGAGACGACGATCACGGTGCGCAGCAGCGGGAACACGTCCGGGCGGCGGCGGTGCGCCCAGACGAGGAACAGCGCCGTCCCCGCGAAGTGGAGCGCCATATAGGCGACGCCGAGCATCGCGTCGAAGCCGGGGATCGCGAGCGACGCGTCCTGGATCGCCTTCTCCCAGAAGACCCCCAGGCTCTCCTCGAGCTCGACGATCCGGTCGGTGTTGAGCATCGCCGCGGGGATGTCGGTGCCGCCGAAGCCGCGCACGACCTCGTAGATCCCGTACAGCGCGATCGCGATGCCGATCTCCGCCCAGCCCGGGCGCCGCTTCATCAGGGACGTCAAGCTCATGCCCACACGCTATTTCGGAGGCGGCGCCCGGCAGGTTCGGTTATCCCCACTTTCGGGGTCGTGAAGCCCGGAAAGATGCGGGCTCGCGGCTACGCGCCGGCGCGTGGAGCCGCGACCAGCTGCGGGTACGCGCCCGCGTCGAAGCGCCGGACGAACCAGCTGAGCCCGTGCTCGATCCGCACGCCCTTGCCGACCAGGTAGTAGTAGTCGACCGTTGAGACCCCGAGGTCGGCGAAGGCCTCCTGGAGCACGCACACGGATCCAGGCACCGACGCCGGCTGCGCCTGCGGCAGCTCGTAGAGCGGGTCGGCGCCGTGCTCGACGCGGATCCGGTTCACGCGCTGGAGCGCCGCTGCGAGCTCGTCCGGGAGATCCGCCGGCGGCTCTCCCGATCGCTCATCGTCTCGCTCACGTGGCGCGACCTCGGCCATGGCTCAAGGGTATCGCGCCGCCTTCTACACTCGGGCTGCGGCGGGGTGCCGGAGCGGTCGAACGGGGCGGTCTTGAAAGTCGCAAGACCGCACCGTGCCGACCTAGACTGGGCCGAGGCGGGGTGGCTGAGCGGTCAAAAGCGACGGCCTTGAAAGTCGTTGGGCACGTAAGTGCCTCGTGGGTTCGAATCCCACCCCCGCCGCTATGAAGTAGGGAATGATTGAGGTTGGAGCCCCCGGTAGCGCTCCCTTTCGCTCGCACGTGCCCCTGCGGAGCAATCTGCCAGCGGCCGTTCTCCTCGTCGCCGAGCAGGGCGGCGAAAGAGGCGGCCGAGTCGAAGCGTGGGAGGCACAGCCAGTCGATCGAGCCGGCGTTGCTCACGAGCGCCGCCGAGTGCGTGTCCCCCAGGAGCGCGTAGTCCTCGATCAGCCGTGACATCCGGCTCACCTCCCCGCGCCTACGGCAGGCCGGACAGGCTCGGCCAGCGGACTCAGCTCGGGCTCGACGGCTTCCGTGTCGACCGGCTCGCGGGCGGGCAGGAAGCGCACGACGAGAACCGCTGCGACTGCGGCGAGGCCGGCTGCGACCAGGAGGCCGGCGCCCATCGCCTCGGTGAAGGCGTCGCCTGTCGTGGCGAGCAGGCTCGCGGCGGCCTCCGGCGGAAGCTGCGCCGCGACCGCGCCGGCGGCGCCGACGGACTCCTCGGCTCCCGCCTGAGCCTGAGCCGGCAGACCGCCGAGCGAGCCCTCGACGTCGTCTGCATAGAGGGAGCTGACGAGGGAGCCGATCACGGCGACGCCGAGGGCTCCGGAGACCATGCGCGCGACGGTGCTGGTCGCGGAAGCGACGCCCGTCTTGGCCGCCGGTACGGCTCCGACCACCGCTTCGGTGGCGGGTGCCATCACCCAGCCCATCGAGAAAGTCAGCCCGAAGAACCAGACGACCAGCGCGAGGGTCCCGGTGTCCGGCTCCAGGAGCGTCGTCAGCGCGAGGAGGATCGCGAGGCCGGTCAGCCCCGCCGCGACGACCTTGGAGGTGCCGAGTCGTGCCACGGCCTTGCTCGACGAGCCGGCGCCGATCGTTAGGCCGAGCGCCATCGGGCTCATGACCGCGCCCGCCTCGATCGCGCTGAAGCCGTGCGCGAACTGCAGGTACTGGGTCAGCGCGAAGATGGCTCCCAGCAGGGCGAAGAAGGCGACACTGACCGCCGCGGTGCTGACGCTGAAGCGTGGATTGCGGAAGAAGTCGAGGTCGAGCATCGGCTCGGCTGTATGTCGCTCCCACCAGAAGAACGCGGCCAGCAGCACGACGCTTGCACCGAGCGATCCGATTGCCATCCCGCTCAGCCACCCCTGCTCGGGCGCCTCGATGATCGCGTACACGAGGACGCTGAAGCCGGCGGTCGAAAGCGCGGCACCGAGTAGATCGAACGATCCCGGCCGGGGATCGCGACTCTCGGGGACGTAACGGATGCCGAGCACCAGCGCAACGGCCGCGAACGGCACGTTGACCAGGAAGATGGACGACCACGAGAACCACTCGAGCAGCAACCCGCCGGCCAGCGGGCCGAGCCCGATCCCGACCGCGGCCAGAGCGGCCCAGATGCCGATCGCCTTGCCGCGCTCCTCGCCGCTGAAGACGTTGGCGATGATCGAGAGCGTCGCGGGCATGATCAGCGCCGCGCCGATCCCCATCGCAGCGCGCACGGCGATCACCCCGTCGGCCGAGTCGACGACGAGGGCGCCGAGGCTGGCAAGCCCGAAGATCGACACGCCCGCCTGGAGGGCGAGCTTGCGCCCGAACCGGTCGCCGAGCGTGCCGAACACGAGCAGCAGGCCCGCAAAGACGAGCAGGTACGAGTCGACCATCCACTGAAGCTGCGATGGGGACGCATCGAGATCGTCCTGCAGCGTCGGCAGGGCGACGTTGAGGATCGTGGTGTCGAGCCCGATGATCACCAGGCTCAGCGAGAGGACGCCGAGGGTTTTCCAACGGCGGGCGTATGTGAGTTGGTCGATGGTCATCGCGCTTGCGCTCCTTTTCGGGTCGAGAGGCGGATACGTCGTCACCATCGCGCGCCGGAGCGAACGTCGCGCCGGGGATTTCGCCGGGTTCGCGACGAGAGCCTGGATCGAGTCGCTGTCCCTGAGCTCGCTGGGCAAGCGCCGCTCACGCACAGGCGATCGCGCCGGTGCAAGAGCAGGACGGCGTTACGATCGTCGCTGATGCTCTACGGCAGAGACCTGGAGCGCGCCCGCATCGGTGAGCTTCTCGACGTCGCTCGTTCATCGCGAAGTGCCGTGCTGGTCATCTCCGGTGAGCCGGGCGTCGGCAAGTCCGCGCTCCTGCACGACGCGCGCGACCAGGCCGGCGGAATGCGCATCCTGAGCGGCGCCGGCGTCGAGTCGGAGACGCACCTCCCGTTCGCCGCCTTGCAGCAGATCGTCCGCCCTGTCCTCGAGCACGTCGACGACCTCCCGCAGCCGCAGGCCGCGGCTCTCCGCGGAGCGCTCGGCCTGGCGGCCGGAGGAAGCGACCGCTTCCTCGTCTCACTCGCAACGTTGAGCCTGCTCGCCGAAGCCGCGGAGCGGGGGCCGCTTCTGTGCCTCGTCGACGATGCGCAGTGGCTCGACGACGCGTCGGCAGACGCACTCGTCTTCGTCGCCAGGCGCCTCGCCGCAGAGCGGATCGCCATGCTCTTCGCCGCCCGCGAGGGTGAGATTCGACGTTTCGAGGCGCCCGGGCTCCCGGAGCTCCGCCTGGAGGGGCTCGACCCGGCGGCAGCCGGAGCGCTTATCGATCACCACACGCGCGGACTCTCCCCCGAGGTTCGCGGACGGATACTCGCCGAGACGGGCGGCAACCCGCTCGCCTTGCTCGAGCTCTCCCCGGCCCTGAGCGAACCGCAGCTTTCAGGCGCCGAGACACTGCTCGCGCCCTTACCGGTCAGCGCCCGCGTCGAGCACGCCTTCCTTGCGCGCGTGCAGGGGCTACCGGAGGAGTCGCAGGCGCTTCTGCTCGTCGCCGCGGCGGACGGCACCGGCGAGCTCGCCACCGTGCTGCGCGCGGTCGCGCGTCTCGGAGGCGCCACCGAGGCGCTCGACAGTGCCGAGCAGGCCGGGCTGGCGCATGTCCGGGGAGCCCGGCTCGAGTTCCGCCATCCACTCGTCCGCTCGGCCGTCTACCAAGCGGCGCCGCTCTCCAAGCGGCAGGCCGCCCATCGCGCGCTGGCGAGCGTGCTCGACGGAGAAGTCGACGCCGACCGGCGCGCTTGGCACCGCGCAGCGGCGAGTGTCGAGCCCGACCCCTCGGTCGTCGAGGAGCTCGAGCAGGCCGCCCATCGTGCGCGGCAGCGGAGCGGCTTCGCGGCCGCCTCGCTCGCTTTCGAACGAGCCGCCGCGCTGACGCCGGAGGAGGAGCACCGGGCGCATCGGTTGACCGCAGCCGCTGAGAACGCCTGGTTCGCGGGGCACGTCGAGCGAGCCCTGATGCTGCTCGAAGGGGCACGCCCGCTCGTATCCGAGCCGATCCAGCGGGCGGACATCGACCGCTACCTCGGCCTGATCGAGATGACCCGCGGCGTGCCAGCCGATGCTTGCCGGCTCCTGCTCCGGACTGCAACGGAGGTGGCGGCGATCGACGGCGCGCGCGCCCTTCAGCTGCTCAACATCGCCGGCCTCGCCGCGGCGTACGCCGGCGACCGCGAGGTGGCTGTCGCGATCGCCGAAATCGCCGGCGGCCTGTCCGTCGCGGAAACGCCGTTCGCGCGCATGCTTACGCAACTCCTCGTCGGCCTCGGAGCCCACGCCAGGGGGGACTTCGCCGGCGCCGCGCCGTTGCTGCGGGAGGCGCTCGAGCTGGCGGAGGACCTTGACGACGGTGCGGCGGGCGAGCCTGTGGCGCTGCTGTTCGCGGGACGAGCCGCCCTCTACCTCGGCGACGATCAGGCGACGTTCCGGACACACCGTGAGGCGGCCGCCCGCGCCAGGGCGAGCGGCGCGCTCACCATCGTGACGCAGATCCTTCCCCGGCTCGCGATCACGGAGATCTGGGCGGGCCGCTGGCCCTCCGCCGCAGCCAACGCGAGAGAGGGCCTCCAGCTCGCGCGAGAGATCGGCCAGCACGACCTCGTCGCGCAGCAACTCGCCCTGTTCACGCTTATCGCGGGCCTGCGGGGATCGGAGGACGAGTGCCGGTCGCTCGCCGCCGAGAGCCGGGAGCTCGCCTCTGCGCGCGGGCTCGGGATCGTCGCCGAGATAGCGCACTGGGGGCTCGCGGTGCTGGAGTTGGGACTCGGCCGGGCAGAGGAGGCGTTCAGGCGCTGCGGCGAGATCTCGACCACGCTGGTCGTCTTCTGGGGCGGACTCGATCGGATCGAAGCTGCGATCCGCGCGGGCGAACCGGCAACCGCGCGCACCTTTCTCGACGTGCTCGAGCCGTGGGCGGAGAGCAGCGGCGACGCGTGGGCACGGGCGGTGGTCCTGCACTGCCGCGCACTGCTGTCGGAGGACCAGAGCGATGCCGGACGCCTCTTCTCGGCAGCACTCGAGGCGCATGCCGAAGGCACCCGTCCGTTCGAGCGTGCCCGCAGCGAGCTCGCCTACGGCGAGTTCCTCCGCCGCACGCGCCGCCGTGTCGAGGCGCGTGAGCACCTACGAGCGGCCCTCGACAGCTTCGAAGGGCTCGGAGCAACCCTCTGGGCCGAGAAGGCGAGGGTCGAGCTGCGGGCCAGCGGCCACACGGCGCGGAAGCGCGACCCGAGCACGAGAGCCGAGCTCACCGAACAGGAGCTCCAGATCGCCCGTTTCGTCGCCGAGGGCTTCACCAACCGCGAGGTGGCGGCCCAGCTCTTTCTCAGTCCGCGCACGATCGACTTCCACCTCCGCAACGTCTACAGGAAGCTCGGCATCAGCTCCCGCACCGCGCTCGCCCGCCTCGATCTCGACGCCGGCAACTCCGGCGCACCACACCCTGCAAGCCCGGCGACTCCACCGGCGCGAGCCTAGGCGCTTCTCCATACCGTCGTCGGCAGCTCCCGACTCGTGCTCTGCGCCGGGAGACAAGTCCAACGACTGAAGGAGCAACGCATGCGCATACAACAGATGTTCTCCGTGAGCCGCCCTCCAGAGACGGTCTTTGATTACCTCACTAACCCGTCGAACCTCGCCGACTGGCAGACGTCGAAGACGTCGGTGGAACAGCTCACCGACGGAGCTCCGCGGCTCGGCACGCGTGTCCGGGAGCGGACGAAGCCTCCACGCGGCAAGGAGTTCGAGCAGATCGTCGAATTCACCGAGTTCGACCGGCCGACCCGTGTCTACATGCACATCGTCGAAGGGCCCTACCCGATCGACGGAACATGGTCGTTCGCGCCCGAAGGCGACGGAACCCGGGTGCACTTCGTGGCCGAAGGTGAGCTGCGCGGCCTGATGCGGGCGATTCAGCCGGTCATGAAACGCGTGATCGCTCGCCAGATGACCGGCTACCACCGGACCCTCCGACGCAACCTCGAGGACGGCCAAGCAGCCGCCTGACGAGGATGAAATCGACGTGGATCCTCGCCCGACGCGCTGGACGGGCATCCGGCAACGATCGCTGTCGGCGCCGAAGTAGGGTGGACGCCGATGACCGTCACCATCACCGGCGACGATCTCACCATCGAACAGATCTCGGCGGTGGCTCGCGGGGCGCGCGTGGAGATCACGTCGGACCCCGCCGTCCTGGATCGGGTCGAGCGGTCCCGCACGGTGATCCGTGACGCGCTCGCGCGCGGAGAGCCGATCTACGGCGTCTCGACGCTCTTCGGAGGCATGGCCGACCGGCACGTCGAGACGGACCTGCTCGTCGAGGTCCAGCGGCTGGCCCTGTGGCAGCACAAGACCGCCGCCGGGCCGCGGCTGCCCGAGCCGGACGTCCGCGCGGCGATGCTGCTGCGCGCGAACTCGCTGCTCAAGGGCGCGTCGGGCATCAGGCTCGAGATCATCGAGCGCTTCGCCGCGTTCCTGAACGCCGGCGCGTCGCCCCATGTCTACCAGCGCGGGTCGATCGGAGCGAGCGGCGACCTCGTGCCGCTGAGCTACATCGCCGGGGCGCTGCTCGGGCTCGACCGGTCGTTCCTCGTCGACCACGAGGGGGAGACGCTCGACGCGCTGACCGCGCTCGAGCGCCTCGGGCTCTCGCCGCTCGAGCTGGAGCCGAAGGAGGGCCTCGCGCTCAACAACGGCACCGGCGCCTCGACCGGGGTCGCCGCGAACGCGGTCGACCGTGCGATCGACCTCGTCGCGGTCGGGCTCGCCGTCCACGCCCTGGCCGCACAGGCGCTGCTGGCGACCGATCAGAGCTTCATGCCCTACGTCCACGCCGCCAAGCCGCATCCCGGGCAGGTCTGGGCGGCGGCGACGATGGCCCGGCTCGTCGAGGGCTCGAAGGTGATCCGGAGCGAAGCTGCCGGAAGCCGCGCGCATCGCGCCGGCGAGCTGCTGCAGGACCGGTACTCGCTGCGCTGCCTGCCGCAGTTCGCAGGTCCGATCGTGGACGGGATCGCCGTCGTCAGGCGGCAGATCGAGGTCGAGGCGAACAGCGCCAACGACAACCCGCTGATCGACCCCGATTCCGGCGAGATCTTCCATACGGGCAACTTCCTGGCCCAGTACACGGGCGTGGCGATGGACCAGCTCCGGTACCTCCTCGGCCTGGCGGCGAAGCATCTCGACGTGCAGATCGCGCTGCTGATGGCGCCGGAGTTCAGCCACGGGCTCAGCCCCTCGCTCGTCGGCAACACGGCCGGCGTCAACGTCGGGCTGAAATCGCTTCAGGTGACGGGCAACTCGCTGACGCCGCTGCTCGAGTTCTACGGGCAGTCGATCGTCGAGCGATTCCCTACCCACGCCGAACAGTTCAACCAGAACGTCAACAGCCAGGCGATGAGCTCCGCGAACCTCGCCCGCGACGCGCTGGACGTCTTCACCCACTTCCTGGCGGTGGCGCTGTTCTGCTGCGTGCAGGCGGTCGAGCTGAGGGCAAAGCTCAGCGACGGCAGCTACGACGCGCGGGCGGTGCTGTCGCCGGAGACCCAGGCTGTCTACGTCGCCGCACGAGCGGCGGCGTCGGGGCCGCCGTCGGCCGGCAGGCCGTTGCTCTGGAACGACATGGACCAGGTCATCCAGCCGATGCTCGAGGGGCTGATCGCCGCGCTCGACAAGGACGGGCCGATCCTGCAAGCGACGGCGAGCGTCTCCGAGAGCCTGCGTCGCCACGCCTGTTGACGCGCGGCGCCGCCGGGGTCAACCCTGCCGCTCCGACTTGATGCCGCTCGCCGGTCTCGCGGCGGCCGCGCTCCCGTCCGCGAGCGCGGCCACGCCCCCGACCGTCAGCGCGGTTCGGCGCAGCGCCACCCCGGAGCCTGCATCCTGGACGCGCACGACGAACGCGAAGCGACCCGTCTTGCGCGGGGTTCCGAACAGACGCCCGGTCGGCGCGAGGTGGATTCCCGCCGGCGGGGATCCCCAGACGATCGACCACCGGTAGGGCGGCGTGCCGGCGCTCGCGACGAGGCGCGTCTCGTAGCGCACGCCCACGGCGGCGCGCGGCAGGGCTGCCCCCGGCCGCTCGATCGTCGGGCCTGCTTCCGTGGGGGTGAGTCGCGACCGCAGGAGCTCGGCCAGGGCGACGCCCCCGCTGCGAGTCAGGTGGATGCCGTCGTTCTGGAACCACTCGGGGTGGCTCCGCGAGTACACGTTCCAGTCGACGATCGTCAGCTCGGGATGCGCCGCGGCCGCCGCCCACAACTCGGCGTTCATGGTCACGTACGGGTGCCGGACGGCCCGCAGCGTCGCCCACACGATGCGCGTGACGCCGGCGCGGAGGAGCGCCTCGACCGACTCCGCCACGCTCGCGGCGAACGTCCGCTCGAACCCGTTGTAGCCGGCCACGACGATCACGGTCGGGCCGAGGCGGGAGCCCAGCGCCTCCACGCGCTCGACGAGCGTCGGTGCCCGCCGCCGGTTGAACGGGCAGCTCCGGCCCGTCAGGCGCAGGCACACGCCGACCTCCAGGCGCAGGTCGACGCCTTCGCCGAGGCTGCGGCGCGCTTCCTCGTACCACGAGATCGGCGTCGCGACGGAGTCCCCGATCAGCGTTACGCGCGGCGGCACGTCCGACTGCGCGCCCGCTCCCGCCGACGCCGAGGCCGCCGTGACGAGCGTCACGACGGCGATGGAGACCCTCAGTCCTCGCCGCATTCGGTTACATGGTGGCAAACCGCGTCGCTCCGTGCGGCCGCTCGACGTAGCGACGGCGGGATAGGCTCACGGGATGGAGTACCTGAACCTCGGCGGGACGGGACTGCGGGTCTCGCGCCTGTGCCTGGGGATGATGAGCTTCGGCAAGCACGAGAGCCGCGAGTGGGCGCTGGACGAGGCGGCGGCCGAGCCGATCGTCAAGCGCGCCGTCGAGGGCGGGATCACGTTCTTCGACACCGCCGACGTCTACAACGGCGGCCAGAGCGAGATCGTCACGGGCCGCCTGCTGCGCAAGCTGTTCGGCATGCGCGAGGAGTACGTCGTCGCGACGAAGGTGCTCGGCAAGACGATGCCGGGCGAGAACGGCCGCGGCCTCTCGCGGAAGCACGTGCTCGCGTCGATCGACGCCTCGCTGCAGCGGCTCGAGCTCGACTACGTCGACCTGTACCAGATCCACAGGTGGGACAGGACGACGCCGATCGAGGAGACGATGGACGCCCTCCACGACGTCGTCAGGTCCGGCAAGGCCCGTTACATCGGCGCGAGCAGCATGTTCGCCTGGCAGTTCGCCAAGGCGCAGCACGCCGCGCAGACCCGCTTCGTCTCCATGCAGAACCACTACAACCTGATCTACCGCGAGGAGGAGCGGGAGATGATCCCGCAGTGCGCCGATCAGGGCGTCGCCGTGATCCCCTGGAGCCCGCTCGCCCGGGGCCTCCTCGCGGGCAGCCGCACGGCAGCCGGCGACCGGCTCACGGCTCGTGCCAACAGCGATCCGTTCCTGGACGCGTTCTACCGCCCGGACCTCGACTTCCCCGTGATCGACCGCGCGGCCGAGGTTGCCGCGGAACGCGGCGTCTCCGGGGCGCAGATCGCGCTCGCCTGGCTCCTGCACAAGCCGCACGTGACCGCTCCGATTGTCGGGGCGACGAAGCTGGTGCACCTGGAGCAGGCGCTCCTCGCCGAGGAGCTGCCGCTGAGCGACGACGAGATCGCCCGGCTGGAGGAGCCGTACGTGCCGCACCCGGTCTCCGGGATCGACCTCTAGCGGGCTATGCTCGCGCGATGTGCTTCGAGCTCGACTCCGTCCCGCCGATCCCGGTCGTCTCGGGCGCGGCCGTCGCACACGAGGACCTCGAGCTGACGGCGGCCGACGGCAACCGGCTCGCCGCGTTCGCCGCGTTCCCGGAGGAGAGCGGCGGTGTCGGCGTCGTGATCCTCCCCGACGTGCGCGGGCTCTACCGCTTCTACGAGGAGCTGGCGCTCCGCTTCGCCGAGCGCGGGATCGCCGCGGTCGCGTTCGACTACTTCGGCCGCACGGCCGGCGTGGGCAAGCGAGGGGAGGAGTTCGACTACATGGAGCACGTCGCGCAGACGACCGGCGACGGCGTTCAGGCCGACGTCCGCGCGGCGGTCGAGTATCTCCGCTCCCCGGCAGGGGGCTCGCGCGAGACGATCTTCACGGTCGGGTTCTGCTTCGGGGGCCGCAACTCGTGGCTCGCGGCCGCCGGCGGCCACGGCCTTGCCGGCGCCGTCGGCTTCTACGGCCACCCGGGAGACCGGCCCGGCGCGACCGCGCCGTCGCCGACGGAGCGCGCCGCCGCGATGGACGCGCCGATCCTCGCCCTGCAGGCCGGCGACGACGCCAACATCACGCCGGAGCTCAACGCCGCTTTCGACGAGGCGCTGTCAGCGGCCGGGGTCGAACACGAGCTCGTCACCTACGACGGCGCCCCGCACAGCTTCTTCGACCGTCGCCACGAGGATTTCGCCGAAGCCTCGGAGGACGCCTGGAGCCGTGTGCTCGCGTTCGTCGAGAAGCACGGCGGCAAGCGCGCCAACTGACCGGAGCTACGCGCGAGCTCTTCCCGGCGCTTCACGCTCCCGGCGTCTCGGACGCCGCCCACGCCAACGCGTCGTCCAG
>DATBMD010000330.1:0-2965 GCA_036555085.1 Gaiellaceae bacterium
TTCCTCGACCTCGTCGCCCATGTTGACTGTGTCGACGAGCAGCACGCGATCGGCGGCGACGCGCGCCATCTCGGCGACCGATTGCCGCACGTCCGCGAAGTGATGCGCCGCCGTGCGGCAGGCGACGACGTCGAAGCTGCCGTCGGCGAACGGCAGGTGCTCCGCGTGACCGACGACGTCGGGCCGCATGCCGGGCGCCGGATCGACCGTGACGACCTCGAGCCCGGCTTCGCGCAGCCGCCGGGCGACATGCCCGCCGCCCGTCGCGACGTCGAGCGCCGTTCGCGCGCCCGCCGCCCACTCCACGAGCACGTCGAGGTCCGCCCCTTCGCGGTGCGCGTCCGAGTCGACGTACGCCGCCGCACGGTCGCTCCAGACGTCACCCACGGGAGAGCTCCACCGCCCTTCGCGCCGCGTCGAGCATCGTCGGCTCGACGTCCAGGTTCGACGGCGCGGCCTCGGCGAGGATCGCCCGCCCCTCCTCGGCGTTCGTCCCGTCGAGCCGGACGACGATCGGCAGCTCGATCCGCATCTGCCCGAGCGCCTGCAGGATCCCGCGCGCGACCTCGTCGCAGCGCGTGATGCCCCCGAAGATGTTGAAGAAGATCGCCTGCACCTGCGGATCGCGCGTGATCACCTCGAGCGCGTCGACGACGCCCTGCGCGTCGCCGCCGCCGCCGAGGTCGCAGAAGTTGGCGGGCCGGCCGCCGGCGAAGGTGACGACGTCGACCGTCGACATCGAGAGCCCGGCGCCGTTGCCGAGCACGCCGACCTCGCCGTCGAGCTTCACGTACGTGACGCCCTTCTCGCGCGCGAGCGCCTCGAGCGGGTCGGCGGCGCCCTCGTCGCGCATCCCGGCGATCTCCGGATGGCGGAAGAGCGCGTTGTCGTCGACAGTGAACTTCGAGTCGAGCGCGCGCACCTCGCCGTCGGGCGTCACGATCAGCGGGTTGACCTCGCAGAGCATCGCGTCGCAGCCGACGAACGCCTCGTACAGCTTCCCTACGATCGCGGCGATCTGCTTCTGCTCGCCGGGATCCTCGATGCCCGCGCCGTAGACCAGCCTGCGCGCCTGCCAGGGGTGGAAGCCCTCCAGCGGGTCGACGTGGAGACGGACGAGCGCCTCGGGGCTGGTCGCGGCGACCTCCTCGATGTCGATCCCGCCCTGGGTCGTGAACATGAAGAGCGGCCGCTTCTCGCCCCGGTCGAAGGTCAGCGAGAGGTAGTACTCCTTCGCGATCTCGGAGGCCTGCTCGATCCAGAGCTTGCGGACGACGTGGCCGCGGATGTCGAGCCCGAGGATCTCCTCCGCGCGGGCGTGCGCTTCGCCCGCGTCCGCCGCCAGCTTGATGCCCCCTGCCTTGCCGCGACCCCCGGTCAGCACCTGCGCCTTGACCACGACCGGGCCCGGGCCGAGCTCGTCGGCGGCGGTGGCAGCCTCGGCCGCGCTCGTGGCGAGGCGACCGTCGGAGACGGGGATGCCGTAGCGGCGGAAGAGCTCCTTACCCTGGTACTCGTACAGGTCCAAAGCGCCCGCAGGCTACCAGCGGCCGTGTGCGACCATCTCTGGATGCGTCGCGCCCTCTTCGTGCTCGCCGTCGCCGCCCTCGCGATGCTGCCCGCCGCCTGCGGCGGGGGCGAGCGCAGCGTCCCCGAAGCTCGCCCCGCGCCGCCCCAGCGAGCCGAGCTGGGCTGGGAGGAGAGCTTCGGGAAGACGGGAGCCCGAATGGTCTTTCGCGTCCGCGAGCTCGAGGTGCTGCGCAACGGGTGGCGCGCCGCGATCTCGATCACGAACCAGACCGACGCCGACTACGCGGTCGGCGATCCGCGCGCCTCGCTCGACCGGAGCTTCGGCCTGATGCTCTTCCCGACCGGTGACGTGCGCGAGCTCGAGCAGCGCAACCAGGCCGGTGAGCTCCCTGCCGTGCGTCCCGCCGCCGACTACACGCCGCCGCTGCCGCTCGTGCTCGAGCCCGGCGGAACGTGGTCGGGGACGATCTCCGCACACGGCTCCCTGGCCGCCGGCCTCTTCGCACGGGTCGTCTTCGGCGCGCTCGTCCCCGTCGACGAGTCGCCCGAAGGGCTGCCCGGCGTGCTGGTCTGGATCACCGATCACGCCTACCGGCTGAGGGACACGTAGCGGCCCACGGGGCGCGATCAGCCCACGATCAGCGCGCGAAACGCGGCCTCGCCCGCGAGCGCGGCGAAGTCGCGATCGGCGGCCGCGGACGCCCGCAACCCGGGGTCGAGCTCGAGCGCGCGCCGGAGGTGGCCGAGGGCGTCGCGTTCACCGGCTAGCGCCTCGAAGCACGCGAGGTCGTAGAGCAGGTATGCATCCTCTCCGTGGCGGGCCAGCACTCCCCCGAGGAGCTCGACACCCTCGGCATAGCGGCCGGTCTCGTGGAACGCCGAAGCGTGCCTCAGGCTCCTCCAGACGAGATCGATCCCGACGAGTCGGCGCAGCTCCGCGATCGGCTCCGGATGATCGTCCACCCGCAGGTCGCAGATGCGGTCGAGACCGTCCCGGGTCTCGGCCGCGGCGCCCACGCGCTCGACGAGCACTGCCGCCGACTGCTGGCCGCGGACGTCGCCGCCGGCTGCCTGACCCGCCTCGAGCGCCGACACGAGGCGCTCCGCCAGCGAGCCGACATCAGAGAGGAACGCGCGCTCCATCTCGACGACGACCGCCTCGCCGGCGAGGATGTTGCCCTGGATCGCATAGCCGTCGCCGGTGCGATGGCCCGCCCACGCAAGGCAGTCCGCGCCGGTGAACGACGCAGACCGTCCGTCGGCGCCCGCGGTCCCGAGCTGGCGCGTCTCCCGTCCGTCGTCGTCCGCGAGCGCGCGCTCCAGCGCGGCGCCCGGGCCGAGGCCTTCGCCCAGGAGCTCCAGCATCTGCGGCCCGTAGGCGGCGATCCCCGCAGCCTGTGTCGCGACCGCTCCCACGCCGGCGCGAGCCCACGGC
>DATBMD010000335.1:0-21095 GCA_036555085.1 Gaiellaceae bacterium
CTGCCCGGACGACATCGACCCGGCGAACGCCTGGAACCCGACCGAGGTGCACGTGCGGGTGTACCCGGCGAAGGAGCGCTTCTCGGCCGCGATCGCGCACCGCGTCACGCCCGGGGCGGAGCCGAAGCTGACGAAGGAGACCGGCTTCCACACGCGGACGTCGGCGCTCACCGGTCGCTTCACGGAGTACAACGGCTACTGGCTGCCCACGTCGTACGACAACCTCGGGGCGGTGGACGAGTACTGGGCCTGCCGCGAGCGGGCCGCGATCATGGACCTCTCGCCGCTGCGCAAGTTCGAGGTGCTGGGGCCTGACGCGGAGGCGCTGCTGCAGGCGACGGTGACGCGCGACGTCCGCCGGCTCTCCGACGGCCAGGTGGTCTACACGGCGATGTGCAACGACACCGGCGGCATGATCGACGACGGCACGGTCTTCCGCCTGGCCGAGAACAACTTCCGCTGGGTCGGGGGCTCCGAGTACGGCGGCGTGCACCTGCGCGAGCAGGCCGAACGGCTCGGCCTGAGGGTGTGGGTGAAGGAGTCCACCGACGACCTCCACAACGTCGCCGTCCAGGGGCCGGCGAGCCGCGAGCTGCTGGCGCCGCTGATCTGGACGGCCCCGTCGCAGACGCCGTTCGCCGAGCTGAAGTGGTTCCGCTTCTCGGTGGCGCGGCTCGGCGGCCCGCAGGGGCTGCCGCTGATCGCCTCGCGCACCGGCTACTCGGGCGAGCTCGGCTACGAGCTCTTCTGCCACCCGCGGGACGCGCCGGCGCTCTGGGACGCCGTGCTGGGCGCAGGCGAGCCGTTCGGCCTGGCGCCGCTGGGGCTGGACGCGCTGGACATGCTGCGGATCGAGGCGGGCCTGATCTTCGCCGGCTACGAGTTCGACGACCAGGTCGACCCCTTCGAGGCCGGCATCGGCTTCACGGTCACGGCCGACAAGGCGGAGGACTTTCTCGGGCGCGAGGCGCTGGCCGAGCGGCGCGCGCACCCGCAGCGGGTGCTCGTCGGCCTCGAGATGGAGGGGACCGAGCCCGGCGCGCACGGCGACTGCGTCCACGTCGGACGCCACCAGGTCGGCGTGGTGACGAGCGGCACGCGCTCGCCGACGCTGCAGAAGACCATCGCCCTCTGCCGGATGAACGTCCGCTACGCCGAGCTCGGCACGGAGGTCGAGGTCGGCAAGCTCGACGGGCACCAGAAGCGGATCCCGGCGACGGTCGTCCGGTTCCCGTTCTACGACCCGGACAAGACGCGGCCGAGGTCGTAGAGCCGGAGCTGCTGGACCACCATCCGGACACCGACATCCGGTGGACGACGGTCGCGATCTCTGTCGACGCATTCGCAGGGCGGCGTCACCGAGCGCGACGACACCGCCATCGTCGAGGCGCTCCCCTAGGGTCAGCCTGCGCCGCGCGGGACCGGTGCGAGCGCCCTGGCGATCTCGAGTAGGTCGGGCGCCGCGCTTCGCTTCCAGATCGACACGTACAGCCCGTCCCTCCGAAGCTGGCCGATCGCGAGCGGGCCGTCCTGCCCGAACGGGGCTCCGAGCACGTCCGGCGAGGCCGGGTCGCGCGCCGAGCAGGTCCAGCCGATCGAGACCAGGCACCCGGGCGCTTCGTAGACGTCCACCGTGGAGGACGGATCGAGAACGCCGTCGGGGCCCACGCGCGCGTAGGTGAGCTTCAGCACCGGCATGGTGCCGGCGGCACCGCCGGCCCCGGTCCGGAGCATCCGCTCCTGGCGCTCGGCGGAGACGAGCGACAGGCCGCTCCACTCGCGGCCCAGCCAGACCGTTCCCGGGAGCACGTCGTGGAGCGCGGCGACCTCGATCGCCTCCCTGGCGGCGATCCCGCCTCCGGTCTGCGCTGCAACCGAAGCCGGCCGCGTGAAGATGTGGGCGTCGCGCGGCACCGCCTCGGCGGCGACGACGCGGAGCGGCGCGTCCGATCCCCACTCGAGCAGGACCGGCTCGAAGCTGGCCGCGTCCACCGCGACGCGGGTGCCACTCCCCGAGGACGCGAACCGGAGCCAGACCACCTCGCGGCCGTCCACCTGCGCCCTCCCGTCCTCCTCGGCCTCCCCCGAGGCGAGCGCGGAGCGATAGCCGTCGACGAACCCGGCGAGCGCCGCCTCGAGCGTCGGCGCCCGCTCGGGGATCGTGCGCGGCGTCCGGCCGTTCTCGCCGCTCGGGTTGCAGCTCACGCCGGCCTTCGTCGCCTCGACCGGGTGGGCCGCGATCCAGGCGCACGTGTAGACGCGCCCGCCGCGCGACCAGCCGCCAGCTGGCGTCTCCAGCACCTCGTCGAGCACCTGCCCGTCGACGGAGGAGACCGTCCGCTTCAGCCCGCGCTCCTCGTCGAACCAGATCTCGATCCGCTGCGTCCGCGGGATCTCGGAACCGGTTCGCAGGTCGACCAGCCGCCACAGGGGCGACCCCGTGTGCTCGATCGCGACGTGCACCACCGGCCCGGTCCCGACCGCGGCGAGCGCCTGCTCCGCAAGCGACGGCGATCCCTGCCACGGCGAAGCGACCAGCAGGAGCGCCGCCGCCGCAGCCGCAAGGGCCGCTGCTGCGGCCGCGAGCCGCCGCCGCGGCCGTCGATCCTGGGCGGTCGCGCGCCGCGTCTCACGGAGCGCGTCGGCGATCGCGAGCAGCTCGGGCTCACCCGCCAGCAGGTCCAGCAGGTCGCGGTCGTCGAAGACGGTCGCAGGAGCGGTCATGGTCATGGAGCCAGGCCCTCCTCCTCGAAGGTGCGCCGGAGACGCCTCAGCCCGCGCAGGAAGCGCATCCGGCAGGCGTCCTCCGTCGCGTCCAGCCGGTCGGCGATCTCCGCGAAGCTGCGGCCTTCGAGCAGACGAAGCGAGACCACCCGGCGCTGTGCCTCCGGCATCGAGGCGAGCCCACGCTGGAGCGTGCGTGCGACGAGCGTTCCGTAGTCGCGATCGAGCGCCTCCGGCTCGCCCGCGACGTCGAAGGACACGGTCTCCGGGCCGGGTCGACGCAGCCGGTCCACGATCCGGCGACGGGCGACCGTGTAGAGCCAGCCGAGGGTCGGCGGCGCCGAGCCGGCCGAGCGGGCGAGGGACTCCGCGACCGCGGCGAAGACGTCCTGCGTGACGTCCTCGGCGTCGGCCACCGAGTCGACGCGCCGGCGGACGAACCCGAGGATCTCGGCGTAGTGGGCGTCGGCCGCCTCGGCTCGCCTCCGCATGCCTACAAGATCGCGCACGGGCGCCGGACGTAACGCGGGACGCCTCGTGACACTGTGTCACGAGGCGCGCCGTTCGGCTCGTTCAGGTCGTCTCGCGGAAGCGGCTCGCGAGCACGCCGATCAGCGCCAGGGCCGCCTTCGGCTCCGCCTCGAGCGCCGCCAGCAGCTCGCCGCGGAGGACCGCGAGGCAGCGGACCGGCTCCTCGGCGACGATGTCGGCGGTTCGGCCCCCGCCCGGGTCGAGCACCTCGATCTCACCGATCAGCTCGCCGGCGCCGCGGGTGATGGAGCGTCCGGGCCGCTCGATCCGGACCGTGCCCTCGAGGACGAGCAGCAGCACGTCGCCCGGCTCGCCCCGCCGCAGGAGGGTCTCGCCGGCGGCGAACGTCAGCTCCGTGCCGCTCGCGAGCAAAGCCTCGATCAGCTCCTGCGGCAGCGCCGACAACACGCGCGTCTCGCTCACGAGGCGCTCATAGCGGCCGCCGTGGAACAGCAGCGGCTCGCCTTCGCCGTAGCGTGCGAACTCGACCCGGCCGAGAAAGAGCGAGTGGTCGCCGCCCCAGTAGGAGCGGACGACCCGGCAGACGAGGTGCGCGAGCGCGCCGTCGACGAGCGGCGTCTCGCGCACGACCTCGAAGCGGGGCTCGGGCGTCTCGCCGCCGGTACGCCCGGCGAAGCGGTCGGAGAGCGGCGACTGCGCCTGGGAGAGCACGCTGACGCCGTAGCGCGTGCCCTCGTGCAGCAGATCGCACATGCGGGCGCGGCGGTCGATCGAGACGAGCACGAGCGGCGGGTGCAGCGAGACCGACATGAAGGCGTTAGCGGTCATCCCGTGCACCGTCTCGCCGCGCCGGGTCGTGACGACCGTGACGCCGGTCGCGAACATTCCGAGCGTCCGCCGGAACGCGATCCCGGGATCGCCCTCGAGGCCCTCGCCGAGCTCGAGCTCCTCGGCCTCGGGGACGTCCTGGAAGGGCGACTCGACGAGCGGGAGGTCGAACTCCTCGGGGACGGCGGTCACCGGGACATGGTCGCACGGCGCGCGTCCCGCCGTGCCCCTCCCGGGCCCGCAGCGTGCATGCTCCGCCGATGAGCTGCTTCACGCTGGAGGCGACCGACGGGGCAGCCCGCGCCGGCGTGATCCGGACGGCCCACGGAGAGATCCCGACGCCTGCGTTCATGCCCGTCGGGACGAAGGGGACGGTGAAGAGCCTGCATCCGGACGAGGTCCGCGCGCTCGGCGCGCACGTGGTCCTGGGCAACGCGTACCACCTGCACTTCCGGCCCGGCGAGGACGTCGTGGCCGGGCTCGGCGGCCTGCACGCGTTCTCGGGCTGGGAGGGGCCGATCCTCACCGATTCGGGCGGCTTCCAGGTCTTCTCGCTGCGGGACACGCTGCTCGCGACCGACGACGCCGGCGTGACGTTCCGCTCGGTCTACGACGGGGCGGCGGCGCGCTTCACGCCCGAGCTCGTGGCCGCTGTCCAGCGCAAGCTCGGCTCGGACATCGCGATGTGCCTCGACGTCTGCCCGCCCGCGGACGTGCCGCGCGCCGAGCTCGAGCGGGCGGTGCGGCTGACGTCGCTCTGGGCGCGGCGCCAGCTCGAGGAGGAGCGCGCGCCGGGCCAGCTCGCGTTCGGGATCGCCCAGGGCGGCGCCGACCCGGAGCTGCGGCGGCGCTCGATCGAGGAGATCACCGCGCTCGGCTTCGACGGTCATGCGCTCGGCGGCCTGGCGGTCGGCGAGGACCGCGACGAGATGCTCGACGCCGTCGGCTGGGCGGCGCCGCTGCTGCCGGCCGAACGTCCCCGCTACTTCATGGGGATCGGCGACGCCGAGGGGATCGTCGAGGTCGTCGCCCGTGGGATCGACATGTTCGACTCGGTCCTGCCGACCCGGACGGCCCGAACCGGTTCCGCGTTGACGGCGGGCGGTCGCCTCAACCTCCGCAACGCCCGCTTCGCCCGGGACCCGCGGCCGCTCGAAGAGGGCTGCGGCTGCCCGGCCTGCCGGCGGTTCACGCGTGCCTACGTGCGCCACCTCGTCAACCAGGAGGAGCTCCTCGGGCTTCGCCTGCTGAGCCTGCATAATCTGTGGTTCGTGCTACGACTGACCGCCGGCGCGCGAGAGGCGATCGCGCGCGGCGAGCTCGCCGCGTATCGCGCCGGTGTGCTCGCCCGGCTCGCCGCCGGCCCCGAGGAGGACTGACCGAGTGGGATCGCTGATCATCATCATCGCCATGTTCGTGCTGCTGTGGGTGCTCCTGATCCGCCCGCAGCGCAACCGCCAGCGTCAGGCACAGCAGATGCTCGACCACATCGACGTCGGCGACGAGATCCTCACGCACGGGGGCATCTACGGGATCGTGCAGGAGTTCGACGAGAACGACGACCTGATCGTCGAGATCGCCGAGGGGATCAACGTCCGCATGGCCCGCCGCTCCGTCGCGTCCGTCGTCAAGCCCGACGAGGACGAGGACGAGGAGGGTGTCGTCGAGGACGACGAGGACGCGGCAGAAACCAGCCTTGACGAGGGCGTAGAGACCGTTAAGAACGAAGTGGAGACTGTAAGGGCTGAAGGGGCGGAGGAGCCTACCGCCCTGGAGCGCCGCTAACCTGAGCCGAGCCTCGTGAGTCGTCGCGCTGCCACATTCGTCATCGCCCTGGTCGTCGCGGCGCTCGTCGGCGTCGCTCTGCTGGCGATCCCCGGATCGCCCGCCCACGACGAGGCGACGCTCGGCCTCGACCTGCAGGGCGGGCTCGAGGTCACGCTGCAGGCCGTCCCGCCGCGCGACCGCGAGCTTGCCGAGGAGGACCTCGACCGGTCGGTCGAGATCATGCGGAACCGCGTCGACAAGCTCGGCGTCTCCGAGCCCGAGATCCGCAAGCAGGGCGACGACCAGATCGTCATCCAGCTGCCCGGGGTCCAGCGTCCGGAGGAGGCCGCCGCCGTCATCGGCAAGACGGCTCAGCTCGAGCTCTTCGACCTCCAGGCGGACCTCGTGCGGCCGTCGATCACCGCGCAGCGCGTCCCGGTGGCGACCCCGTCGGTCTACGACCTGCTCGTCGGGCAGCAGTCGCTCGTCGACGAGGACCAGGCCGAGGCCTGGTACCTGTTCGACCAGAACGAGAAGCTCGTGGCCGGTCCGGTCGCGACGAAGGCCGCCGCGCTCCGCAAGCACGACGGCAAGGTCCCGAAGGGGTACAGGCTCCTGGCGACGCCGCCGCAGACGGTCGTCGTCTCGTGCGCGACGGGCGACCTCTGCCCGCCCGGCGAGGTCGCGACGAAGCGCCAGTTCTATCTCTTCCGCTACGACCCGCCGGACGTGCCGGAGATGACGGGCGCCGACCTCGACCTGAGCGGCACGCGCCAGGACTTCGACCCGCAGACGGCCCAGCCGATCGTGCTGCTCGACTTCACCGGCGCCGGCGCCGACAAGTTCCAGGAGATCACGCGCGCCGAGGCGCAGCGTGGCAAGCTCCTCTACAACACGGCCGGCGCCGCGCAGGGCGCCGACCCGGACGCCTTCAACCAGAACTTCGCGATCGTCCTCGACCGCGAGATCAAGTCGTGGCCGTCGATCGACTTCAACGACTACCCGAACGGCATCTCGGGCGACAACGGCGCCCAGATCACGGGCAACTTCACCGTCGACGAGGCCAAGGACCTGGCGCTCGTCCTGCAGACCGGCGCGCTCCCGGTCAAGTTCGTGACGCTCGACCAGACCGCGATCTCGGCGACGCTCGGCAAGGACTCGCTGCAGGAGGCCAAGCTCGCGATCGTCGCCGGCCTGCTCCTCGTCGCGCTCTTCCTGCTCGTCTTCTACCGGTTCCTCGGCCTGATCGCCGTGATCGGGCTCGGGATCTACGCGGCCCTGCTCTACGCGGCGATCCTGCTCTTCAACGTGACGCTGACGCTGCCCGGCATCGCCGGCCTGGTGCTGACGCTCGGTGTCGCGGCCGACGCGAACGTCGTCATCTTCGAACGCGTGAAAGAAGAGGCGAGAGCCGGGCGGTCGGTGAGGGCCGCGATCGCGCAGGGCTACACGAAGGGCTTCCACACGATCGTCGACGCAAACGTCGTCACCGCGATCACCGCCCTCGTCCTGTTCGCCGTCGCGACCGCGAGCGTGCGCGGCTTCGCCCTGATGCTGCTGATCGGCACCGTGATCTCGATGCTGACGGCGGTCGTCGCCACGCGCGCGCTGCTCGTCGTCCTGGGCGGCTTCTCCTGGATCGAGAACCCGAAGCTGATGGGCGCCTCGGGCCGCGGCGTGCCGGGCTGGCTGAAGCTCGACTTCATCGGCCGGCGCAACGTCTGGTTCGCGTTCTCGGCCGTGGTCATGGCGATCGCGATCCTGGCGATCGGCGTCCGCGGGCTGAACCTCGGGATCGACTTCGAGGGCGGCACCCAGATGACGTTCAAGACGGCGCAGCCGGTCGCGCTCGAGGACGTGCGCGGCGAGGCGGCGGAGATCGGCCAGGCGAACGCCGTCATCCAGGGTCGCGGCGCGTCGACGTCGGGCGACGCCTACTCCGACTTCTCGATCCGCACCGAGTCGCTCACCCAGGCCGAGCAGACCCAGCTCCAGTCCTCGCTGACCGAGGCCGTCGGCGCCGAGTCGTTCGGGGTCAAGAACGTCTCCGAGAGCTTCGGCAGCCAGATCGCCAACTCGGCGATCCTCGCGATCATCGTCTCGCTGCTCCTGATCAGCGCCTACATCGCGCTGCGGTTCCAGTGGAAGTTCGCCCTGCCGGTGCTCGTCGCCCTCTTCCACGACATCCTGATCACCGTCGGCATCTACGCCCTCGTCGGCAGGGAGGTGACGACGGCCACCGTCGCCGCGATCCTGACGGTGCTCGGGTACTCGATCTACGACACGATCATCATCTTCGACCGCATCCGCGAGAACATGCCGATCATGAAGCGGGCGTCGTTCCGCACGATCGGGAACGTCTCGCTCTGGGAGGTCATCCCACGGTCGCTCGCGACGACCTTCATCACGCTGCTGCCGATCGCCTGCCTCTACCTGTTCGGCGGCGACACCCTGAAGGACTTCGCGTTCGCGCTGCTGGTCGGAATCGGCGCCGGCGCCTACTCGTCGATCTTCATCGCCGCTCCGCTGCTCGCCGTCTTCAAGGAGCGCGAGCCCGAGTACCGCCGGCGGGTCGACGACGTCGAGGACCTGGCGGGCATCCAGACCGTCGGCGGCGCGCTGGCCGTCGAGCCCGGGGAAGAGGTTCTCGCCGAGGAGGCCGAGGAGCTGGTCACCGCGGCGGCGCCCGCGGCACCGGCCGCCGGCGCCTCGCCGGGGCAGTCCTCCTCGTCCTCGCGCCGCGAGAAACGCCGCCAGCGGCGCTCGACCCGTCCGCACGGACGCGCGAGGTGACGGTGGCGGATCCGCGCCACGAGGCCGGCGACGGGCAGCGCGGAACGCTCGAGCAGCTCGTGCTCGCAGGCCTCGGCTGGGCGGCGATGACGGCCGACGCGGCCGACGAGCTCGCCGACGAGCTCGCGCAGAAGGTCGGCGTCGAGCGGGAGCGGATGCGGCAGGCCGTGCGCGACACGGTCGCTCGCTGGCGCGGCGAAGCGGAGAAGGCGGCCGCGAGCCGGACCGAGACGACCGACAAGCTGCTCGCGAAGCTCGGGCTCGTGCGGCGGGAGGAGGTCGACGAGCTCGGCCTGAAAGTGGCCCAGCTCGAGCACCGGCTCCGCCTGCTCGAGCGCGAGCGCTCCGAGTAGCCCCAAGCCGGGGGCGGCAGTCCCGGGGGCAGTCCCCCGGTCGTGCCACACTGCGTCCGTGGCGACGGTGAAGAAGCAGCGCAGTATCTCGCGCCTGTCCGAGATCGGGCGGGTAGCGACGCGGCACGGGTTCGGCTATCTCCTCGTCCGCCGGCGGAACGGGCGCGGCGACGAGGAGCCGTCGGAGCGGGGCCGCCGGCTGCGGGAGATGCTCGACGAGCTCGGCCCGACGTTCGTCAAGTTCGGCCAGCTGCTCTCGACCCGTCCGGACGTCGTGCCGCAGGACATCGTCGTCGAGCTCCGCAAGCTCCAGGACGACGTCACGCCGTTCCCGTTCGAGCAGGTCGAGCAGGTGATCCGCGCCGAGCTGGGCCTGACCGTCGAGCAGGCGTTCCTGCGCTTCGACGCGGAGCCGGTTGCCGCCGCCTCGATCGGCCAGGTGCACCGTGCGCGGCTGCCGGACGGGCAGGAGGTCGTCGTCAAGGTGCAGCGTCCGGAGGCGCCGCGTCAGATCGAGTCGGACGTGCAGCTGATGCGCTCCGCGGCGCGCTTCGTCCGGGACCGGGTACGGGCGCTCGACTTCATCGACACGGAGGCGCTCGTCGACGAGTTCGCGCGCTCGATCCGCCAGGAGCTCGACTACGGGCAGGAGGCGCGGAGCGCGGAGACGTTCCGGCGGAACTTCGCGGGCTCCGAGACGGTGGTCGTGCCCCGCGTCTACTGGACGTACAGCACCGAGCGCGTCCTGACGCTCGAGGAGATCCCCGGGATCCAGCTCCGCGATCTCGACCTGGCAGCCACGAGCTCCGAGCAGCGCCGCGAGCTGGCGTACCGGATGACCGACGCATGGATGACGATGATCTTCCGGCACGGGTTCTTCCACGGCGACCCGCACCCGTCGAACATCCTCGTGCTGGCGGACGGCCGGGTCGGCCTGATCGACTTCGGCCTCACGGGCCGGCTCTCGAACGAGGACATGACGCGGCTGACGCGCCTCTTCATCGACGCCGCGACCGAGAACGTCGACAAGCTGCCGCGGCGGCTGGCCGAGCTCGGAGTGCGCTACCCGAAGGAGCGGGAGGAGGAGCTGCGCGGAGCGATCGCGGAGCTGTACTACCGCTACTACGGTGCCAGCCTGTCGGAGATCGACCCGATCGAGGTGATCCGGGAGGGGCTCGACCTGATCTACTCGCTCAACCTGCGCCTGCCGACCCGCTTCGTGATCCTCGACAAGGCGATCGCGACGCTCGGCTCGGTGGGTGTCGAGCTCTACCCCGAGTTCAACGTCTTCGAGGTCGCGAAGCCGTACGCGCGGCGGCTGCTGGCCGAGCGGTTCTCGCCGCGCCGCATCTCCGTGCGCGCGCAGGCGGAGGCGCGCGAGCTGGCCGGGATCGCCCGCCAGGTTCCGTACCAGCTCCACGACGTGCTCAACGAGCTCCGCGACGGCGAGCTCGAGATCAAGATCTCGAACCCGGGCATCGACGACCTCGCCCATCGCATCGACGTCTCCGTCAACCGGATCTCGGTCTCGCTCGTGATCCTCGGCGGCCTGCTCGGCTCATCGGTGGTCGGGGTGCTCGCGACCGACGGCCCGCACGTCATGGGCCTCCACCTGCTCTCGTTCGTCGGCTTCGTGCTCTCCGGCGCCTTCGGGGTCTGGCTCCTCCTGGGAATCTTCAGATCGGGCCGCCTCTGACGGCACCGGCCGGGCGGAGCCCGGCTCCGCCGGCCGCCCGGAGCCGCCAGAGGGCCGCGGACAGTAAGAGTCTGTTACGTGCCCAGGCGGCCGTGGGCCGCCAGCAGCTCGAGCGTCGCGTCGTGGGGGAGCGCCCGCACGACGCGTCCGTCGCGCCCGGTGGTGTCGACCGCCGCCCAGAGCGCGTTCAGCACGGCCTCCTCGGTTGCCTCCACCGACGCGGCGAAGAAGCCGTCCAGCATCGGGTCGGCGACGCCCGCGGCGGGCGGCTCGTCTCGGGGGCGCCTGGCGGTCGAGCAAGCCACGAAGATCTCGCCGCTGCCATGGTGCGCGACCGACCCGGTGCGGGCGAGCCCGAGACCGCAGCGCCGCGCCACGCGGGTGAGCTGCGCCGCCGACAGGGGCGCGTCCGTGGCGACGACGACGATGCAGCTGCCCGCCGGCGGGGGAGCCTCCTCGTACCCCTGGCCGAGGGCGGCAAACGGCGACACGCCGTCGACCCGCAGGTCGCGCGGCTCGCCGAAGTTCGCCAGGACGAGGGCCCCGAGCAGCGCTTCCGTGCGCGGGACGCGCCTGCTGGCGGTGCCGATGCCGCCCTTCCAGCCCAGCGCGATCATCCCGGTGCCGGCGCCGACGCATCCCTCCTCGACCGCCGCGGTCATCGCCGACTCGACCGCCCGGCCGGCGTCCACCGCCTCGACCTGGACGGTGCGGGCGTCGCTCAGCCAGCTGTCGTCGCACTCGCCCACGACCGGGATGACGACGTCGGTCACGCCGATCCGGGCGTCGGCGGCGAGCGCGACCGACACGGCCCCGTCGAGCACCCGTCCGACGGACATGGTCGCCGTCAGGTACACAGGCGTCTCGAGCAGGCCCCACTCGCGTACCTGGAGGAACCCGGCCAGCTCGCCGGCGCCGTTGAGCACCGCCGCCCCTGCCGGCGCGGGCGAGTCGAAGAGCTCCCCGACCGGCCCCGGGAGGACCGCTGTCACACCGGTGCGCGCGACGCCGCGGCCCGCGGGCGAGTCGGGCTCGTCGCGCTGCACGGTCACGTGCCCGACGGCCACTCCGGTCACGTCGGTGATCGCGTTCAGCGGCCCCGGCTCGAGCGCGCCGGTGCGAAGCCCGTGGTCGCGCAGCCGGGTCATCGGAGCGTGAGCCTACCGCGGTAGGGTCGAGCGATGGCGCTGTCGATCCCCGTCGTCTGGGCGGACGACCACCGCCGCCACGTGCCGGGCGGCGAGGTGTGGATCGGGGTCCCCATCCCGGGCGACGAGACGCCGGAGCGGGCCGACGCCATCCTGGCGGCCCTCGTCGAGGCGGGAGCGCGGGTCGTCGACGCGGAGCCCCACGACGACGCCGCGCTGCTCGCCGTCCACGACGCCGGCCTCGTGGACTTCCTGCGCGGCGCCTGGGACGGCTGGGAGGCGGCCGGCTACCCAGCCGACCGCGGCCAGGATCGCGCGGTCGCCTACATCTTCCCGCACCCGGGGCTGCTCGGGGGGCTGGCGCCGGCGATCCCCGCCGCGGCGTCGGCGAGGACCGGCATGTGGGCCTTCGACACGATGACCCCCGTCGGCCCCGGGACGTGGACGGCCGCGCGCGCGGCGGTCGACTGCGCGCTGACCGCGTGCGAGCTCGTCCTGGCGGGCGCGCCCGCCGCCTACGCGTGCACGCGGCCGCCCGGCCACCACGTCACGCGCTCCGCGTACGGCGGCTCGTGCTACCTCAACAACGCCGCGGTCGCCGCGCAGAGGCTGCGCGACGGCGGCGTCGAGCGCGTCGCGATCGTGGACGTCGACGCGCACCACGGCAACGGCGCCCAGGAGATCTTCTGGCGTCGCGACGACGTCGTCACCTGCTCGGCGCACGTCGACCCGGCGGCCGGATGGTTCCCGCACTTCCTCGGCGGCGCCGGCGAGACGGGCGCGGGAGCGGGGGAGGGCGCCAACCTGAACCTCACGCTCGCGCCCGGCTCCGGTGACGAGAGCTGGCTGGCCGCCGTCGACCGGCTCGCCGGCTTCGTGCGGGAGCACGGGGCGCAGGCCCTGGTCGTCGCGCTCGGCGTCGACGCGGCCGCGGCCGACCCGGAGAGCCCCCTGCGCGTCTCGGCGGACGGCTTCCGCAGCGCCGGCCGCACGTTCGGGCGGCTCGCGCTGCCGACCGTCGTCGTGCAGGAGGGAGGCTACGATCTCGCCACGCTCGGCGGGCTCGTCGGCGCCGCGCTCGAGGGCCTCGAGGAGGGATTGGAGACGGCGCGTGCCTGAGCCGCTGGGCATCTGGATCGGCAAGGAGGAGTACGGCGGCGTGCCGACGCCCAGGCGGCCCGACGCCGCCGACCCGCCACACTGGCGGCTGGAGGCGATCGCGGCGACCGAGCGGGCCCGCTCGCTCTCGATCGCTCCCGACCGTGGCTCGCTCGCCCTGATCCTCGACCGCGAGACGTCCGACGTGTGGAGCTTCGAACCGGCGAGCCGGCAGCTGACGCGGCTGACGACCGGCCGCGACCTGCAGCCGTACTGGGAGGACACGACGCCGGTGATCTCGCCGGACGGGGCGCTCGTGGCCTACGGCGACCACGGCTGGGTCTGGCTCGTGCCGACCGCCGGCGGGCCGCCGCGGCGGCTCGTCGAGGCCGGCTCCCCCGCCTGGGCGGGGCCGGAACGTCTCGTCGTCGGCGTCGACCGCGACGACTGCAGCCGGCTCGCGATCGTCGACATCGCCGACCCGTGGCCGCAGCCGCTGGTGCGCAGCGTGCCGGGTCTCGACCGCCGCGGCGACGAGGTGGAGGCCGCCGTCTCGCCGGACGGCCGCCGCGTCGCGTTCACCTTCCGTCCGCGCGGCGACCTGAACCGCGGCGAGATCCGGCTCGCCGAGCTGGCGACCGGGGAGACGACAGCGCTCACCGGGGCCCCCGGCGTTCGCGACGCGGAGCCCTGCTGGTCGCCGGACGGCCGCCGGCTTGCGTTCGCCGCGCAGCGTGGCGAGTGGTGGCAGCTTCACGTCGTCGAGCCCGGCACGAGCGAGGCGCTCGTCGCCGCGGCGGGCGCCGCAGACCTGTCGTCGCCGGCCTGGAGCCCCGACGGCACCTGCCTCGCCGCGGTGCGCTCGGCCGGCTTCCAGGACGATCTCGTGCTCGTGGACGCCGCGGGCGGCGACGTGACGGAGCTCGCCCGCGGCGGCACGTGGGGCTCGCCGGTCTGGACGGCGGACGGCGCCGTCGTGGTCGAGTACGAGGACCAGGGCACGCCGCCCGAGCTGCGGCTCGTGACGCCCGCCGGGAAGATCGAGGAGCTGCTGGCGCCGGCGCCGGCCGCGATCCGGGCGGCGCCGCACGTCCGGCCCGAGCCTGTGTCGTTCCCGTCGCTCGACGGGCTCGAGATCCACGGCCTGCTCTTCAGGCCCCCCGGGGGCGAGCGTCCCGCGCCCGCGGTCGTCTATCCGCACGGCGGCCCGATCGAGCTCTACGGCGACTACTGGGACGGCCACGCGCAGTACTTCGTCGACAAGGGCTACGCCTGGCTCGCGCTGAACTTCCGCGGCTCGACCGGCCGCGGCAGGAGCTTCCAGTACCTGAACCACGGCGACTGGGGCGTCGGCGACAAGGACGACTGTCTCGCGGCCGCGGACTTCCTGCGAACGCTCGACTGGGTCGACGGCGACCGGCTGGCGATCCTCGGCGCCAGCTACGGCTCCTACCTGGCGCTCTGCGCCGTCGCCGACGACCCCGAGCACCGCTTCCGGGCGGCGGTGTGCAAGTACGGCGAGGCGAACCTGCTCTCCTCGTGGACGCAAGGTGACCGCGACGGCGTCCTCTACGCCGGCATGAACATGATGGGCCACCCCTCGGAGAACCGCGGCGCCTACCTCCGCGGCTCGCCGATCCACCGCCTCGCGGGCCTGACGGCGCCGATCCTCGTCGCCACCGGCGAGCTCGACGAGCGCGTCCACCCGAAGCAGTCGGAGGAGCTGGTCGCCGAGCTGCGACGCCTCGGCAAGACCTTCGAGTACGTCACGTACCCGACCGAGGCCCACGGATTCCTCCGGGCGGGGCCGCAGGTCGACTTCTACCGCCGGGTCGAGCGCTTCCTCGACTGGCACCTGCTCTGACGGCCAAACCTCTCGGTACGGGTGGCGTCCAACTCAGCACGGCGCGATAATCGCGCCGGTCCCCCGCCGAGCCAGGAGGTCCAGTGTCAGCGCGCCGTGCCATCGTCTCCGTCCTCGCCGCCGTCGTCGCCTTGACGGCGGTCTCCGCAGGGTCGTCGCAGGACGGCGACGACAAGGTCGTGCTGACGGTCGGGGTCGTCAACAACGTCGGCAGCTTCAACCCGCTGGTCGGCGTCGAAGTGCCGGACTACGAGGTCTGGAACCTCCAGTACGCGACCCTGACGGACAAGGCCGCCGCCGACTTCGCCACGACGCCGGGGCTCGCGGAGTCGTGGGAGGCATCGAACGGCGGCAAGACGTACACGTACACGCTGCGGGAGGGCCTCGAGTGGTCCGACGGCGAGCCGCTGACCGCGGAGGACATCGCGTTCACGGTCAACCGGTCGCGCGACGAGGAGTGGCTCAACCACAGCGCGACGGTGCAGAACCTGACGGCGAAGGCGATCGACGACCGCACGGTCGAGATCACGAGCTCGGTCCCGGACCCGAAGCTGCCGACGATGGACGTCTACATCCTCCCCGAGCACATCTGGGGCAAGCTCGACGAGCAGGCGATCCAGAAGTACAACGCGCTGGACGGCGTGGGCTCGGGGCCCTTCACGCTGACCGAGTTCAAGCGCGGCCAGTTCTGGCGTCTCGCCGCCAACCCGAACTACTGGGCCGGGCAGCCTGAGGTGGACGAGGTGATCTTCCGGCTCTTCAACAACGCGGACGCGATGGTGGCCGCGCTGGAGCAGGGCGAGATCGACGCCGCCCACGACATCCCCAACCAGGCGTTCGCGGGGCTCGAGTCGAGCGACGGCATCGTGGCGGTGCAGGGGCAGCAGGGAGGCTTCGACGAGATCGCGGTCAACGGCGGCCGCCCGGAGGGCCAGCGCGTCGAGGGCATCGGCAACGGCCATCCGGCCCTGGGAGACATCCGGTTCCGGGAGGCGATCGCGCACTCGATCGACAAGGAGACGATCATCGACCGCGTTCTCGTGGGCCTCGGCGCGCCGGCGACGACGATGAGCCCGTCGGCGAACCCCGCCTGGATCCCGGAGATCCCCGTGAGTGACCAGCTCGGCTTCGATCTCGAGCAGGCCAAGCAGATCCTCGACGACGCCGGCTACGCCGACACCAACGGCAACGGCATCCGCGAGATGCCCGGCGGCGGCGACGACATCAACCTCGTCTACGCCGTCCGCACCGAGTCACAGGTGGCCGCGCCGGTGGCGGAGTTCGTCTCCGGCTGGCTGAAGGAGGTGGGCATCGGGACGACGCTGAAGCCGATGAACGACAACACGCTGATCGAGGTGATCGGCAAGGGCGACTACGACCTCTTCCACTGGGGCTGGACGCCGTTCGTCGACCCGGACCCGATGCTCTCGTACTTCACCTGCGACCAGCTGAGCAAGGACCCCGAGGACCCGACGAACTACTACAACGACGCCAACTGGTGCGACCCGGCCTACGACGCCGACTACAAGGCGCAGAACGTCGAGCTCGACCCGGAGCAGCGCGAGGAGATCGTGCACCGGATGCTGAACCGGATGTACGACGCCGCGGTCTACAACGTCCTGTACTACGAGCCCGACCTGCAGGCCTACCGCACGGACCGCTTCGAGGGCTGGATCCGCCAGCCGGCCGACACCGGCCCGGTGATGTTCTCGAACACGTCGCCGTCGTACGCGGCGCTGACCCCGCTCGCGTCGGCGTCGGACGGAGGCGGCGGCCTGGGCACGGGCGCCATCGTGGGCATCGGTATCGCCGCCGTCGCGCTCGTCGGCGGCGCGATCCTGCTGCTCACGCGCCGGCGCAGCGCGGACGAGCGCGAGTAGGCCCCGCGGCGGGCGTCGACTGCGGTGAGCGCGCGATTCGTCGCCGTCAAGGTGCTCGGCTCGCTCGCGACGCTCGCGTTCGTCGTCGTCTTCAACTTCTTCCTGTTCCGGGTCGTCGAGCCCGACCCGGTCGCCAACCTGTTTCGCGGCCGCAACTTGACGCAGGAGCAGCGCGCGGAGCTGCAGCAGCAGTTCGGCCTCGACGGCTCGCGGCTCGAGCAGTTCGGCCGCTACGTCCAGCAGACGGCGCAGCTCAACCTCGGCCGCTCGTACGTCTCCAACGAGCCCGTCGCGTCCGAGATCGTGGAGCGGGCGTGGCCGACGATCGCCCTCGTCGGCGTCTCGACCCTGCTCTCGACCGTCTTCGGCGTGCTGCTCGGGATCGTCGCGGCGTGGAGGCGCGGCTCGAAGACGGACTACGCCTCGACGACGTTCACGATGACGACCTACTCGATGCCGGACTTCTGGCTCGGGATGCTGCTCCTGATCGCGTTCGCCGTCGTGCTGGGCTGGTTCCCCGTGGGCGGCATCACGGACCCCGGCTCCGACGCCTCGGGCATCGCGAAGCTCCTCGACCAGGCGCACCACATGTTCCTGCCCGCGCTGACCCTGACGCTGGCGTACCTCGGCGAGTACACGCTCATCATGCGTTCCTCGCTGCTCGAGACGATGCGGGAGGACTACCTGGTGCTCGCGCGGGCGAAGGGCCTGCGCGACGTCGTCGTCCGGAACCGCCATGCGGTGCCGAACGCGATCCTCCCCGTCGTGACGCTGATCGCGATCAACTTCGGCTTCGTCCTCTCGGGGGCGATCGCGGTCGAGGCGATCTTCTCCTGGCCGGGGCTCGGCCTGCTCACCTACGACTCCCTGAACGCCCCCGACCTGCCGATGCTGCAGGGCCTCTTCCTCGTCTTCAGCGCCTCGGTGATCTTCTTCAACCTGATCGCCAACCTGCTCTACGCCTACCTCGACCCGCGGGTGCGGACGACGTGAGCACGGCCGCCACGACCGCTTCGGCCCGGCGCATCGCCTGGCAGCGGCGCCGCCGGGCGGCCGCTCGGGTCTGGTCCGAGTACCGTCGCGACGTCCCCGGCATGATCGGGCTCGGCCTGCTCGTGCTCGTCGTGCTGATGGCGCTCGCAGCGCCGCTGCTCGCCGACGAGGGCGAGCTCCGAGCCGTGAACGCGGTCGGCAACCCGACCTGGGCGACCCCGTCGGAGTTCGCGCCCCTCGGCACCGACAACCTCGGCCGCAGCGTGTGGGCGCAGTTCGTCTGGGGCTCGCGGATCAGCCTCCTGGTGGGGCTCGCCGCGACCGCGATCGCCATCGTCGTCGGCGCGCTCGTCGGCATCGTGGCCGGCTTCTTCGGGGGCCCGGTGTCGAGCATCCTCATGCGCCTGACCGAGTGGTTCCTCGTGATCCCGTTCCTGCCGCTGGCGATCGTGCTCGCGTCGATCCTCGGCCCGTCGGTCGAGAACATCATCTTCGTGATCGGGATCACCTCGTGGCCGGCGACCGCGCTCGTGGTGCGCGCGCAGGTGCTGACCCTGCGTGAGCGGCTCTACGTCGAGCGGAGCCGTGCGCTCGGCGCGACCAGGCGCCACCTGCTCGGACGGCACATCCTGCCGAACGTCTCGCCGCTGATCGTGGCGAACCTGACGCTCACCGTGCCGGTCGTGATCCTCTCCGAGACGACCCTGTCGTTCCTCGGGCTGGGCGATCCAACGCGCGCGTCGTGGGGCAAGATGCTCGAGGAGAGCTTCGCCGCCGGCGCGCTGACCCGCAACGCCTGGTGGTACTACCTGCCGCCGGGGATCGGGATCATGATGGTCGTGCTGGCCTTCGTCCTGATCGGCCACGCGCTCGAGCAGATCCTCGACCCGCGCCTGCGCGAACGGCGGTCGTGACGGCCCCGCTGCTCGCGGTCCACGACCTGCACGTGACGTACGCGGGCGGCGTACCGGCGGTGCGCGGCGTCTCGCTGGAGCTCGCGACCGGCGAGACCCTCGGGCTCGCGGGCGAGTCGGGCTGCGGCAAGACGACCCTGGGCAGCGCGCTGCTCCGGCTGCTCCCGCGGGGAACGCGCGTCACGGGCGAGGTGCTGCTCGACGGGGAGGACGTCCTCAACATGAAGCCGGGCCGCCTGCGGGCGGTGCGCTGGACGGACATGGCGGTGGTCTTCCAGGGCGCGCTGCACACGCTCAACCCCGTCCGGAAGGTCGGCTGGCAGATCGAGGAGGCGATCACCACCCACGAGCCGCGCGCGGCGCGCGTACGCCCCCGGGTCGGCGAGCTGCTCGAGACGGTGGGCCTGCCCGCACGCCGCGCCGCCGACTATCCCCACCAGCTCTCCGGCGGCCAGAGACAGCGGGTGCTGATCGCGCTCGCGCTCGCCTGCAACCCGCGCGTCCTGATCGCCGACGAGCCGACGACGGCGCTCGACGTGATGGTGCAGGCACAGGTTCTGGCGCTGCTGGAGAAGCTCCAGCAGGAGCTCGGGCTCGCGATGATCTTCATCACGCACGACCTGTCGACGCTCGCGGCGGTCTGCCGGCGGCTGGCGGTCATGTACGCGGGGCGAATCGTCGAGGAGGGGCCCAGCGACGACGTCTTCCGCACCCCCCGGCACCCCTACACGGCGGCCCTGGCCGCGGCCTTCCCGGTGATCGGCGACCCCGGGTTCCGGATGCGGCCCTCGGGGCTCGGCGGCGACCCGCCCGACCCGCGCGAGCTGCCGCCCGGCTGCTCGTTCAACCCGCGCTGCCCCGTGGCGCGGCCGGACTGCGCGCGGACGGAGGTCGAGCTCTGGCCCGCCGGGACCGATCGGCGCGCGGCCTGCGTTCGCGTTCTGGAGCCGTCGTGACGCCGCTGCTGGAGGTGCGCGGGCTCGAGGTGCGCTTCGCGCAGCGCCACGGCGCCGTGGCCCGCGCCGTCGACGGCGTCGACCTCGACGTGCGGCCCGGCGAGGTGCTGGCGCTCGTGGGCGAGTCGGGGTGCGGCAAGACGACGCTGGCGCGCGCGATCCTCGGGCTCGAGCGCCCGGCCGCCGGCGAGGTGCGCTTCGAGGGCGAGCCGCTCTCGTACGAGGCCGGCGCGCTGCGACGCTACCGGCGACGCGTGCAGCTCGTCTTCCAGGACCCGAGCGGAGCGCTCAACCCGCGGCAGACGATCTACGAGGCGGTCGCGGAGGGTCTCCGCGTCCAGAAGCTCCCGGGCAACGAGGAGGTGCGGGTCGTCGACGCGCTCGCCCGCTCGGGTCTGCGCCCACCGGAGCGGTTTCTGCCGCTGTACCCGTACGAGATCTCCGGCGGCCAGCGTCAGCGGGTCGTGATCGCCGGCGCGATGGTCCTGGAGCCGAGCGTGCTCGTCGCGGACGAGCCGGTCTCGAGCCTCGACGCGTCCGTGCGCGGCGAGATCCTCGCGCTGATGCTCCAGCTCGTCCGCGACGAGGGCATCGCGATCCTCGTCGTCACCCACGACCTGGGGCTCGCGTGGAACATCGCCGACCGGATCGCCGTCATGTACCTCGGCCGGATCGTCGAGGAGGGGCCTACCGAGGAGCTGCTCTCGAGCCCGCGGCATCCCTACACCCGCGCCCTGCTCAGCGTCGTCCCCGAGATCGAGCAGATGGAGCAGCAGATCCTGGCCGGCGAGGCGCCCGACCCGACCCGGATCCCGACCGGCTGCCGCTTCCACCCGCGGTGCCCGCTCGTCGCGTCCGGCGAGGCCGCGCGGCTGGGGATCGAGGAGCGCTGCCGCGCCGAGGACCTCGCGCTCCGGGAGGTCGCCCGGGCGCACGTCGCCGCCTGCCACGCGCTCCCGTAGCCGCGCGAGCGCGACGCTCAGCTGCGACCGAGGAGGCCGAACGAGAGCCGGCGGAGCCGCGCTCGTCGTTCAACCTCACGGGCGTCCGCCGCGGCCAACCGTTCGGCTCGCCGCTTCATGAGCGCACGGAACTCCTCGCGCTCTCGCGCCCAGCGCGCGAGCAGCTCAGGATCCGTCCTCTTCCGCTTCCTCTTGTCCATCGTCGTCCTCGAGTAGTTGCCGGATTCGCTCGACCGAGTCGTCGACTCGCATCACGATCTCGATCAGGCCGTTGACCTCTTCGCGCGTCAGTAACGGCTCGGGGGAGCGTCGGAACACGTCTCATCGTGCCCGCCGGCGAGGTCTGCGCGCAAGTCGTCCCTTTCGGACTACTGCAGATCGCGCGGGATGACCCGTTCCCAGCGGCGCTCGACGCGGCCCAGCGCGCCCGCACCGGCTTCCTCGGCGACGACGTCGACGACGACGTGGTAGGCGTCGGCGTCCGAACGGAGGTCGAGCCGCGCCTCGGCGACGACCGTCGCCTCCGGCCAGCGGATCTCGTAGCGGCTCGTCCCGCGCGCCCAGGCCCGGCCGGGATCGTCCGTGGCGACGCCGACGGACCCCTCGTACCGCTCCGAGACGCCGCCC
>DATBMD010000160.1:0-10790 GCA_036555085.1 Gaiellaceae bacterium
GCAGGTGCGGAAGAACTTCGTGACGGCCTTCATCGGCCCCTCCGGCTGCGGCAAGAGCACGTTCATCCGGTGCTTCAACCGCATGAACGACCTCGTGCCGTCGGCGCGGGTCGACGGCAGCGTCCGCTACCACGGCCGCGACCTGTACGCGGCGAACGTCGACCCGGTCGAGGTCCGTCGCCGGATCGGGATGGTGTTCCAGAAGCCCAACCCGTTCCCGAAGTCGATCTACGACAACATCGCTTTCGGGCCCCGCGTGCTCGGGCTGAAGCAAGGGCTCGACGAGCGGGTCGAGCGCGCGCTGCGGCATGCCGCGCTCTGGGACGAGGTCAGCGACCGGCTAAAGGAGAACGCGCTCGGCCTCTCCGGCGGGCAGCAGCAGCGGCTGTGCATCGCCCGGGCGATCGCGATCGAGCCCGACGTGATCCTGATGGACGAGCCCGCCTCGGCGCTCGACCCGATCTCCACGTCGCGGATCGAGGACCTGATCCACGACCTCAAGCGCGAGTTCACGATCGTGATCGTCACGCACAACATGCAGCAGGCCGCGCGCGTGGCCGACATGACGGCCTTCTTCAGCGTCGAGCTCCGCGAGGAGGGCAGCGGCCGCCACGGGATCCTCGTCGAGTACGACCAGACCACGAAGATCTTCACGAACCCGGCCGACCAGCGCACCGAGGACTACGTCACGGGGCGGTTCGGCTGATGGCGCGCGTCGAGTTCCAGCACAGCCTCGACGCGCTCGAGGCGAGCCTGCAGGAGCAGGGGAGCGTCGCGCTCCGGGCCGTGCGCGGGGCCGTCAGCGCCCTCGAGACGCAGGACGTCGAGCTCTGCGACGAGGTGATCGCGTTCGACGACGAGATCGACACCCGCTACCACCGGATCGAGAAGTCGATCGAGGAGCTGCTCGCCCAGCAGGCGCCCGTGGCGACCGATCTGCGCGTCGTGCTCGCCGTCCTGCACGACTCGATCCATCTCGAGCGGATCGGCGACCAGAGCGTGACCATCGCGAAGCTGACGAAGCTCGCGGCCGACCTGGAGCCGCGGCACGAACTGGTCGACGGCCTCATGGAGATGGGCGGCCGGGCCGAGGAGATGGTCAGGATCGCGCTGGACTCGTTCACGGCGCGCGACGTCGAGCGGTCGCGCTCGCTCGTCGACCTCGACGAGCTGATCGACCGCACGAACCGACGCGTCGCCGACCAGGTGCTCGCGCTCGCAGGCGATCCCGGCTCGCAGGAGTGGGGCATGCGGATGGTGGTCGTCTCCCGCTGCATCGAGCGCATCGGCGACAACGCCGTCGACATCGGCGAGCAGACCGCGTTCGTGGTCACCGGCGAGTTCCACGAGTTCACGGATGCCTCGCACTAGCGTGGGGGAACCCATGGTTCCCTCACGGGCCCCCTCCTTCGCCGCCGCGCAGAGGACGGCTCGCCCCTGGCCTCCCGGCCGGCAAAGCCGGCCTCCGGCCCCGGACTGCGGATCCACAGGAGCCGTCCCTCGCATCACTGCACACGCCGCATCGCTCCGTCCACGCACGGAACACGTCAGACAAGACTCGTCACAACGTCACGAGTTCTCGCTCGCGGCGTTCAGCCATGCGTCAGTCAACGAAGGGAGAAGGTGGAGACGATGAAGAGGGTTCTCGCACTCACGCTCGCCTTGATGTGCGTGCTCGCGATCGCGCTCGTCGCCGGCCGTGCCGAGGGCGCGCCGGCGAAGCAGGAACAGGGGTCGCTGGTGGGGACCGGGGCGACGTTCCCGTTCCCGCTGATCTCGAAGTGGATCCCCGAGGTCCAGAAGGCCTTCGGGATGGACATCACCTACTCGCCGACCGGGTCGGGCGCCGGCATCGCCGGGGTCACGGCGAGGACGGTCGACTTCGGCGCCTCGGACGCGCCGCTCTCGGCGGACCAGCTGACGGCCTGCAAGGGCTGCGTCGTGATCCCGTGGGCGCTCGCCGCGGTCTCGCTGCCGTACAACATCCCCGGGCTGAACGGCCGGGTGAAGCTCAACGCTCAGACGATCGTCGGCATCTTCAACGGGTCGATCTCGAACTGGAACGACTCGCGGCTCGAGCGGCTCAACGGCAGCCTCAACCTGCCCGACCTGAAGATCACGCCGGTCTATCGCTCCGACAGCTCGGGCACGACGTACGCGTTCACCGACTACCTGGCTGCGGTCAGCCCGGCGTGGAAGTCGCAGATCGGCACGAACACGACGGTGAGCTGGCCCGGGGGAGTCGGCGCGCGCGGGAGCTCGGGTGTGACGGGCGTCGTCAGAGGCACGCCCGGCGCCATCACCTACGTCGACGCGGCCTACTCGATCACGAACAAGCTCTCGTTCGCGCTCGTCGGCAACCGAGCCGGCAAGTACACGACGCCCGGCCTCCGCGGGATCACGCAGGCCCTCTCACAGCTGCCGGCGAAGGTCACCCGGCTCTCGCAGCTGAAGATCGTCGATCCGCCGGCGACCGCGGGGAAGCTCGCCTATCCCATCTCGACGTTCACCTACGTGATCGTGCCGACGAGCTCGTCGAAGGCGGCGGAGCTGCGGAAGTTCGTCTACTGGGCCGTCACCCAGGGTCAGAAGTTCGGGCCGCCGCTCTTCTTCGTGCCGCTGCCGAAGACGGTGCAGGCATTCGCCTTCCGCGAGATCAAGAAGGTGCAGGGGGCGCAGGGCTGAGGCGGCGCGAGCAGCCTCGCTTCGCATGAGCTCGATCAGCCAGGATCCCGCGGCGCTCGTTCCGGGTGTCGAGCGCCGCGGGATCCGGCTGGGCGACCTCCTCTTCCGGGGGATCTCCCTCCTCGCCGCGCTCGCCGCGGTGGTCCTGCTCGGGCTGATCACATGGAAGGTGATCGACCTCGCCTGGCCGGCGATCCAGGAGTTCGGATTGTCGTTCGTCTGGACCGAGGCGTGGGACCCGGTCAAGAATGTCTACGGCGCGCTCGCGTTCGTCTACGGGACCGTCGTCACGGCGTTCATCGCGCTGCTGCTCGCGACGCCGCTCTCGATCGCGATCGCGCTGTTCCTCACCGAGATCGCGCCCCGACGGGTCGCGGCGCCGATCGCGACCATGGTCGAGCTCCTCGCTGCGATCCCGAGCGTCGTGCTCGGGCTCTGGGGGATCCTCGTCTTCGGGCCGTGGGTCCGCGACACCCTCGAGCCGTTCCTGCAGGACATGCTGGGCTTCCTGCCGATCTTCTCCGGCGATCCCTCGCAGGCCGGGATGCTGCCGGCCGCGCTCGTGCTGACGATCATGATCATCCCGATCACGTCGGCGATCTGCCGGGAGCTGTTCTCGCGGACGCCGCGGGACCTGATGGACGGTGCGATGGCGCTCGGGTCGACCCGCTGGGAGGCGATCAGGGGCGTCATGTTCGCGTACGCGGCGCCCGGGATCGCGGCCGCCGTCCTGCTCGGGCTCGGGCGGGCCTTCGGAGAGGCGATCGCCGTCAACCAGGTGATCGGCGGCTTCCCGGGCATCAACGTGTCGCTCTTCGCACCGGCCGACTCGCTCGGGTCGCGCATCGCCGCCGAGTACCAGGGCGCGACGAGCGTCCTGCAGGCCGGCTCGATCCTCTACCTCGCAGCGATCCTGATGGTCATCTCGCTGATCACCAACGTCGCCGCGCAGGCGATCGTCACCCGCTTCGAGCGCTCCCGGAGGGCCTACTGACGACGGGCGCCCCCCTCGAGCGGGACCCGCACGACGTCACCGTGCAGTCGAACGGCCTGCGGCGCCGGCGGCTGGTCGAGAAGGCGTTCGGCGCGCTCGCCGTGCTCAGCGCCGTCATCGCGTGCGGGATTCTCGCGCTCGTGCTCGGAACGGTTCTCTACAAGGGGCTCAGCCAGCTCAGCCTCGACTTCTTCACGAAGCCGCGGCCGCTCTTCGGGGAGAAGGGCGGGATCGCCGACGCGCTCGTCGGGAGCGCCCTGATCGTCGGCATGGCGATGCTGATCGCCGTGCCGGTGAGCATCCTCGTGGCGATCTTCATGTCGGAGTACGCAGGGCCGCGCCTGTCGACAGCGCTTCGGATCGTGCTCGACGTCCTCAACGGCGTGCCCGCGATCGTCGTCGGGATCTTCGTGTTCGGGCTGCTCGTCGTCGGCCGGGGGCAGAGCGCCGTCTTCGGCGCCTTCGCCCTCGCGATCCTGATGCTGCCGATGGTCGCTCGCGCGACTCAGGAGGTGCTGGAGATCGTGCCGCGCAGCCTGCGCGAGGCCAGCCTCGCCCTCGGCGTCACCCGCTGGCGGACGACCTGGAGCATCATCCTGCCCTCCGCGATCGGCGGCATCCTCACCGGCGTGGTGATCTCGGTCGCGCGGGTCGCCGGGGAGACGGCGCCGCTGCTCTTCACCTCGGCGATCGCCGCCAACGCCGTCTCGTTCGACGTCTCGAACGCGCTCCCGACCCTGCCGGTGACGATCTTCGTCTTCTCGGAGTCGCCGTCTCCCGACGAGCAGGCCGCCGCCTGGGCCGCGGCGCTCGTGCTGATCGCGTTCGTGCTCGTGCTGAACATCCTCGCGAAGGTGTTCGCCGGCCGGAAGCGGCGTCAGCTCGAAGGGTCGTGAGCCGGGCGGGCCCCGAGGTTCTCTTCGTCTGCGTCCACAACGCCGGACGCAGCCAGATGGCGGCCGGGCTCCTCTCGCTCCGCTCGGACGGCGCCGTGCGCGTGCGGTCGGCCGGCTCGTCACCGGCCGACGCGATCGATCCCGTCGTCGTCGAGGCCATGGCCGAGCTCGGCGTCGACCTGGCGGCCGCGTTCCCGAAGGGCCTCACCGACGAGGCCGTGCGAGCCGCGGACGTGGTGATCACGATGGGCTGCGGCGATGCGTGTCCCATCTACCCGGGCAGGCGCTACGAGGACTGGGACTTGCCGGATCCAGCCGGGAAGGGCCTCGACGAGGTGCGGGAGATCCGCGATGCGATCGACCGCCGCGTCCGGGATCTCGTCTCCGAGCTCGTTCCTTCCTCCCGCTGAGAGCGGCTCCCGTGACCCGGTCAGACGGCGGTCGGCTCGCGCTCGCGGTCGGTCACGGCGCCGGTCGCGGCGCCGACGAGCGGCTGCCCGGGGGTGACGATCGTCTGCAGCCGCCGCGTCTCCCACCGGCGCGCCGCGAAGGCAGTCGCGGCGATCACCCCGGCGAGCGCGAACACGACCAGATCGCCGTGTTGGAGGCGTGTGACGAGCTCCATCAGGCCGCCGACGAGCCCTGCCATCGGGATCGTCACGAGCCAGGCGATCAGGATGTTGCCGGCGACGCCCCACCGCACCGCGGTGAGGCCGCGAATCGCGCCGGCGCCCATGACGCTGCCGGAGATCGTGTGCGTCGTCGAGACCGGGAAGCCGTAGTGCGCCGTCGTCCAGAGGATGCCGGCGCAGGCCGTCTGGGCGGCGAAACCCTGCGGCGGGTCGATCTTGGCGATCCGCTGCCCGAGCGTCCTGATGATCCGCCAGCCGCCGGCGTACGTGCCGGCCGCCATCGCCAGCGCGGCCGACACGATCACCCAGAACGGGACCTCGAAGTCGTCGCCGCCGGGCAGCTCGCCGGCTGCGATCAGAGCCAGCGTGATGATCCCCATCGTCTTCTGGGCGTCGTTCGTGCCGTGGGTGAAGGCCACGAACCCGCCCGAGACGAGCTGGGCGCGCCGAAAGACGGCGTTGACCCGCGACGGGGCGCGGCGGCGGATCAGCCACAGGATCGCCAGCATCAATGCGAACGCGATCACGACGCCGAGAAACGGCGCGAGCAGGGAGGGGATCAGGACATTGTCCTTCAGGCCGTCCCACTGGACGACGCCCCAGCCCGACGCGAACACCGCCGAACCGATGATGCCGCCGATCAGCGCATGGCTCGAGCTCGAGGGCAGCCCCAGGTACCACGTGACGAGGTTCCAGGTGATCGCTCCCACCAGCCCGGCCAGCACGACGTCGAGCGTGATCGCGCTCTGGTCGACGATCCCGCTCGCGACCGTGGCGGCCACTTCCAGCGAGACGAACGCGCCCGCGAAGTTGAGCACGGCGGCCATCGCCACGGCCGCCCGCGGCGACATCGCCCGCGTCGAGACCGTCGTCGCGATCGAGTTCGCGGTGTCGTGGAAGCCGTTCGTGAAGTCGAAGAAGAGCGCGACGGCGACGACGGCCCACAGCGTGATGTCCATGCTCAGGAGCTCTTGACGAGAATGTTCCCGATCACGTTCGCCGCCGTCTCGCACGCGTCGAGCGCACGCTCGAGCGCCTCGTAGATGTCCTTCCAGCGAATCACGATCAGGGGGTCGATCCGATCGTGGCGGAACAGCGAGGCGAGCGCGTCGCGGAGCACCCGGTCGCCCTCGTCCTCGAGCCGCTTGAGCTCGATCAGCGCCGGCTGCACCCCGCGCATGCCCTTCAGGTTGTCGCACGCGAGCGCGAGCTGCTCGACGGCGCGCACGATGATCTCGCACTGCTCGACGGCGTGGCGCGTCGGCAGCTCCACCCCGTACAGGCCGAGCAGGTCGGACGCCTCTTCGAGGTAGTCGACGACGTCGTCGATCTCCGTCGCGAGCAGGAAGATGTCGTCACGGTCGAACGGCGTCAGGTACTGCGTGTTGAGGAGCTGGATGATGCTCCGCGTGAGCGTGTCGCCCTCTGTCTCCTCGGCCTTCACCTGCTCCTGCGTGACGCCGGAGTTCGGATGCTCCCGGAACCGCCGCTCCACCAGGCGCGCCACCTGGAGCGCGTTCTCGCCGGACCGGGCGAAGAGGTCGTAGAACTCGGTCGTCCTGGGCGTCAGGCTGAACCGCATGGCCGGGGCACGTTAGCCAATCGACGTGACGACCGATCCCGGACAGCCCGGAGCCCCCCGTTCACCGGCGCGCCGAGTAGCCTGAGATCGTGAGAGAGCACCTCGAGCAGGAGCTGAAGCTCGCGCCGGGCCACGGCTTCCAGCTGCACGAGCTCGGCGGCGAGCCGCTGCCGACGCGCGTCTTCGTCTCGACCTACCACGACACCCCGGATTTGCGGCTCGCCCGGCACGGGGTCACGTTCCGGCACCGCATCGAGGAAGGGGCGGGCCTCTGGCAGCTGAAGCTGCCGCGCGGCGTGCATCGCATCGAGCTCGAGCAGCAGGGCCCGCCCGCCCGGCCGCCGCAGGAGCTGCTCGCGCTGCTCGGCGCCTACCTCCGGGGCGTGGAGCTCGTGCCGGTCGCGCGGCTGCGAACCCGCCGGGAGGGGGTGCAGATCGACGGCGCCGAGGTGGTCGAGGACTCCGTGGCCGTGCTCGAGGCGCAGCACGTCACGCGCCGCTTCCGCGAGCTCGAGGTCGAGCTGCTCGACGGCGACGGGCGCACGCTGCGCCGGCTGGAGAAGGTGCTCAAGCGCGCGGGCGCGGCGTCGGCCGGCCTCCGGCCGAAGCTCTACCGGGCGCTCGACCTCGCCTCGCCGGCCGAGCCGCAGCCGCTTCCGCTCGACGCCTCCCCCGGCGCGGCGCTCGGGGCGGCGCTCGCCGAGCAGTACGACCGGATCCTGGCGCACGACCCGGGCACGAGGCTGGGCGCCGACCCCGAGGACCTGCACCAGCTGCGGGTCGCCACGCGGCGGCTGCGCGCGTTCCTGCGCGCCGGGCGCCGGTTGCTGGATCGCGAATGGGCGGAGTCGCTCCGGGCCGAGCTGGGCTGGCTGGGGGCGGCGCTCGGGCCGGCACGAGATCTCGACGTGCTCGTCGAGCACCTGACCGGCGAGGTCGAAGCGCTCGGCGCCGACGCCGCCCACGCGCGCGGCCTGCTCGGCAGCTTCGACGCCGAGCGCGCGGCGGCGCGGGTCGCCGTCGTGGACGCGATGCAGAGCGACCGGTACTTCGCGCTGCTCGACCGGGTCGAGGCCGCCTCCGTCCCGCCCCTGTCGGGCGCCGAGGCCCCGCTCGCGGCGATCTGGTGGCGCGAGTGGAAGCGCACCCGCGCGGCGTTCGCGGCGCTCGGCGAGCACCCGCCCGACGACGAGCTCCACGCGGCGCGGATCCGCGTCAAGCGGGCGCGCTACGCGGCCGAGCTCGCCTCGCACGAGCTCGGCGCGCCGGGAGCGGCCTTTCTCGCCGCCGCCAAGCGCCTGCAGGACGTGCTCGGAGAGCACCAGGACGCGGTCGTGGCGGAGGCGCGGATCAGGAGCTGGGCGGCCACGAGCCCGGCCGAGGCGTTCGCCGCCGGCCGCCTCGTCCAGCGCCAGCGCGACCGGCGCGCCGCGGCACGGGCCGAGTGGCAGACCGCCTGGCGGCGCCTGCACCGGCAGGCGCGGAAGGCGAGGCCGTGACGGTCGTGCGGGCGGCGGGCGGGCTCGTCGTGCGCGACGGGCCGGCCGGGCTCGAGGTGCTCGTCGTGCACCGGCCGAAGTACCGCGACTGGACCTTTCCGAAGGGAAAGGCAGACGACGGGGAGAGCGACGAGGACTGCGCCGTGCGCGAGGTGGAGGAGGAGACGGGCCTCGTCTGCGAGCTGGAGGACGAGCTGCCGTCGACGTCCTACACCGGGCCGGGCGGGCTGCCCAAGCGCGTGCGCTACTGGCGGATGCGCCCGGTCGCCGGCGAGCTGGCGTTCGAGCACGAGGTCGACGGCGCCCGCTGGGCGACGGCCGCCGAGGCGGCGGAGCTGCTCACGTACGTGCGCGATGCGGAGCTGCTGGACGCTCTCGGAGCGCCCGCGCCACGTCCGCGGCGGCCGGGCTAGCGGGCGGAGCGACCGTTCGCGCGCCGGCGCGCGCGCGCGACGGCGCGCCGTTGCATCGCCGCCTGGTGGGTGTGCGGCTTCGCGCCCTTGCCGGGCTCGACCCGGCGCCACGACCCGTCCGGGAGCAGCTCCCAGGCGTTCGTCGTGTCGGCGAAGACGCTGTCGAGCACGGCGTTCAGCTCCTGGCGGACGCGTGAGCCCTCGACCGGTATCAGCGCCTCGATCCGGCGGTCGAGGTTGCGCGGCATCAGGTCGGCGCTGCCGATGTAGCACGTCGACCGGTCGGGCGTCTCGAAGACGTAGATGCGGCTGTGCTCGAGGAAGCGCCCGAAGATCGAGCGCACGCGGATCGTCTCCGACAGGCCTTCCACGCCCGCCCGGAGCATGCAGATCGCGCGCGGGCAGATCTCGATCGGGACCCCGGCCTGGGAGGCGGCGTAGAGCTCGTCGATGATCGTCGGGTCGACGAGCTGGTTGAGCTTGAGGCGGATCCGGGTCTGCTCCCCCGCCGCCGCCGCCGTGGCCACGCGACGGATCTCCTCGACGAGCCGCGCTCGCATCGTGAAGGGGGCGACGAGGAGCTTCCGGAACTGCTGCGGGCGTCCGAACCCCGTCATGTGGTTGAAGAGGTCGGCGACGTCGGCCGCGATCTCCTCGTCCGCCGTGAAGATGCTCACGTCCTCGTAGAGCCGCGCGGTCGCCGCGTTGTAGTTGCCCGTCCCGATGTGGACGTAGCGGCGCAGGGCGTTTCCCTCGCGGCGGACGACGAGGGTCATCTTCGCGTGGATCTTGATGTCGAAGTAGCCGTGAACGACGTGGACGCCGGCCTGCTCCATCGCGCGGGACCATTCGATGTTGCGCCGCTCGTCGCCGCGCGCCTTGAGCTCGACGAGGCACACCGACTGCTTGCCCTGCTCGGCGCACTCGATCAGCGCCGAGACGAGGCTGGAGTCGTCGCTCGTCCGGTAGACGGTGGTCTTGATGGCGATCACGTCGGGGTCGGCGGCCGCCGCCTCGGCGAACGCCTCGAAGGTCATCCGGAAGGACTCGTACGGCTGGTGGACGAGCATGTCGGCGCGCGCGATCTCGTCGAACAGCCGGGCGCCCTTCGCCTTCGCGAACCGCGGCGGTGCAACGGGGACCCAGGGCTCGTCCTTCAGCTCCGGCTTGTCGATCGACGTGATCTCGGCGAGGTCGGCGAGGTCGAGCAGGCCCTCGATCTCGTACACCTGGTCGGGCCGCACCCTGAGCTCGTCGACGAGCCGGTCGCGCATCGCGAGCGACGCGGAGGCGGAGATCTCGAGCCGGACGACGTCGCCGAAGCGGCGGCGCCGCAGCTCGGACTCGACCGCCTCGAGCAGGTCGTCGGCGTCGTCGGAGACCTCGAAGTCGGCGTCGCGGGTGACGCGGAACACCGCCCGCTCGGCGATCTCGATGCCCGGGAAGAGCGTGGGCAGGTGGTGCGCGATCACCGCCTCCAGCGGCACGAGCCGCCCGCCGACCGGCACGAACCGGTCGAGGCCCTCGGGGACCTTCACGCGGGCGAACCGCTCCTCGCCCGTCTCGGGATCGACGGCCAGCACGCCCAGCGAGAGCGAGAGCCCCGAGATGTACGGGAACGGCTGGCCGGGGCCGACCCCGAGCGGCGTCAGCACCGGGAAGATCTCGCGCTCGAAGCGCGTCGCGAGCTGGGCGAGCTCCTTCTCGGTGCAGTCCTCGACCGTCCCGACGGCGATGCCGCTCTCGGCGAGCGCCGGCCGCAGCTCGCGCTTCCACAGCTTCGACTGCCGCGAGTTCAGCCGGACGACCCGCTCGTTGATCTGGCCCAGCGCCTGCTGCGGCGTCAGGCCGTCCGCCGAGCGCACGCTCAGGCCCGACTCGGCCTGCTCGACCAGGCCCGCCACGCGGATCATGAAGAACTCGTCGAGGACGGTCGAGAAGATGGCGCAGAACTTGACCCGCTCGAGGAGCGGCTGGTTCTGGTCCGAGGCGAGCTCGAGCAGCCGCTCGTGCGAGTCGAGCTGCGACAGCTCGCGGTTGATCAGGCGCTCGAGCTCGGGTGTGCGTTCCTTGGTCGCCACAGGGATCC
>DATBMD010000189.1:0-3282 GCA_036555085.1 Gaiellaceae bacterium
GATCGCGATCTCTTGCAGCGAGACGCCGGTCGTCGCCGACCTGCCGGCTGCGACCGTCCAGGTGCAGCTCGATCCCGGCGAGACGATCCGTTGCACCTTCACGATCGGCTCCGGTTCCCTCGAGGTGGCCCTCGACTCGCAGCCCGACGACCCGCAGGACGTCCCGTTCGTCGTCGGCGGCATCGAGGGGCAGGGCCCGTTCGCGCTCGACGACGACGCCGACCCGACGCTGCCTGCGAGCAGGCAGCTCGGGCCGCTCCCGGCTGAGGGCCACCGCTACACCGTCACGCTCGGCGGCGGCGCCGGCGCGGGCCTGCCGCCGAACTGGAGGCTGACCGCGATCGACTGCAGCGAGGAGCCGGTGTCGACCGACCTCGTTCGCCAGGAGGTCGTCGTGGAGCTCAACCCGGGCGACGGCGTGCGCTGCACGTTCGTCGTGACCCGGATCACGCAGAACCCGGTCGCCGTCGACGACACGGCGACGGTGGAGCAGGGCTCGGCCGACAACCCGATCGACGTCCTCGCGAACGACACCGACCCGGACGGCGACGTGCTGACCATCCTCTCCAACAGCGGAGCTGCGCACGGCACGGTGACCTGTACGGCGACCGCGTGCAGCTACACGCCGAGCCCGGGCTACTCCGGCCCGGACTCGTTCACCTACACGATGTTCGACGGGCAGGGCGTCGCGGACGACGGGCTCGTCAGCATCACGGTCAGGGCAGCCGCGAACGACGAGATCCTGTTCGCGAGCCTCCGGGACGGAAACATGGAGATCTACGTCATGAACGCCGACGGCAGCGGTCAGAGAAGGCTGACAACCTCCCCCGGTGTCGACGACCAGCCGGTCTGGTCCCCGGACAGGACGAAGATCGCGTTCCGGAGCTTCCGCAACGGTCTGAGCGACATCTACGTCATGAACGCCGACGGCAGCGATCCGAGGAGGCTGACCGTCGATCCCTCCCGGGCCGCGGAGCCGGACTGGTCGCCCGACGGGACCAGGATCGCATTCGAGAGCGGTCGCAACGGCCCGCCCGACATCTACGTCATCAACCCCGACGGCAGCGGCGTGACCCGGGTGACCACGAACCCCACGGCAGACCAGCGACCGTCGTGGTCGCCCGACGGCAGGAGAATCGCGTTCGACAGCCGCCGAGGCGGGACGTCGGACATCTACATCGTGGACGCGGACGGCAGCGACGAGAGGCAGCTGACGAGCAACCCGTCCGGAGATGTCTCCCCCGCATGGTCGCCGGACGGCAGCAGGATCGCATTCGACTCGCGGCGCGGCGGCAACATGGATGTGTACGTGATCGGCGCGGATGGGACCGGAGAGACACAGTTGACGACGGTCGCTGCTGTCGACCGGGAGCCCGCCTGGTCACCCGACGGCAGCAAGATTGCCTTCACGAGCTTCCGCGGCGGCACGATCGACATCTACGCGATGAACGCCGACGGCGCCGACCAGACGCAGCTGACCACGTCGCCGGCCGCCGACATCACCCCTGCCTGGTCGACGCCGGTCCTCATCCCGCCGCTCAACGGGCCGCCGAGCGGCGTCGACGACTTCGCAGCGCTGCCCGAGGATTCCAAGGGCATCGAGATCGACGTGCTCGCCAACGATGCAGATCCGGAGGGCGACGCGCTCCAGATCGTCGGCTCTACGCCGGCGGCGAACGGCGACGTCTCTTGCACCGCGAGCTCGTGTAGCTACGCGCCGAAGCCGGGCTTCTCCGGCTCCGACGCCTTCACGTACACGGTCGACGACGGGCACGGCGCCACCGACACGGCGACGGTCGCGATCGCCGTCACGCCTCCGGCTCTGATGACGCCTCTCGGTGCCAGGTGCGCCGGCTTCCGCGACGGCGCGGCAGCGGGCGTCGCCGAGCTCGTATACACGACCCTCCCCGGCGGACAGCGGAGGATCGTCGCCGTGTCGCCGCAGACGCTGCGCTACTTCGCGGCGGTGACGGTTTCGGGCCCCTTCACGATCGAGGTGACGCAGTCGAGGTCGCCGGCGTCGCCGACCCTGGCCGCTCTGGCGCCTGTCGTGCCGATCTTGCGGCGCTTCGACTGCTCGCCGGTAGGCTCCGTGACGGCGACGGTAAGCGGCGGCAACGTCCGGATCACCGGCTCGGTCCCGGGGCCGACGACGCTCATCCTGGACATCCCGTACACGGCGCAGCCGCTCGTCGGCCGTCCTAGTCAGAACCAGACGGTGACGTACACGTTCGAGGCCGGCGTGGACCGCGTCGCGGTCCCGCAGGGCTCTGCCGCCGTCGTGTTGCGTCCGAGGTGATCGAGCAGCTCGCACAGCTCGATCTCCGTGATCGGACGTCGTGATCGCGTCCTCGTACCTCGGCCCGGCGCGCTCACTCGCGCGGGGGTGGCTCCGCCGCCCCGAACGGCCGATCCAACGGGGTGAATGCGGCCGTTCGCGCTCCTGCTGCTCGCCTGCCTGCTCGGCGCGGGCGGCTTCGCGCTGGCGGCCTCGCCGCCCGGCGCGACCTGCACCCGCGCCGCCTGCGCCACGCGCCACGACCGGATCCCGAACTTCGCCGCGTCGCCGACGATCCGCAGCGCCGCCTCGGGCAGCTGGTCCGATCCCCGCACCTGGCGCCCGGCCCGCGTCCCGAGCGCGCGCGACGTCGTCAGCATCGCGGGCGGGACGACGGTGCTGGTCGACGGCGGCAACGCCCGCGCGCGGACGATCGGCGTACAGCGCGGCGGCAGGCTCCGCTGGGCGACCTCCGGCGCCCCGCGACTGACGGCCGGCACCGTGCTGGTGCTGCCGGGCGGCGCGCTCGAGCTCGGCACGCCGGCCGCTCCGGTCACCGGCCGGGCGGAGCTCGTGATCGCCGGGGAGTCGCTCGACCTGCGACGGGACCCCTACCAGTTCGGCACGGGCCTGCTGGTCGTCGACGGCGAGCTCACCGTCCACGGCGCCCCCAGGACCGCCTTCGCCCGCCTCGCCCGCGAGCCCCGCCGGGGCGACCGGGCGCTGCGCCTCGCGCAGCCGGTCAGCGGCTGGCGCGCCGGCGACCGGCTCGTGCTCCCCGACTCGCGGCACTTCGCGGTCGAGACCGTTCCCGAGTACGAGCTCCAGGGCGAGCAGGGCACCGTCGCAAGCGTGTCCGCGGACGGCCGGACCGTGACGCTCCGGGCGCCGCTCCGCTTCGACCATCCCGGCGCGCGCGACGGGAACGACCGCCTCGACTTCCTCCCCCACGTCGGCAACCTGACCCGCTCGGTCGTCGTCCGCTCGGCGAAGCCGTCGGGCAC
>DATBMD010000193.1:0-4485 GCA_036555085.1 Gaiellaceae bacterium
CTGCTCGGCGTACCGGCGGAAGGCCGCGCGCAGCCCGAGGAAGACGCCGCGCACGTTCACCGCCTGCACCTGCTCGTAGTCGGCGAGCGACACGTCCGGAAAGGCCACCGGCTCGCCCGAGATGCCGGCGTTCAGGTGGTAGTGGTCGATCGCGCCGAACCGCTCGAGCGCCAGGCGCATGTACTCGTCGACGCCCGCCTCGTCCGAGACATCGGAGGCCACCGCCAGCGCGTCGGGCAGGGCGCCCGCCACCTCCTCCGCCCGCTCGCCGGCGGAGTCGACGACGACCACGCGCGCTCCCTCCTCGGCAAGCCGCCGCGCGGACGCCGCGCCGATCCCGCTGCCGCCGCCGGTCACCACCACGACCTTGCCGTCGAGCCCGCGGAAACTCATGCGGATAGTTCCCGGAGCGCCGGTGCCGCGACCGCGAACGCCCTGGCGCCGAGGCCGCTCGCGAGCTCGAAGACCTCCATCAGCTCCTCCTTCGTGGCGCCGTAGGCGAGCGCGTTGCGGATGTGCTGGCGGAGCCCGGGCTGGAACATGTGCGTCGCGGAGACGTCGAAGGCGGTGTAGATCAGCTCCTTCACCTTCGGCTCCAGCACCCCGTGCTCCCACGGATGCGACGAGAAGGCCGTGTAGGCGGCGAAGAACTCGGGATCGAGGCGCAGGATCCCGTCCCAGAACGGGTTCCAGTAGCCGCGCTTCTGGGTGAACTCGGCTTTGATCGCCTCCTGACGATCGGTGAGCGGGCCGTCGCCGAGCGGCCGGCCCGCCGCCTCCAGCTCCTCGAGCAGGATCGGGACGCCGACGTTGCACGCGTGGATGCCGAGGGTCGACGTCAGCTCGAGCGTCTCGATCACCTCGGCCGGCGTGGCCCCGAGCTCGAGCGCCCGTCGTACGTGGTGCCGCGCGCCCGGCGCGTAGAGGTGGGTGGCGGCGGCGTCGATCGCCAGCAGCACGAGCGCCTTGACCTTCGGCTCGAGTGGCCCGTGCCGCCACGGGTGCGCCGACAGCTCGCAGAACCGCTCGAAGAACGCCGGATCGACCGCCAGGAAGTCGTCCCAGTCGTCGTTCCAGCTCCCGTGCGCCTCGACCCAGGCTTCGCTCATCCGGCGATCGTCACACAGGACAGCTCGAGAGCGTCGGCGTCACCCGCCGCCCGCCGCGCGGGCACGGTCGACCTCGGCGCCGACGAGCACGACGAGCGAGCTCAGCCACAGCCACAGGAGCACGACGACGATCGACGCGAGGGCGCCGTACGTCTTGCCGTAGCTCGCGAAGTTCGCCGTGTACACGGCGAACAGGCCCGAGGCGACGATCCAGCCGGCCGTTGCCACCACTGCGCCCACGCTGACGAAGCCGAGCCACCCTTCCGGGCTCTCGGCCACCGCGAACCGGTACAGCAACGCGATGCCGACGACCATCACGGCAGCGAGGAACGGCCAGCGAAGGACCTCGAACGCGATGCGGCCGACGCTGCCCAGCCCCGCGTCCCGGATCAGCGGCGGGACGCCGACGATCACGAACAGCACGATCCCGAGCACGACGATCGCGCCCAGCGTGAGCCCGAGCGCCTTGCCGCGCTTGGCGACGAATCCCTTCGGCTCGTCGCGCTCGCGCGCGATGTGGATGCCGGTGACCAGCGCCGCCATCCCGGACGATGCGCTCCACAGGGCAAGCGCGACCGCGACCAGCGCCGCGATCGACACGCCGGCGCTCGAGGCGTTCGCGATCTGGGTCAGCTGGTAGACGAGGAAGTCGCTGACCTCCTCCGGCAGGGACGAGCCGAGATCCTCGACCTGGCGCGCGACGTCGTCTTCGTCGGCGACGAGCCCGTAGATCGAGACGAACGCGATCAACGCCGGCACGAGTGCGAGGAACGCGTAGAACGCGACACCTGCCGCGACCAGGGTCAGGTTGTGCTCGCGGATGCGCTCGCGGACCTGCGACACGAGCGCCGGCTCCCGCTCCTTCGCGGCATCCAGCACGAGGGCAGGATACAAGCGCGTCTCGCACACACCCTTCGCAACGGGAGACGCCGACGAGGGCGGAGGACATGCTTTCGCGCATGGCTGCAGGAGTCGCACGACACCGTCGGCGTGCAGGCGCGAACGACGTGACCACGGTGGTGACGGTGCCGCGTGGAACTCGCGCGCCGATCGAGGTGTAATCACATCGTGCGGATCGCTGCGTGCGCCACCCTGGCCGTGCTTGCCTCGCTGACGCTTGCTTCAGGGGGAGCGGGCAAGGACGGTGCTCGCGCGCGACTGCTGACGCCGCTCCCGCTCGCGGCGAAGCCTGGCTCCGCCGTCGTGGTCCGCTGGGCCGTGGATGTACCCGACGGGGAGGGCGGTCGCCGGCCGTTCGGCGCCGGCGGCATGTTCGTTCGGCTCCTCAGCCGGACCGGGGCCCCGTCGACCGTCGGCCTCGCCGACGGAACGGGCCGCTTCGAGACCACCCTTCGAGTGCCAGCAGGAGGGATCGGCGGTGTTCGTGTCGGTCTGCGCGGGACGCGCTGCGACGCGAACGGCTGCCGCCCGAGCGACGCGCTCTTCCCGCTCGAGAACAATCCCTTCCGCTCGCCCGACGGAGCCCGCTGCGACGTCGCTGCGCTCCGCGCGACGCTCGCGGCCTTCGTACAGGCCTACAACCGGGGCGACCTGCGCACGCTCAACCGGGTCTTCGCGTCAGAGCCGCGCTTCAAGGCGTTCTCGTCGGGTGGAGCCGCGAGAGGCAACCGAGGCGCTCTGATCGACCACCTCCGGCGCCGGCACGAGCGGGGCGACCGGCTCAGTGCGCTGACCTACCGGTTCAACGGCTACGAGACGGAGCGCGACCTCGGTCACTTCCAGTTCGAGGCGCTGCGGCGCGCCGACGACCTGGTCGGCGGGCGCCGGTTCGAGGTGGCGGGGAAGGGCGCGCTCGACTGCGCCGCACCGCCGGTGACGATCGCCTTGATGCTCCTCACCCGTCAGCGCCCCACCTGACGGCTGCGCTCCGACGCGAGCGGACTTCGCGGTCGAGTAGGCTCGCTCCCCTGAGCGATGGGTGAGGCGATCGGGCAGGTGTTGCCGTTCGCGGTCGGCGTCGCGATCAGCCCGATGCCGGTCGTGGCGATGGTGTTGATGCTGATCACGCCGCAGGCACGCGCGAACGGGGTGACGTTCGTGCTCGGCTGGATGCTGGGGATCGCCGTCGCGGGCGCGATCCTGCTGTCGGTCGCGAGCCCGGCCGATGCCAGCGAGGAGGGGGCGCCGGCGGACTGGGTCAGCTGGCTGAAGCTCGCGCTCGGCGTCCTGCTGCTGCTGGTCGCCGTCAAGGAGTGGAAGGCGCGGCCCGCGCCCGGCGCCGAGGCGCCGATGCCGAAATGGATGAGCGCGCTCGACGGGATCACGCCCGTGAAGGCGGGCGGTCTCGCGATCCTGCTGGGGACGATCAACCCGAAGAACCTGCTCCTGATCGTCGGCGGCGCCGCTGCAGTCGCGCAGACCGGCGTCTCCGCCGGCGACCAGACCGTCGCCTGGATCGTGTTCACGCTGATCGCGACGATCGGCGTCGCGGCGCCGCTCGTCGTCTACTTCGTGATGGGCGACCGGGCGCCGGCGATCCTCGAGGAGCTGAAGGAGTGGATGGCCCGCAACAACACCGCCGTGATGGCGGTGCTGTGCCTGGTCATCGGCGTCAAGCTGTTCGGCGACGCGATCACCGGGCTCTCCTAGCCGGCGGGCCGGACAGGTCCGGCCCCTACGCGACCGGTAGGTCGAGCCGCTCTCGGCATACTCCGGGCCAACCGATCTCGAGGAGGCCGAAATGGCGCGGAAACGGGCAGTGAAGCAGCCCCAGGACGGGAAGGCGGGCGCGGCGCCCGAGCTGGTCGAGTACGCGCCCGGGGCGGCGTTCCCGGGCGTGATCGGGCGGACGTTCGACGTGTCCTCGCCGGCCTGGCCGCAGCCGCTCCGCGCGCGCGAGGGCTCGCCCAACGTCCTCTTCATCGTCCTCGACGACACCGGCTTCGGGCAGCTCGGCTGCTACGGCAGCCCGATCTCGACGCCGAACATCGACCGGCTCGCCGAGGGCGGCCTCCGCTACTCGAACATGCACACGACCGCGCTCTGCTCGCCGACGCGCTCGTGCATCCTCACCGGCCGCAACCACCACTCGAACCACATGGCCGGGATCACCGAGATCTCGACGGGCTTCCCCGGCTACGACGGCTACATCCCGTTCGAGAACGGCTTCCTCTCGGAGATCCTGCGAACCGAGGGCTACAACACGTACGCGGTCGGGAAGTGGCACCTGACGCCGTCGGATCAGGTCACCGCCGCCGGCCCCTACGATCGCTGGCCGCTCGGTCGTGGCTTCGACCGCTACTACGGCTTCATGGGCGGCGACACGCACCAGTACTACCCCGAGCTGACGAGCGACAACCACCGCGTCGAGCCGGAGCAGACGCCCGAGGAGGGCTACCACCTGACCGAGGACCTG
>DATBMD010000016.1:0-2026 GCA_036555085.1 Gaiellaceae bacterium
CCGCGCCTCGGCATCGTCGTCGGGCATCGGGAACCCGTGGATCTCCATCAACGCGACGAAGCCGTCCCACAGCGTCGGCTCGCCCAGACGGCGCGCGAGCCGGTCCCGTTCGCTCGGGTCGGCGGCCAGGTCGTCGAGGAACCGCTCGTCGGCGAGGCCGCTCACGAACTCCAGCTCCCGGAACTGCGCCGACTGGAAGCCGCTCGCCGGCGTGAGCACCGCGCGGAACTCCAGGAAGTCCTGCGGGGTCATCGTCTGCAGCACCTCGATGTGCTCGATCAGCACGCGCTCGATCGCGTGTACGCGCTCGAGCAGGTGCCGGGCGCGGCCGACGAGGTCGGCGACCATCGCGTCCCGAGCCGCGCCGAGCTCGAACAGGAGCTGCTTGAACCACAGCTCGTACGTCTGGTGCACGACGATGAACAGCAGCTCGTCGTGCACCGGCGGCTCCGAACGGAGCTGCTGGAGCGAGAGCAGCTCGGGGATCCGCAGGTAGGACGCGTAGGTCGGAAGCCCTTCCTCGGCCCGGTCCGTGAGGCGTCCGAACCGGCGCTCCTGCGGCTCCCCGGGCGTCATGGCCGCACCGTAGGCAGCGGGCGGAAGTCGGTCAAACCGCTCCGCCTCGTGTGAACATGGCTCCGTGACCGACGAGACGACGACCCCGGACCCCCTCGGCACCGAGATGCCGGACGGCGTGCGGTTCGTCGGCCGGGAAGGCGTCGTCAGCGCCAACTGGGCCGGCCCCGATCACCCGGCCGACGCCGACCTCGATGCGTGCGTCGCCTGCGGGCTGTGCCTGCCGCACTGCCCGACGTTCCGCCTGACCGGCGACGAGACGGCCTCGCCTCGCGGACGCATCGCCGCCATGCGCGCGGTCGCCGACGGCATCGCTCCGGTCGACGACACGTTCGCGACGTACATGGATCGGTGCCTCGTCTGCCGGGCGTGCGAGGACGTCTGCCCGTCGCACGTGCCCTTCGGCCGCATGATGGAGCACGCCCGCACCGAGATCGAGCCGAGGCGCAGCCGCGGAGCGCGCTTCCTGCGATGGGTCGGGCTCGACGTCGTGCTTCCCCGCCCGTGGCTGATCCGGGCGGCCGCGGCGCTGCAGCCGCTCGCCCGCCCGTTCATGCCGAGGCGCGTGCGCGCCATGGTCCCCCGAACCTCCTCGGCGTTCGGGCGGCTCCCGAGGGTGACCCCGCCTGCGGCCGACGTCGAGGTCCGCGGCACGGTGGCCCTGCTGTCGGGATGCGTGCAGGATCGCTGGTTCCACGAGGTGAACCTGGCGACGATCCGCGTGCTCGCCCGCACCGGATGGCGCGTCGTCGTGCCGAAGGGCCAGCGCTGCTGCGGGGCGCTGCAGGCCCACAACGGGCGGCTCGAGACCGCCCGGCGCCTGGCACGCCGGAACGCCCGGGCGTTCGCCGGCGCGGACCACGTCGTCGTGAACGCGGCCGGATGCGGGGCGCACATGCGCACGTACGGCGAGCTCGCCGACGGCGCCGGGCTCCCCGTGCGCGACGTCATGGCGTTCCTGCACGAGGAGGGCCTCGGCGGGGCGACGCTCGCCGGCGTCGGCCTCGACCGCGTCGCCTACCACGACGCCTGCCACGCGCTGCGCGCGCAGGGCATCCGCGAGCAACCGAGGGCGTTGCTGCGGGCGATCCCGGGCCTCGAGGTCGACGACGTCCCAGACGGCGATCGCTGCTGCGGCGCGGCGGGGCTCTACAACGTCACCGAGCCCGAGCTCGCCGGGCGCCTGCAGCGGCAGAAGGCCGAGGCGATCGCCCGGACCGGCGCGGTCACCGTCGCGAGCGCGAACCCCGGCTGCACGATGCAGATCCGGGCGGGGCTCGGCATGCTCGGCGTTCCGGCGCGCGTCGTTCACCCGATCGAATTGCTCGACTTCTCCCTGACCGGCCGATAGCCGGCCGCCGCGCGGCCTCCCGAGGCATCAACGGGAGCGGGCGAAGCGCTCCGCGATGCGCTCGATCGCGCGGGGCGCGGGGCCGTGTCCGATGGCCCC
>DATBMD010000028.1:0-32573 GCA_036555085.1 Gaiellaceae bacterium
CGCGGACTCACTCGATCTCGTGGAGCTGATCATGGAGCTCGAGGATCAGTTCGGGATCAAGATCTCGGACGACGACGCCCAGAAGATCACCACCGTCGGCCAGGCCGTCGACTACGTCGTCGCACACCAGTAGTCGAGCCAGCCCGCGCCCGAACAGCCTGGCGCGGCTGATCGACGCGCTGCCCGCGGCCAGTCGCGACCAGGTCTTCACGCACACGTCGTGGGCGCCCGACCGCGCCTCCTCGTACGAGCGCCTCGAGTTCCTCGGCGACAGCGTGCTCGAGCTCGCGATCGCCCGGGCCCTCTACGACCGCTTCCCGGAGGCATCGGAGGGCCGGCTGGCGAAGATCCGGGCGCACGTCGTCTCCCGGACGAGCTGCGCCGGCGTCGCGAAGGACCTCGATCTCGGCGCGCGGCTGCTCGAGCGGGCGCAGGACATCCCCGACGGTGAGCTGCAGAGGATCTCGCGCAGCCGGAACGTGCTGGCCGCGCTGCTCGAGGCGGCGATCGCGGCGATCTACCTCGAGCACGGCTTCGAGCAGGTCGAGCCCGCGATCGTCGACGCGTTCCTCGAGCGGATCGAGTACGCCCGCACGAGCCACGTCGACAACAAGACCGAGCTGCAGGAGGCGCTTGCGCGCAGCGGCAAGCAGGTCGCCTACGTCGTGCTCGACGTCGACGGCCCGCCGCACGACCGCCGCTTCGTCTGCGCCGCGCTCGTCGACGGGGAGCAGGTGGGCGTCGGCGCCGGGTCGACCAAGAAGGCGGCCGAGCAGGAGGCGGCCCAGCAGGTGCTCGCCTCGCTGGGGATCGAGCCGCAAGAGCTTTAGCGAGGGGGAACCACATGGTTCCCCCTCGGGCCCCCTCCTTCACCGCAGCGCGGAGGACGGCTCGCAGCTGGCCTCCCGGCCGGCAAAGCCGGCCTCCGGCCGCAACCGCCTCTCCACAGGGCTCTCGCTCGCGTCACGGCCCACGCCGCATCCCTCCGTCCACGCACCGGACACGTCACGACAAACTCGTCACAACGTCACGAGTTCTCGCCCCCAAGAACAGCTAGCGCGCGCGTCGCTCCGCGAAGCGCGAGAGCCGCATGGCCAGGCGGTACTTCGGAACTGACGGCGTTCGCGGCGTCGTCGGCGCGGACCTGACCGAGACCCTCGTCGAGAGCATCGGCCGCGCGTCGACGCTGTGGGCGCGGCGGGGACGGGTCTTCGTCGGCCGCGACACGCGCGCCAGCGGGCCGGCGCTCGAGGCGGCGCTCGCCCGGGGCATCGTCGAGGCGGGCGGCGTCGCCGTGCTCGGCGGCGTGCTGCCGACGCCCGCGGTCGCCCTGCTCGCGCAGGATCTCGGCGCCGTCGTCTCGGCCTCGCACAACCCGCCGGAGTACAACGGCGTCAAGCTGTTCGACCGCGAGGGGCACAAGCTGAGCGACGCCGAGGAGGAGGAGATCGAGGCGCTGATCGGCGCCCCCGGCCCGGGTGGGGGCGCCGTCGAGCCCGCGGGCGACGCGGTCACGAGCTACCTCGACCACGTGCTGGAGCACTTCGGCTCCGACCTGAGCGGCCTCAGGATCGCCGTCGACTGCGCGAACGGCGCCTACGCGGGGATCGCCCCGCCGGCCTTCGAGCAGCTCGGCGCCGAGGTGACGGCGCTCGCGAACGACCCGGACGGGACGAACATCAACGTCGGCTGCGGCGCCACCGACCTGTCGCTCCTGCGAGACGTCGTCGGGACGGGCGGCTACGACCTCGGGATCGCGTTCGACGGGGACGGCGACCGCATGCTGGCCGTCGACGCCGGCGGCACACCCGTCGACGGCGACCAGATCCTCGCCGTGCTGGCGCTGCAGCTGGGCGTCGAGCTCGTCGTGGTGACCTCGATGACGAATCTCGGCTTCCACCGGCTGATGGAGGAGCGCGGGATCCGCGTGGTCACGACGGACGTCGGCGACCGCTACGTGCTCGAGGCGCTCCGCCGCGAGGGCGGCGTGCTCGGCGGCGAGCAGTCCGGCCACGTCGTCTACCTGGACGGCCACGTCACCGGCGACGGGCTCGCGGCGGCGCTGCTCCTCTGCGCGTGCCTCGAGGGCCGTCCGCTCGCCGACGCCGTCGCGGTCATGCCGCGATTCGCCCAGGCCACGGCAAACGTCCGGGTCGTGAAGCGCGAGGTGCCCGAGCACGCCGCCGCGGTCGCGGCCCGGCTCAACGACGAGCTGAACGGCAGGGGCCGCGTGCTCGTGCGCCCGTCGGGCACGGAGCCGGTCGTCCGCGTGCTCGCGGAGGCCGAAACCGCCCAGGAAGCCGAACAGCTCTGTGCTAGCATCGCTCGTCTCGTTCGGGAGAATCCCCCGTAGACATCAGGGTCTACGTGCGTTCAATCTGACAAAGCCCTCGCGTGCGCCGGGCACGAGGGAGGGGAGGCGGGAGACGTGTGCGGAATCATCGGTTTCGTCGGCTCCAGAGAGTGCAAGCCGCTGCTTCTGAACGGGCTCAAGCGCCTCGAGTACCGCGGCTACGACTCGGCCGGAATCGCGCTGCTCGAGCCTGACGGGCTCGACTACACCCGCGCGGTCGGGAACCTCGAGAACCTGATGGAGGCGGCCGCCAAGGCGCCGTCCGTGGCCACCACGGGCCTCGGCCACACGCGCTGGGCGACCCACGGCGGGGTGACGCTCCAGAACGCGCATCCGCTGGCCGCCGAGCGGCCCGAGACGATCTCGATCGTCCTCAACGGCATCGTCGAGAACTACCGGGAGCTCAAGCAGCGGCTGCTCGCCGCGGGCCACGAGTTCAGCTCGGAGACCGACGCCGAGACGGTCACGCACCTGATCGAGGAGCACTACGAGGGCGACCTCCTCGAGGCGGTCCAGCGCACGTTCGCGGAGCTCGAGGGCCACTTCGCCTTCGTCGTGATCCACCGCGACCATCCGGGCCTGCTGGTCGGCGCGCGGCTCCAGTGCCCGCTCGTCGTCGGGCTCGGGGACGGCGAGACGTTCCTCGCGTCCAACGCCGCCGCGTTCCTCCGCGAGACCCGCACCGTCCAGTTCCCCGAGGACGGCGACATCGTCGCGATCACGCCCGAGGGGATCGCGTTCTCGCGCGCGGACGGCACTCCCGTCGAGCGCGAGGTTCACGTTCTCGACTGGGACGACGAGGGCGCCGAGAAGGCCGGCTTCGAGACCTTCATGCTGAAGGAGATCTACGAGCAGCCCGACGCCGTCGCCGAGACGATCGGCGACCGCGTCCGCCACGGCCGCCTGGAGCTCGAGGGGATCGGCATGACGGACGAGGGGCTCCGGCAGCTGCGACGGATCGTGATCCTCGCGTGCGGCACGGCGTACCACGCGGGCGTCGTGGCGCGCTACGCGATCGAGGAGTGGGCGCGGATCCCGGTCGAGCACGACATCGCGAGCGAGTGGCGCTACCGCAACCCGGTGCTCGACCCGGACACGCTCGTGATCGGCATCTCGCAGTCCGGCGAGACGGCGGACACGATCGCGGCGATGCGGCTCGCGAAGGAGATGGGTGCACACACCCTCGCGGTGACGAACATGATGGGGGCGCAGATCACGCGCGAGGTCGACTCCGTCCTCTACACGCGCGCCGGCCTCGAGATGGGCGTGGCCGCCTCGAAGACGTTCACCTCGCAGGTGTCGCTGTTCCTGCTGCTTGCGCTCAAGCTGGCCCAGGTGCGCGGGACCCTGCCGCCGGACGAGCTGCGCTTCATCCTCGACCAGGTCTACACCCTGCCGGCCAAGATCGAGCGGTTCCTGCGCGGGCACCATCCGATCGAGGAGATCGCGCAGCGGTACTTCGACAAGCCGTTCTTCCTCTATCTCGGCCGGAACATCGGCCTGCCGGTCGCGCTCGAGGGCGCGCTGAAGCTGAAGGAGATCTCGTACATCCCGACCGAGGCGTACTCGGCGGGCGAGATGAAGCACGGCCCGATCGCGCTGCTCGACGAGGACACGCCGGTCGTCGTCGTGGCGACGAACATCCACGTCTACGACAAGATCGTCTCGAACATCCAGGAGGTGCGCGCCCGCGGCGCCCACGTGATCGCGATCGCCACCGACGGGAACGAGGACATCCAGCATCACGCCGACGACGTGATCTACGTCCCGCGCACCCCGAACTTCCTGCAGGCCGTGCTCGCGGCGGTGCCGCTGCAGCTGCTCGCCTACCGGATCGCGCGCCTGCGCGGCCTCAACGTCGACCAGCCGCGCAACCTGGCCAAGACGGTCACGGTCGAGTAGCTCCCCGGGCTCGTTCCCGCGAGCCGAGCTCGCGACCCGCGTCTCGACGTATCTACGTTCTTCGATATATTGAGGAACGTGAATACGACAGGGGAGCGGCTGGAGCCGGTGACCTGTTGCGCGCCGTTGGCGGCGCCGGCCCTGTCGGAGCAGGAGGCGAAGGCGACGGCGGAGCTGTTCAGGGCACTCGGGGATCCGGCGCGGGTGCGGCTCGTCAACCTGCTCGCGACCGCAGGCGAGCCGGTCTGCATGTGCGAGCTGATCGAGCCGCTCGGGCTCGCCCAGCCGACCGTCTCGCATCACGCGAAGAAGCTCGTGGAGGCGGGTCTCGTCGAGCGCGAGCAGCGCGGCAAGTGGGCCTATCTCTCGTTGCAGCGCGAGGCGGTCGAGAAGCTGGCCGCCGTCGCCGACCTGAAGGAGGTGTGCTGCTGATGAGCACGACGTCGAGCGCAGACGAGCTGCGTGAGGAAGTGCGGCGCCGCTACGCCGAGTCGGCGCGTTCCGTCGCGGAGGGCGCCGCCGGCTGCGGTTGTGGCAGCGGCTCCTGTTGCGAGGGCGATGCCGAGCCGAGGTTCGGCGAGGCGCTCTACGACGCCGAGCAGCGCGGCGAGGTTCCCGCGACGGCGGCGCTCGCGTCGCTCGGCTGCGGCAATCCGGTCGCGGTCGCCGATCTGAACGAGGGCGAGACCGTCCTCGATCTCGGTTCCGGCGGCGGCATCGACGTGATCCTGTCGGCGAAGCGCGTCGGCGCGACCGGCCTCGCCTACGGGCTCGACATGACCGACGAGATGCTCGCGCTGGCGCGCCGGAACGCCGCCGAGGCGGGCACGCGCAACGCGATCTTCCTGAAGGGCGTGATCGAGGCGATCCCGTTGCCTGCGGATTCGGTGGACGTGGTGATCTCGAACTGCGTGATCAACCTGTCCGTGGACAAGGCGGCGGTGCTCACCGAGATTGCGCGCGTCCTGAAGCCGGGCGGTCGCGTCGGCGTCAGCGACGTCGTCGCCGAGGATCGGCTCTCGGCGGCGGATCGGGCCGAGCGCGGCAACTACGTCGGTTGCATCGCCGGCGCTCTCTCGAAGGGCGAGTACGAGGCGGGTCTCGAGGCGGCGGGGTTCGAGCAGGTCAGCGTCGAGCTCACGCACGAGGTCGCGAACGGGATGCACGGCGCGATCGTCAAGGCGGTGAAGACGAGGGCTCCGGAGCTGAAGGGGCTGCCGGTGATCCAGCCGGTCGCGAGCGCCGGCTGCTGCTGACGGCGTCACGGCGCGGCGCCGCCGTGGCTCTGTCGCGCGGCCTGCGGTCGGCTACCGATGCGACGGCGCCGGCGAGCGGCCACGCTTGCGGTGTGATCAGGCTCGCCGTCGCGCTCGCCGCCCTCGTGGCATTCGTGCCCGCGAGCGCCGGCTCGCAGGCCGTGTTCCCGCTCGCTCCCTGCGCCCTGGCGGGAGGCGTCGACGCGCTCTGCGGCACGTTCGGCGTTCCCGAGGACCGCGCGGCTGCCGACGGGCGCTCGCTCGCGCTCCGCGTCGCCGTTCTCCCCGCGCGCGACGGCGGCTCGCGCGCCGATCCGGTCGTGTACGTCGCGGGCGGCCCGGGCGGCTCCGCGGTCGCCGACGCCGCCTGGGTCGCCGCGGTCTTCCGGTCGCTCAACGAGAGCCGCGACATCGTGCTCGTCGACCAGCGGGGGACGGGCGGCTCGAGCCCACTGGTCTGCCCGCCGCCCGCGCGCGGGCTGCGACCGGTCGCGACGGCGGTGCGCGCGTACGTGCGGAGCTGTCTCGAGCGGTTCGACGCCGACCCGCGACAGTACGGCACCGCCGCCGCGATGGACGACCTCGCGGACGTCGTGCGCGCGCTCGGGTACTCCGAGCTCAACCTCTACGGCGGCTCCTACGGCGGCACCGCCGCCCAGTACTTCCTTGCCCAGCATCCCGAGCTCGTCCGGACGGTCATCCTCGACGGCGCCACCGGGCTGGACGTCCCGCTCTTCGAGCTCTGGGGGCGGAACGGGGATCGCGCGGTGCGCTCGATTCTCGCCCGCTGCGCCGGCTCGCCCCGCTGCTCGCGCGCCTATCCGCGGGCCCGGGCAGAGCTGTTCGAGGCGATCGCCCGGCTGCGGCGCGCACCCGTGCGGCTCCAGGGCACCGTCGTCGACGCGGCCGCCGCGGCGGGCGCGATCCAGTCGCTCTCGCGCACGCCGTTCGGGGCGGCGCGAATCCCGTGGATCGCGCACGAGGCGCGGACCGGCAACTGGGCGCCGCTGGCGATCACGATCGACCAGCAGGGAGACGAGGCCGGGACGACGCGTCGCGTGATGTTCTGGTCGATCGTCTGCAACGAGCCGTGGGCGCGCTGGGACCCGGTCCGCACCGCGGCGGCGAGCCGTGGCACGTACCTGGCCGAGCGAACGGCGCTCGACTCCCGGCACGCGGCGATGGTGTGCGCGGCGTTCCCGAAGACGGCTCAGCCGGAGTGGGCGTCCGCCGCCGTCCGTTCCGACACGCCGGCGCTCGTCCTGGTCGGCGGCGCCGACCCGCAGGACCCGCTCGAGAACGTGACGGGCGTCGCGCGCGGGCTGCCGAACGGCCGCACGGTGGTCGTGCCAGCGGGCGGCCACGGGACGATTCAGCTCGGCTGCGTCCGCGAGCTCGCACGACGCTTCGTCGATCAGGCATCCGTCGCAGGGCTCGATGTGAGCTGCGCCGGTGCGTACCAGCCGCCGCCGTTCGCCGTGCCGACGCCCGCGCGCTAACGGCTCCTTAATCGACCGTTCCCGCCGCGGCAACGGCCCCCCACGGGCTGCTCACAAGTGACGGCTACACCTCTTCGACACGGCCACCACGGAGGCGGCGACCTCCAGGAAGGGACGGCATGACCACGCGGCGCTTGACGACCTGGATCGACTGGTATCGCTTCGCGCGCGAGACGCTCGGGCTCGGGCGCACGGAGGCGGCGGAGTACGCGACGGCGCGCTACGTCGAGGAGCAGAACCGCGCGCAGGGGTCGTTGCGGATGGCGGTGCGGGCGCGATGACGCAGATCGAAGGCGACCCACGCCCCGTCAGCGAGCTCGACGAGATCGTGCGCTGGCGCGTCGAGCAGCTGCTCGACGCCGGCTACGACGGCGAGACGGCGCTCGTGCTCGGGCTCGACCCGGCGATCGACCTGCACGACGCGGTCGCGCTCGTCCTCGCCGGCTGCTCGCCCGAGACGGCGCTCCGGATCCTCCTCTAGTGCGCCCTCTCCAAACCGTGCACCGGAAACCCGTAGGGGCCGGACCTGTCCGGCCCGCTAGTGCGGCGCGTGGACAGAGTCGTTGGCGATCGAGAAAACGGTGAATCATTACGAGACGCCGCACTAGCGGCGCTGCGGCTGCGCAGCCGCCCGAGCCGGGCGGCGTACGATGGCTCCACCACCGACGCAAGGAGGAGCCGATGGCGCGGGTGCTGATCCTCGCCGGGGACGCCGCCGAGGACCTGGAGCTGATGTTCGTGAAGTACCGGCTCGTCGAAGCGGGCCACGAGCCGCACGTCGCCGCCCCGACGACCCGGCCGATCAAGCTCGTCGTCCACGACTTCGAGCCCGACTGGGACACGTACGTCGAGCGGCCTGGGCGGACCTGCCCGGTCGACGTCACCTTCTCCGAGGTCGACCCGGCGGACTACGCCGCCTGCGTGATCCCGGGCGGGCGTGCGCCCGAGTTCATCCGGGTCGACCCGGACGTGCGCCGCATCGTCGAGTCCTTCTTCGCCGACGAGAAGCCGGTGGGGACGCTCTGCCACGGGCCGCAGGTGCCCGCCGCGCTCGGCCTGCTCCGCGGCCGCAGGAGCTCGGGGTTCCCACCGCTGGCGCCGGACATCGAGGCCGCGGGCGGCACCTACGTGGACGGGCCGGACGTCGTCGACGGCAACATGATCTCGTGCCGCGGCTGGGGCGACCTCGCCGAGTGGTCGCGGGCGTTCATGGAGGCGCTCGACCGGGCGGCCGTCCCGGCGTAGACGCCGTTGCCGCCCGGCCCGATGCCCGCGAACGGCCCGCCCGCCTACACAACGACCGCGCTCCCCGTCCGGCGGCTGCCGGGCGGCGAGGAGACCGTCGACCGGGTGGCGGTCGAGGAGCCGCTCGAGATCCGGGTCAACGGCGAGCCGGTGGCCGTGACCATGCGGACGCCCGGGCACGACGAGGAGCTCGCGCTCGGCTTCTGCATCACCGAAGGGCTGCGGCCGGTCGGCGCCCGCCTGCCGGACGATCTCGCCGCCAACACGGTCGACGTCGACGCGCCCGGCTTCGATCCCGAGCGGCTGCGACGGAGCTTCTTCACCTCGTCGTCCTGCGGCGTCTGCGGCAAGGGGGCGCTGGAGGCGGTCGCGGTCGAGGCGCCGCGTGTGGACGGCCGGACGACCGTCTCCGCCGAGCTCGCCGCCTCCCTGCCCGAGCGGCTGCGCGGCGCCCAGCACGCGTTCGAGGCCACGGGCGGGCTGCACGCGACGGGGCTCTTCGGCGCGGACGGGGAGCTGCTGTCGCTGCGGGAGGACGTCGGCCGGCACAACGCGATGGACAAGGTCGTCGGCCGCGCGTTCCTCGACGGCTCGCTGCCGCTCGCCGACCGGTTGCTGTGCGTGAGCGGGCGGCTCTCGTTCGAGCTCGTGCAGAAGGCCGCCGTTGCCGGCTGCCCGGTGCTCGTGGCGGTCGGCGCGCCGTCGTCGCTCGCCGTCGACCTCGCCGCCGACCGGGGGATCACGCTGTGCGGCTTCGTGCGGGAAGGCCGGCTGAACGTGTACAGCGAGGCGTGGCGCCTCGTCTCCTGACGGGCGTGCTCCTCGTCGGGGGCGCGTCGGAGCGGTTCGGCTCGCCGAAGGCGCTCGCCCGCCTCGACGGGGAGACGCTCGCCGAGCGTGCGTTCTCCACGCTCTCGCAGGCGTGCGACGAGGTGCTGGTGGTCGGGAAGCAGGCGGACGGCCTGTCGCTGCCGTTTCCGCTCCTCGACGACGGCGGCGGGGCGGGTCGCGCGCCAGTGCTGGGGGTCGCCGCCGGCCTGAGCGCCGCCGCACATGACGTCTGCGTCGTGCTCCCGGTCGATTGTCCGCTCGTGACGCCGCAGCTCGTGCGGGCGCTCGGGGAGGCGGTGGCCGTTCCGCAGACGGGCCCGCTGCCCGGCGCCTACTCACGCGGGGAGTCGCTGGCGGCGCTCCGGGAGCGGATCGCGCGCGGTGAGCTCTCGCTCCGCGGCATCAACCGGCGGGTGCTCGAGGTCGACCCGCTGCTCGTCGCGGACGTCGATACGCCGGCCGAGCTCGCGCGGCTGGCTGTGGATCGATTGTCACACTTTCGACACTGATCGGCCGTGTCTGTTTGGGACGTGTCCGGGGTCAGGCCCCGGACACGTCCCGAGCAGACGTGGCCGCGGAGGACAGAGGGGCTGTGGTGAAGTGGCCGCCGCCGAGCTACGTCGGCTGCAAGAGCGCGGCCGCGCGCGCCGCCCGGACGAGCTCGCGACAGGACGGAAACCGCTCGCCGCGGGACTTGGCCATCGCGGCAGCGACGACGTCGTCGAAGCCCTTTGGCAGGTCCGGGCGCACGGCCGTCAGGGTCGGCGGCGGCTCGGCCAGGTGCGCGTGGAGAACGGCGACCTCGCCGTCGCCGCCGAACGGGGCGCGACCGGACAGCGCCTCGTAGAGGACGCAGCCGAGCGCGTAGACGTCGGTGCGCGCGTCGACCGACCGCCCCTCGATCTGCTCGGGCGCGGCGTAGTCGACCGTGCCGACGAAGAAGCCGGCGCGGGTCACCCCGGGTGTCGCCACATGCCTCGCGACCCCGAAGTCGGTGACGAACACCCGCTCGGACCGGCTCTCGATCAGGATGTTCGCCGGTTTGACGTCCCGGTGCACGATCCCGTGCCGGTGGGCCGCGTCGAGGCCGGCGGCGGCCTGCTCCAGGACGAAGAGCGTGCGCCCGACGCCGAGTGGGCCGCGGGCGATCTGGCCGCGGAGGTCGCCGCCGTCGACGTAGCGCATCGCCATGTAGAGGACGCCGTCGGCCTCGCCGGCGTCGTAGATCGGGACGATGTTCCGATGGTCGATCTCGGCGGCGCTCCGCGACTCGCTCTCGAAACGGATCCGGAACTCGGGCTCCGCGCTCAGCGCCGGCAGGAGCAGCTTCAGCGCCACCTTGCGCCCGAGCCGCTCGTGCTCGGCGAGATACACGTCGCTCATGCCGCCGCGGCCCAGGAACGCCTCGATCCGGCAGCCGGCGACCACCGACCCGATCCTCTCCGCAGAGCTCACCGGGCCAATCATGCGGACCGCAGCGGGGTCGCACCAGCCTTGACCCGGCCTTGAGCGCCCCGAGAGCGGTCGAACCGATCCTGTGCGAAACGGCGAATCGGGAACGGAGGAACCGACGATGACCCAGGAGACACTCATCCGCGAGCTTCCGAATCTGACGGCCGAGATCCATCGCTACCTCGACGCGGTCGAGACGTTCCGCGGCGAGGACGCCGGCCCCACGTGGGAGCCCGAGCAGGGGCCGCCGGACTGGTGGGCCAGCGAGCACCTCAGGCGCCGCTCCCAGCCGGAGCGCCTCGCCGCCTGAGCCCGACCGGCCCGCTCGTCTGCTAGAGAGGCACCTGTGGAAGCGCGCCCCCCCGCCGCCGCCGGCGAGCTCGGCCCGGGCGGCTCGCTGGGCCCGTACCTGATCGAGGAGGTGCTCGGCGAGGGCGCGATGGGCGTCGTCTACCGCGCCGTCCACCGGGACGACGGCGGCACGGTCGCCTTGAAGGTGCTCCGGCAACGGCTCGCCGCGAGCGACGAGTACCGAGCGCGGTTCCTGCGCGAAGCGCGGGTCGCGGCCGAGGTGGAGCACCCGAACCTCGCGCGTGTGCTCGAAGCCGCGGAGATCGACGGGCGCTACGCGCTGGTGATCGGGTACGTGCCGGGGCGCACGCTGGCAGAACGGCTCGAGGCGGAGGGACGCCTGCCGCTGGACGACGTGCTGCGGCTGCTCGGCGACCTCGGCGCGGCGCTCGACGCGCTGCACGACTTCCGGCTCGTGCACCGCGACGTGAAGCCCGCCAACGTCGTCCTCGACGCGACGGGCGCCGCCGTCCTGACGGACTTCGGGCTCGCGAAGGGTCGCGCGTACACGGTGCTGACGCGTCCCGGCCAGCTGCTCGGAACGGTCGACTACCTTGCGCCGGAGGTGATCCAGGGAGCTCCGGCGTCCCCGGCGAGCGACATCTACTCGCTCGGGTGCGTCGCCTTCGCCTGCCTGGCGGGCCGGCCGCCGTTCACGGGCGCCAGCCCGTTCCAGGTCGTCACCGGCCACCTCGGCGAGGAGCCTCCCGATCCGTGCGCCGGCCGCTCGGACGTTCCGCGCGACGTCGGCCCGGCCGTGCTCGCGGCGCTCGCGAAGGACCCAGAGGCTCGGCCGCCCACCGCCCGCGGCTATGCGCTCGGAGTCTGGCGCGCGGCCGCTCAGCCGCCGGGGTCGGGGAGCGCGAGCGACCAGGTGTAGCGCGTCAGGTTCTCGCGCGGCGCGAGGCCGCCCGGGCGCGGCCCCCGGCGCACGAGCAGGGCAGGCGGCCGCGCCCGCTGGGCCGCCTCGGCGCGGACGCCGCCGACGCCGTCGCGGCGCCACGAGTCCGACAGCCCGGCGACGAGCACGCCGGCCTCGGCGGCGGCCGCGACGATGCCCTCGGCGCCGCGCTCCGCCAGCAGCGGCTCGGTCGGAACGCCGGCGAGCTGCTGGACGGCGAGCGCCGCGTGCGCGAGCAGGCGGCTGGCGTCGCGGCGCCCCTCGCTGTCGTCGCTCTCGGTGCCGAGCAGCCGCAGCGGCGCCCCGTGGGCACCCGCGAGCCAGGCCCCCAGCTCGAGCGCCGCCCAGTCGTGCTCGGAGCCGCCGAAGGGGACGACCACCGGCCCGGAGGCGGGCCCGCCGTCGCGGGTGAAGGCGAGCGCCACGTCGCAGGCGGCATCGGCGAGCACGAGCTTGGCGGCGCCCGCGAGCGACGGCGCGTCCACGAGCGCGGCCCGAGCGTCGAGCACGATCAGGTCGACCTCCTGCTCGGCCGCCAGCCGGACGAGGTCGCCGCCCGGGTCGGTTGACGTGAAGACGGCCGTCCGGGCGTCGACGCCGGATCCAGCGAGCAGGGTGCGGTGTCCGTTGAGGAGCTCCGACCAGGCGGCGAGCTCGGCGCCGGCCGCGACCAGGCGCGCGAGGATCAGGTCACAGCGGTGGTCGGAGCCGGCGAGCGGCTCGACGAGCGAGGAGAGGGGCCCGACCCTGCCGGCGTCCTCGAACGCGAGCAGGATCGCCCGGCGCGGCTCGGCCGCGATCGCCACCGGCGCCGCCTGCGGGGCGAGCTCGAGCTCGGGCTCGTGCCGGAGAATCGCCCGTTCGAGTCGCTGCAGCGCGGGGCTCGGGTCGATCCCGAGCTGGTCGACGAGCTCGCGCCGGGCGTCCTGGAACGCCTCCAGCGCGTCCGCCTGCCGCCCGGAGCGGTAGAGGGCGAGCATCAGCTGTCCCCGCGGGCGCTCCCGCAGCGGGTGGTCGGCGACGAAGGCCTGCAGCTCGGGCACGAGCTCGGCGTGGCGGCCGCACGCGAGGTCCGCGTCGATTCGCTCCTCGTGGGCCGTCAGCCGCAGCTCCTCGAGCCGCCCGATCGCCGGCTGCGCGAACGACTCGTAGGCGACGTCGCCGAGCGCAGGCCCCCGCCAGAGCGCGAGCGCGTCGCCCAGCAGCTCGGCCGCCCGCGCCGGCTCGCCGCCGGCGAGGGCCTCCCGCGCGCCCGCGCAGAGCGCCTCGAAGCGGTCGAGGTCGAGCTCGCCGTGCTCCGTGCGCAGCCGGTACCCGGGCGGCTGCGTCTCGAGCCGGTCGGCGGCGTCAGGCGCCGCCGCGGCCAGCGCCTTGCGGACGTTCGAGACGTGCACCTGGACGGTGTGGGCGGGCGCGGCCGGAGGGCGCCCGGGCCACAGCTCCTCGACGAGCCGGTCGACGGAGACGACCTCGTTCGCGTTGAGCAGCAGGATCGTCAGCAGGGCGCGCTGTCGCGCCCCGGCGAGCTGTACGACGGCGCCGCCCGCGCGCACCTCGAGCGGCCCCAGCACCCCGAACTCCACCCACACCTCCCTTCCGCGGCGGCGCCGCGGCTACCGCTCGAACTGCACCTCGCCGCTCTCGACCAGGCGGCTCTCCCCGGCGTCGGTCAGGAGCTCGAGCCGCCCGTCCGGCCGGATCATCACCCCGGTCGCGGCCACGCCGTCGACGGCGAGGCGCCGTCCGCGGAGGAAGTCTCGGGCGCCGATCTCGCCGTACAGCGCCGCGAGCCCGCCGTGCCGCCAGGCGTCGTAGGCCTGCTCGAGCCTGAACAGCAGCGAGCCCAGCAGCGCGGCCCGGTCGAACGTGCTGCCTGTGAGGGTGCGCAGCGAGCCCGGCTCGGTCGTCGCGTCCGCCGGGAGCTCGTCCCGTGTCTGGTTGACGTTCATCCCGATCCCCAGCACCACGCTGCCGTCGGAGACCTCGGCCAGGATGCCGGCCACCTTGCGGCGGTTGAGCATGACGTCGTTCGGCCACTTGATCTGCGCGGAGAGCTCCGTCGCCGCCTCGACGGTCTCCGCCACGGCCAGAGCTGCGACGAGGGTCAGCTCGGGCAGGTTCCGCTCGGGCGGGGGGCGCAGCAGCGTCGAGAGCAGCACGGCCGTCGCCGGGGGCGCCTGCCAGGCCCGGCCGAGGCGGCCGCGGCCGTCCGTCTGGTGGTCGGTGACGGCGACGGCGCCCTCCGGCAGGTCCGAGCCGGCGAGCAGGAGCTGCGTCGAGCGGCACTCGGGCTCGTAGACGTACGGCTTCCCGAAGCGGCCGCGCAGGTGCCCCTCGACCGCCTCGGCGGCGAGCGTGTCGAGCGCGGCGCTCACCGGGCAGCGGGGCGCAGCGCGCCGCCCACCGCCTCGACCCGGACGGCGCTCACCTTGTACTCCGGAGTCCCGATCAGCGGGTCGCCGACGTCGTGGGTCAGCCAGTTGACCTTCGCCTCGGCGAAGTGCAGGGCCATCCAGACCAGCCCGGGGAAGACGCGGTCGGTGATGTGCGCCCGGGCCTCGAGCGTGCCGCGCCGCGAGACGAGCCGTGCCCGGTCGCCGTGATCGAGCCCGAGCGCGGACGCGTCCTCGGCCGAGATCTCGAAGAAGGGATCCTCCTGCTTGTCGGTGATCCCCTCCTCGCGCATGGTCATGCCGGCGGAGTTGTAGTGGTAGAGCGTCCGCCCGGTCGAGAGCACCAGCGGGTACTCGGAGTCCGGCTCCTCGATCGGGCGCTGGTACTCGACCGGGAAGAACTTGCCGCGGCCACCCGCCCGCGCGGGCCGCGGCGCGTGCAGGAACAGCGTGCCCGGGTGGCCCGGCTCCGGGCAGGGCCACTGGATGCCGGTCTCCTGGAGCCGGTCGTGGCGGATCCCGAACCAGTTCGGCGAGAGGTCGGCGAGCTCGTCCCAGACGGCCGACGCGTCGGGGTAGTCGGGCCAGTCGGCGCCGAGCGCCCGGGCGACGTCGAGCACGATCTCGCGGTCGACACGCGCCTGGCCGGGGCACGGGACCGCCGCGCGGACGAGGTTGACCCGCCGCTCGGTGTTCGTGAACGTGCCGTCCTTCTCCGCGAACGACGAGGCCGGCAGGACGACGTGCGCGTACTTCCTCGACATGTCGTTGAGGAACAGGTCCTGGCAGACGAGGAGCTCGAGCTGGGCCATCCCCTCCTCGACGTGGTGCGCGTTCGGCTCGGTCTGCATCGGGTTCTCGCCGATCAGGTAGAGCGCGCGCACGCGGCCGTCGTGGAGCCCGGAGATCATCTGGTCGAGCCGGTAGCCGGGCGTCGTCGGCACCTCCGTCCCCCAGGCCTCCGCGAACTTGCGCCGGATCTCCGGGTCGTCGACGGGCTGGTAGCCGGGCAGGTAGGCGGGGTTGGCGCCGGAGTCGTTGAGCCCCTGGACGTTGTTCTGCCCGCGCAGCGCGTTCAGGCCCGTCGACTCGTAGCCGAGGTGGCCGGTCATCAGGACGAGGTTCGCGAGCGACCAGATGTTGTCGACGCCGCACGCGTGCTCGGTGATGCCGAGCGTGTAGAAGATGCCGGCGTGCCGCTCGCGCGCGTAGGCCCGCGCCGTCCAGCGGATGTCCTCGGCGGGGACGCCCGTCACCTGCTCTGCCTCCTCGGGTGTGTACCGGGCGACGACCTCGCGAACGGCCTCGAAGTCCTCGGTGAGCTCGCGGATGTACGCCTCGTCCTGCAGGCCCTCCTCGAGGATCACGTGCATCATCGCGTTCAGCAGCCAGACGTCCGTTCCGGGCCGCAGCTGCAGGTGCCGGCTCGCGAGCTTCGTCAGCCAGATCTTGCGCGGGTCGGCGACGACCAGGGTGGCGCCGTTCCGCACCGCCTTCTTGATCCTCAGCGCCAGCACCGGGTGCGCCTCCGTCGTGTTGGAGCCGATCACGAGCAGGAAGCGGTCGTTCTCGATCTCGGGGATCGAGTTGGTGGAAGCGCCTCTGCCGAACGACCTGACCAGGCCGTAAAGGGTCGGAGCGTGTCAGGTCGCTTCGCAGGAGTGGACGCTGTTGGTGCCGACGCCGGTGCGAGCGAGCTTCTGGATCAGGTAGTTCTCCTCGTTCGTCAGCCGGGCGCTGGCCAGGAATCCCACTGCCTGCGGGCCGTGGCGGGCGATCACCCCCTTCAAGCCGTCGGCGGTGGCCTGGATCGCCTCGTCCCAGGTGGCCTCGTGCAGCTCGCCGTCCTCGCCGCGGACGAGCGGCACGGTCAGGCGGTCGGGGTGGTGGACGAAGTTGAAGGAGAAGCGCCCCTTGACGCAGAGGTTGCCCTCGTTCGAGACGTAGTGCGGCTCGGAGGTGACCTTGACGATCCGGTCGGTGTGCGGGTCGACGTTGAGGTCGAGCTGGCAGCCGACGCCGCAGAACGTGCACGTCGTCTTGACCTTGCGGAGCTGCTGCTCGTGACCCGCGCCGGCGCCGTCGAGGAACTTCTCGTAGATGGCGCCGGTGGGGCAGACCGAGAGGCAGCCGCCGCAGAGCTCGCACTCGGTGTCGAGCCAGGAGCGCTCCCAGGTGGGGACGATCCGCGCGTGCCCGCCGCGGCCCTCCAGCGAGAGCGCCGAGCACTGCATCACCTCCTGCGTGTAGCGCACGCAGCGGTTGCAGAGGATGCACGCGTCGGGGTCGTAGCCCATCAGCCGGTTGCGGTCCTCGTACGGCTTGCGCCTCGCGTCGGGGAGGAAGAACGGCGCCTCCGCGTTCAGCTCGTCGGCCAGGTCGGTCAGCTCGTTCGGCCGGCCGCCCGGCGACGCGTTCAGGTGCTCGCTGAGCAGCATCTCCGTCAGCGTCCTGCGGTAGTCCGTGTTCGAGCCGTTCGTCGAGACGACCATCCCCGGGACGACGCGTGTAGCGCACGCGGGCATGGGCCGCGGCGCGCCCTCGACGTCGACCACGCACAGACGGCAGCCGCCGTAGGGGACGAGCTTGTCGTCGTGGCAGAGCGTCGGGATGAAGATCCCGTGCCGCGCGGCCGCGTGGACGAGCAGCTCGCCCTCGGGCGCGCTCGCAGGCCGGCCGTCGAGCGTGAACTCAACCATGCGCTATGCCTGCCCCGCAGATCCCGAATCTGCGGAAGCAGATTCGGGATCGCGACAATCCCTGAAGCGGCCGCTGCCGCGGCCGGCGCTGACGAGGGACGTGGAGCGCGAGGTTGACACCTGGCGTCTCATGCTACGCGGCTCGGCTCGCCGAGCGGCGCGAACAGCTCGGGCCAGATCCGCATCGCCGCCCGCACCGGGACGGGGGCCGCCTGGCCGAGGCCGCAGATCGACGTCCGCTCCATCGCCACGAGCCACTCGTCGAGCTGGTGCCGCGGCATCGCGGCCTCGCCCTCCTGGAGTCGCTCGACGAGGTGGTGGACGGCCCGGTTGCCGATCCGGCAGGGCGTGCACTTCTGGCAGGACTCCTCGGCGAAGAAGCGCATCGTCTCGGCCAGCAGGCGCAGCGGCGGATACGTCGCCGGGAACACCTGCACGGCGGCGGAGCCGACCGCGGCGCCGTGCTCGCGCAACGCGTCGCGCGTGAGCGGCAGGTCGAGCGCGGAGGGCGGCAGGATCCCGCTCGCAGCGCCGCCGGGGACGATCGCTCCCGGCTCGCCCACGAGCCCGCCCGCGTGAGCGTCGATCAGCTCGCGCAGGACGATCCCGTTCGGCGCCTCGTAGCAGCCCGGGCGGGCGACGGCGCCGGAGACCGACCAGAGCCGCGTGCCCTGCGCGCCGTTCGCGCCCAGCGCGCTCCACCAGGCGCCGCCCTGGGTGAGGATGGCCGAGATGTGCGCGAGCGTCTCGACGTTGTTCATCAGCGTCGGCCGGGCGAGGTAGCCGACCTCGGTCGGGAACGGCGGCTTCAGCCGCGGCATCGCGCGGCGGCCCTCCATCGACTCGAGCATCGCGGTCTCCTCGCCGGCGATGTAGGCGCCGGCGCCGATCACCAGCTCGAGCGTGCGGCCGTCGAGGAAGCCCGCAGCGTCGAGCTCCGCGATCGCCTGCGCCAGCCGCTCCCGCGCGGTGGCGTACTCCTCGCGGATGTACACGTAGCCGTGCCGCGCGTCGGCGAACGCCATCGCGACGAGCGTCGCCTCCAGCAGCAGGTGCGGGCGCCGCTCCATCACGTAGCGGTCCTTGAAGGTGCCCGGCTCGCCCTCGTCGGCGTTGACGGCGACCACGCGCTCGCCGGGGCTCTGCAGGACGGCCTCCCACTTGAGCGCGGTCGGGAAGCCGGCGCCGCCGTAGCCGGCGAGGCCGGACGCCCGCAGCTCGTCGAGGATCCGCTCGCGCGAGGGCGGCTCGCGGAGGAGCGCGAGCCCGCCGCGCCGCTCGTAGTCCGCGAGCGTCTCGTCGACGATCCCGAGCCCGAGGACGGGGCCGTCGTTCGTCGCGTGCTCGACCGGCGCCTCCTCGCCGCGCGGGAGGATGCGATCGCCGGCCGTCGCCACCGGCGCCAGCTCGCAGTGCCCGAGGCACGGCACCTCGATCCCGCCGGGCGTGCGCGCGAGCAGCTCGCGCCCGCCGAAGCAGTCGCAGACCGGCCCGGTGCAGACCCGCCGGGTCTCGAGCGGCACCTGCAGGAAGCTGTAGAACGAGACAACCTCGTGCACCTCTCCGCGGCGGATTCCCATGTGGTCGGCAAGCGCGTCGGAGAGCTCCGGCGTCACGGGGCCGAGCTCGCGCCGGAGCACGCCGAGGTTGTCGAGCAGCCGCCTCCGCTCGCGCGGAAGCGACGGGATCAGCGCGGCTGCGCGGAGCACGTCCACGGGCGCCATCCTACGGATGCCGCTCGCCGGCCAGGCCGTCAGTCGTCCGCACGCGGCGCCCGCCGGAGCCGCTTGGCCCGCGCCCGGCGACGCTTGGTGTCGAGCCGGCGCTCCCGCGAGGCCGCCGTCGCGGTCGTGGGCACGCGGCGGCGCTCCACTCGCAACGCCTCGCGCAGCTTCTCGACGAGACGCTCGATCGCCAGCTCCCGGTTGCGCGCCTGGCTGCGCTCGTCCTGCGCCACCGCGCGCAGGACGGGCCCGGCGCGCGCGACGACCCGCCGCTTCTGGATGTCCGTCAGCGCGCCGGAGGCCAGCACGTCGAGGCGCGCCTCCACGCGCGTCTCGGCCGTGTTCGCGTGCTGCCCGCCCGGCCCCCCCGAGCGGGAGACGCGGAGCTCGATCTCCGCGAGCGGGAGCAGGACCGAGCGAGTGACACGGATCGGATCGTCGATCGACATGCGGACAGTCTGCCGAGTCCGCCGGGAGCCAGATACCGAGTTTGCAGGCCGCGACCGCCGAAGGCGGGCGCCTTCAGGGGTCTTGGCGCGGTCAGGGCTCCGCACATGCGTGCGGAGCCCTGACCTTGCGCAGGAAACATGGGAGACTCTCCGCGTGGCGTGCATCCTGCTCGACGTCGACGGCGTCCTCCACGTCTCGGGCGAGCCGATCCCCGGCGCCGTCGAGGCCGTGGCGACGCTACGAAACGCCGGCCACTCGCTGCGCTTCGTGACGAACAACTCGACCCGGCCGCGGGCGCAGCTCGCCCAGGAGCTTCGCGGGCTCGGCTTCGAGCTCGAGGAGGCGGAGCTGCAGACGACGCCCCGCTCGGCCGCCCGCGAGCTGGAGGGCAAGCGGGTGTTCGCGCTCGTGATGGCGGCGATCGTCCCCGACCTGGAAGGGCTCGAGCTGGTCGGGATGAACGTCGACGCCGTGCTCGTCGGCGGCTGCGACGAGACGCTCGAACCGAACAACGTGTTCACGTACATGAACCTGGCCCGGGCCTTCGCGGAGATTCAGGCGGGCGCCGAGTTCTACTGCCTCCACAAGAACAAGTGGTGGCAGACGAGCCGCGGGCCGATGCTCGACGGCGGCGCGTTCGTCGCCGGGCTCGAGTACGCGACGGGCGTCGAGGCGACCATTCTCGGCAAGCCGTCGCCGGCCTACTTCGCCGCGGCCCTCGACGCGCTCGACGCCGAGCCCGCGCTGACGTGGATGGTCACCGACGACGGCGAGGCCGACGTTCGCGGCGCCCAGCTGTTCGGGATGCGCACCGTGCTGCTCCGAACCGGCAAGTTTCGCCCGGAGACCCTCGAGCAGGCCGACGCGGTGCCCGACGTCGTCCTGAGCTCGCTCGCGCACTTCCCGGACTGGCTCGAGAAGCACCTCTGATGGCCACGCCCGGGCCGAGCGAGCCGGGCGCTCTTCGCGTCGGCGTCGACCTGATCGAGATCGAGCGGATCCGGCGCGCGCTCGAGCGGCCGGGCTTCCGGGAGCGCTGCTTCACCGAGGCGGAGCGCGCCTACTGCGACGCGCGGCCGCGACCGGCCGAGAGCTACGCCGGCCGCTTCGCGGGCAAGGAGGCGGTGGGGAAGGCGCTCGGCTGCGGCGTCCTGTTCACCTGGAAGGAGATCGAGATCGTCGGCCGGCCCAAGCCGGGCGTGCGCCTGAGCGGCAAGACCGCCGCGTGGGCCGAGCGGGTGCGGGCGGGGCGAATCGACCTCTCGATGACGCACTCGCGCGAGCTCGCGGCCGCGATCTGCGTCGTCGAGCCGGCGGACTGATGTTCGAGCCGCTCTACACCGCCGCCGAGATGCGCGCCGCCGAGGAGCGCTATCCGGGCTACCCGGCCTCCACCTCCGAGCTGATGGCCCGGGCGGGCGCGGCCGTCGCCCGCGAGGCCATGCGTGCCTATCCGCGCGCGCGCCGCTTCGGCGTCGTCTGCGGCGGCGGCTCGAACGGCGGCGACGGGAAGGTCGCGGCGCGGGTGCTCCGCGACGCGGGCCGCGACGCCGTCGAGACCGACGAGCCCGAGGGCTTCGACGTCGTCGTCGACGCGCTCTTCGGAACCGGCTTCCGGGGCGCCCCGCGCCCGGATGCGGCACGGCTGATCGAGCGAATGAACGCCGCCGGGGCGCCGATCGTCTCGGTCGACCTGCCGTCCGGCCTCGACGCGTCGACCGGCGAGGTCGAGGGGGCGGCCGTGCGGGCCGCGCTGACGGTCACGTTCCACGGCCGCAAGGTCGGCCTCGTGGTGGCGCCCGGCCGCTTCCACGCCGGGCGCGTGGTCGTCGCGGACATCGGGCTCGAGGAGCTGGAGACGGAGATCCGGCGGACGACGGAGAGCATCCTGCGCGTCGTTCCGCGCCGCGCCCCGCACGACTCGAAGTACACGGCGGGCGCCGTCCTCGTCGTCGGCGGTGCTCCCGGCACGACGGGCGCCGCGGTCCTCGCCGCCACCGCCGCGCTGCGCGCCGACGCCGGGTACGTCACGCTCGCCGTCCCGTCGGCGTCGCTCACCGTCGTCGAGACGCTGGCGCTGGAGCCGGTCAAGGTCGGCTTCGGCGGCGAGGGCTCTGCCGAGACGATCCTCGCCGCGGCGGCTCGGGCGGACGCGGTCGCGCTCGGCCCGGGGCTCGGCAGGAGCGACGAGTCGCACGCGCTCGTCCGGACGCTGCTCGAACGGCTCGAGCTGCCGGTCGTCGTCGACGCCGACGCGCTCTTCGGCCTGGAGCCGGTCGAGCGGCGTGCTCCCACCGTGCTGACGCCCCACTCGGGCGAGCTCGGCCGACTGCTCGAGCGGCCGTCGGACGAGGTGGACGCGCACAGGCTCGCCGGCGTCCGCGCCTGCGCCGAGAAGTTCGGCTCCGTCGTCCTGCTGAAGGGCGCCGACACGATCGTCGTCGGCGGCGAGGACGGGCCGATCGTCTCCGATCACGCGCCGCCGTCCCTCGCCACCGCGGGGAGCGGCGACGTGCTCACGGGGGTCGTGGCCGCGTTCCTCGCGAAGGGCGTGGAGCCGCTGCTCGCTGCGGCGGCCGCCGCCACCGTGCACGGGATCGCGGCGGCGACGGTGCCGAGCCAGGCCGGTTTGGTCGCTTCCGACGTCGCCGCTGCGATCCCGGCCGCGCTCTCCTAGCCCGCCGCCGGCGATCCTGCGGCGCCCGTAGCATCGGGGCGATGCGCGTGGAGATCCTCGGCTCGGGCGGAGCGACCACCATTCCCCGGCCGGGTTGCCGCTGCCCGGTGTGCGTCGAGGCGCGCGAGCGCGGCGTCCCGTACACGCGGACCGGGCCGAGCCTGTTCGTGCACGGGCCCGACGTGGTCTTCGACACGCCCGAGGAGTCGAAGCTGCAGCTCGACCGAGCCGGGATCGGGACGATCGCCGCGTGCTTCTACTCGCACTGGCACCCGGACCACACCATGGGCCGCCGGGTCTGGGAGACCCGCAACGGCGACTTCCGCACCTGGCCGCGCGAGGCCAAGCAGCAGGTGGCCACCGACGTCTACCTGCCGCAGCAGGTGGCGGCCGACTTCCGTACCTGGCTCGGCGGGATGGCGCACCTCGAGTTCATGGAGAGCCGCGGCTACGTCCGCGTCCACGAGCTCGCCGACGGCGACACGGTGGAGCTGGGCGGCGTCGTGATCCGGCCGTTCCGGGTCGCCGAGGACTACGTGTACGCGTTCGAGCTCGCGGGGGAGGGGCGGCGGCTGCTGGTGGCGATGGACGAGCTGAACGGATGGTCGCCGCCGCCGGCGGCGCGCGGCTGCGAGCTCGCCGTGATCCCGATGGGCATCTGCGAGTTCGACCCGTTCACCGGCGAGCGGCGCATTCACCCCGAGCATCCGATCCTGCGCTTCGAGGCGACCTACGAGGAGACCCTCGGCATCGTCGACGCCCTCGCGGCCGATCGCGTCGTGCTGACGCACGTGGAGGAGATCGACGGGCTCGGCTACGACGATCTCGTGCGGCTCGAGGGGGCGTTGCGGGCCGGCGGGCGACCGGTGACCTTCGCGTACGACGGCTTCGCGGTCGACGTCTGAGCGCATGGCGCGGTCGGTCGTCACCGTCGATCTCGCCGCGATCAGGCACAACGCCCGTACGCTCCTGCAGGTGCTTGGCGGCGCCGAGCTGTGGGCCGTCGTCAAGGCGGACGGATACGGCCACGGCGCCGTCGACGTGGGGCGGGCGGCGCTGGCGGCGGGCGCGACGGCGCTGTGCGTCGCGACCGTGCCCGAGGCGCTCGTGCTCCGGCGGGCGATGGCCGACGCCCGCATCCTCGTGATGGGCCCGTCGGCGCCGGACGAGATCGCGGCCGCCCGGGACGCGAGCCTCGAGGTGGCCGCGGTGGGCGGCCCGCTGCCGGAGGGTGTCCCGGTGCACCTGAAGCTCGACACCGGGATGGGCCGCTGGGGCCTGTCCGAGCTGCCGGCGCCGGGGCGGGACGTCGTCGGGCTGATGAGCCACTTCGCGTCTGCCGACTCGAACGAGGCGTTCACGGAGCTGCAGCTCCGGCGCTTCCTCGAGGCCACGGACGGGCACGCGCACCTGACGCGCCACGTCGCGAACAGCGCGGGCGCATTCCGGTTCCCGGTCTCGCGGCTCGACGCCGCCCGTTGCGGGATCGCGCTCTACGGCGTCTCGCCCTTCGGCGACGACGGCGCGAGCCTGGGGTTGCGCCCGGCGCTGCGCTGGCGATCGGAGCTCTCGCTCGTCCGGCTGCTCGCGTCGGGCGAGAGCACGGGCTACGGGCTGCGCTTCGTGGCGCGGGAGCCCACGTGGGTCGGGCTCGTGCCGGTCGGCTACGCCGACGGGTTCCGGCGCGACCTGACGGGCACGCACGTGCTCGTGGGCGACGAGCGCTGCCCGGTCGTCGGCAGCGTCTCCATGGACGTCGTCGCCGTCGCGCTGCCGGCCCGGATGCCCGTCGGCACGGAGGTGACGCTGCTGGGCCGCGGGATCACCGCCGAGAGCCACGCTGCCGTCGCGGGCACGATCGGATACGAGATCCTGTGCGGAGTCAACGCGCGCCCGCCGCGGGCGAGCAGGGAGGTCGTCGATGGCTGAGAACGTCGCGCTTCGCGTCGCGCTCCAGGAGGAGCGGGCGGCGGAGCTCGCCGCCAGGGTGGCTCGCGTGCTGTCGCCGCTCGACGGCGACGAGCGGGCTCTCGACGCCGGCTGTGGCGCCGGCGCGCTCGCGTTCGCGCTGGCGCCGCTCGTGCGCGAGGTGGTCGGCGTCGATCTCTCGGCGGGGCTGCTCGAGGCGGCGCGCGAGCGGGCGCCGGCGAACTGCTCGTTCGTCGAGGCCGACGTGACGGCCCTGCCCTTCGACTGGGGCGAGTTCGACCTGGCGGGCTGCCTGCGCGTCCTCCACCACGTCCATCGCCCGGAGCTGGTCGTCTCGGAGCTGGCGCGCGTGACGCGCCCCGCGGGGAGGATCCTCGTCGTCGACCAGCTCGGCTCGATCGATCCGATGAAGGCGATCGAGCTCGACCGGTTCGAGCGCGCCCGCGATCCCTCGCACCAGCGGCTGCTGCCGGACGGCGACATCCGCGCGCTGCTGGAGGCGAACGACCTGGTCGTGCTCGGCAACGAGGTCGTCCGCGAGCAGCGCGACGTCGAGCGCTACGTCGCGCTCGTCGACCTGCCCGACGCCGAGCGCGAGCGTGTCCGCCGGATGGCGCCGGCGCCCGTCTACGAGATCGAGGTCGGCTGGTACGTCGCGCGCAAGCACGGAGCGTAAGATCCTCCCCGGAGGAGGCTGACCTCCACACGTGACCGGGATCGCTCCACCAGCCGCGGCGCCCGAGGGCTCGGCGTCCGACGAGCTCGAGGCCCTGTGGGCGCTGCCGGCTCCGGCGGTACGGGGTCCTGCGCCGCGCCCGCCACGGCCTCGGGTGCCCCGCCCGACGATCTTCCAGGCCTGGGTCGCGACGATGATCTACTCCTTCGCGATCGCTTTCTTCGGCGGCAACGCCGCGGAGCCGAGCTGGGCGGGCGAGCTGCAGGTCGCCTTCGTCCTCGGCCTGGTCTCGATCGCGCTGCTGGCGCTGCTGGCCGGCCCGCGTGGCGCCTACCTCGGGTCTGCCACGACGGCCGCGATCGGCAGCGTCCTCGCGTACGCCTGCGGCGCGTCGGAGCACCATGCGTACGTGCTCGCGGGCATCGAGCTGGTGCTGTTCGCGGCGATCGCGGTCGCGAGCTTCGTCGCGGCGCTCCGCCCGGCCGCCGGGCGTCAGGCGACGTCGAAGCCGTAGCGGCTCCTGCTCCAGGGCCACTCCGCGGGGCTGTCGACCAGGCCGGCCCGTACAGGGTTGAGGACGACGTAGCGGCACGCCTCGACGAGGTGCTCCTCGCTCTCGATCGCCCGGGCGGAGAAGCGGTCGGCGAAGAGGTGCCCGAAGCGGCCGTGGCGGGCGTTGAACGCCTGCGCGTGCGTGCCGTTGACGCGGTGGAGGACGCGCGAGAGGTCCCGTACGAGCCCGTCGAGGACGAGGTGGTAGTGCGTGCCCATCAGGCAGAGAGCGTGCACCTCGAGCCGCGTGCGCGTGAGCGCGGCGGCGAGGATCGCGAGGAACGTGCGGCGGTCGTCGTCGTCGAGGTACACGTGCTCGCCGGCGACGCCGCGGGCGGTGACGTGGAAGTAGCCGTCGGGCAGGTTGCTGCGGAGCCGGCGGGCCATCTTGCGAGGGTAGGCGCTGCGGCCTGCCGACGACCGCCTGTGGACAGATCGTCACGCTTTCGGCGCAGTTCAGACACGTCCGCTAGGGCCGTGTCCAGGGTCAGACCCCGGACACGGCCCTTCGGGACGCGTCCGCGAGCGGCACCTCGAGCTGTGGAGAACGACCTCTCAGACGGCCCCGCGCCGATAGTTGGACATCCCGACCAGGCGGGCCATCAGCCCTGGCGCGACCGCCTGCAGGACCGAGATCGGCCGGAACGGGAACCACGGCACCGTCACCTCGCCGCGCCCCTTGTCCACCGCGTCGGCGATCGATCTCGCGATCTTCTCGGGGCTGGTCAGGAACAGCTCGAGCAGCCTGCTCTGCAGGACGCCCTTCTGCGGGAAGCCCTCGGTCTCGGCGAAGCCCGGCAGCACCGTGTGCACGCGGATGCCGCTCGCCCGGAGCCCCGCGCGCAGCGAGCGCGAGAACGCGAGCTGCGCGTGCTTCGAGGCGGAATACGCGCCGAGGGGAGCGAACGCAACGGTGCCGGCCACCGAGACGAGGTTGACGATGTGCGCGCCGTCGGCCGACCCGGCGGCCCGCAGGCCGGAGAGGAGGGCACGCACACACCAGACGCCGCCGAGGTAGTTGACCGCCATGACGCGCTCGATCCGCTCGGGCTCGATCGAGAGGATCGAGCCGCGGGCGGGGATGCCCGCATTGTTGACGAGCAGGTGCACCGCCGGATGCCGCTCGAGCACACTGGCCGCCATGGCCTCGACGGCGGCTCGGTCGGCGACGTCGCACACCTCTACCTCGGCGCCGCCGAGCTCGTCGGCGAGCGCGCGCAGCCTGTCCTCGCGACGCGCGACGAGGACGCAGTGCCAGCCGCGACGCGTCAGCTCGCGGGCGGTCTCCGCCCCGATCCCGGAGGACGCGCCCGTGACCACCGCCACGCGCGGGACGGCAGAGGCCGGGGGGCTCACGCGAGGAGCCTAAGTGAAGACGCGCACCGTGCTCACGTTGATGTCGACGGTGTCCCGGACGTCCTCCGCGTACCCGCCTGCGAGCGTGACGCAGACGGGGACGCCGCCGGCGCTCAGAGCGTCCCGGACGAGCACGTCGCGGGTGCGCAGGCCGTCCTTCGTCAACGCCAGCCGGCCGAGCCGGTCGCCGGCGAACGGGTCGGCGCCGGCGAGGTAGAAGCAGAGCTCGGGCCGCGCCCGCGCGAGCGCGCGCGGCAGCAGCTCGGCCAGGCCCGCCAGATACGCGTCGTCGCCGGTGGCGTCCGGGAGGTCGAGCTCCATGTCGCCGGGGACGCGGCGGAACGGATAGTTGCGAAAGCCGTTGACCGAGAACGTGAACGCGTCCGCGTCGCCGGCGAGCAGGGCGTGGGTGCCGTCGCCCTGATGGACGTCGAGGTCGATCACGAGCACCCGCCGGACGCGCCCGCGCAGCGTTCGTCGCGCGGTGACGACGTCGTTGAAGAGGCAGTAGCCGCGTCCCGAGCCGGCGAACGCGTGGTGGGTGCCGCCGCCGAGATTCAGCGCGACGCCGTCGTCGAGTGCCGCCGCAGCGGCCTGCAACGTCGCTCCGGTCGAGCGCCGGCCGCGCTCGACGAGTGCCTGCGACCACGGCAGCCCCAGCGCCAGCTGCTCGCGCCGGGAGAGCGCTCCCCGATCGACCCTGCTCAGGTACGAGCGATCGTGTGTCAAGCCGAGCTCTTCCCACGACGCGGCGCGCGAGGGCTCGACCTCGACCCCCGGTAACCGCCCCGCCGCCTCTCGGACGAGGCGGTACTTCTCCAGCGGGAAGCGGTGCCCGCGTGGGAGCGGGTACGTGAACCCGTCGTGAGCGAACGCTCGCACGGCGCGGCCACGCTACCGTAGGATCGCGTCGTGGCCGGCAGGTTCGAGGGCAAGCAGGCGCTCGTGCTCGGGGTCGCCAACAGGCGCTCGATCGCGTGGGCGATCGCCCGCCGGCTCCACGACGAGGGCGCCCAGCTGGCGTTCACGTACCAGGGCGAGCGGATCGAGAAGGCCGTGCGCGACCTCGCCGACAGCGTCGACGCCAAGCTCGTCACGCCCTGCGACGTCCGCGAGGACGCCGACGTCGAGCGCGTCTTCGCCGAGGCGGCGGACGCCTTCGGCGGCGGCCTCGACCTGCTCGTCCATTCGGTCGCGTTCGCCGCCGCGGAAGACCTCGAGGGTCGCTTCACAGATACGCCGCGCGACCGCTTCTGGATGGCCGTCGACATCAGCGCCTACTCGCTCGTCGCATGCGCGCGGGCGGCGGAGCCCCTGATGGAGTCGCGCGGAGGCGGCTCGATCGTGACGATGACGTACCTCGGCGGCGTCCGCGCCGTCCCGCACTACAACGTGATGGGCGTCGCGAAGGCGACGCTCGACGCCTCCGTCCGCTACCTCGCGTGGGACCTCGGGCAGAAGAACATCACGGTCAACGCGGTCTCCGCCGGCCCGATCCGCACGCTCGCCGCGCGCTCGATCGCGGGCTTCACGACGATGGAGGAGATGTTCGAGCAGCGCGCGCCGCTCCACCGCCACGTCGATGCAGACGACGTCGGCGCCGCCGCCGCCTACCTCCTCTCGACCGACGCGCGCAACGTCACCGGCACGATGGTCTACGTCGATGCCGGGTACCACGCGATGGGCATGTAGAGGTGGCCGGCGGAGCGTAGTGTCGGCCTCAGTTCGGGGCCAGGCGGTTCACGTGGGCATACGAAGCGGCCTCGGTTCGGTTCGCACACCCGGTCTTGCGCAGGATGTTGCTGACGTGGTTGGCGGCGGTGTGCTCGCTGATGAAGAGGTGCTCGCCAATCTCGCGGTTGCTGAGACCACGCGCCACCAGGCGGAGAATCTGTGCCTCGCGCGGAGAGAGATCGTCGGGCAGCGTCCGCCCGGGTGATACACGGCGAGCTGCATCCGTCTGCGCGGCGAGCGCCGCCAATCCGGCGGCCTCGGCGAGCGCCGCCGCCTCATCGAGGAGGGCCTCCGCTCGCTCGCGCTCCGTGGGCTCTGCGAGGAGGAGGCGCGCGTAGTGGTAGGCGGTGTGCGCGATCCAGGTGGTGGCGCGCATGCGCCGGTTCAGGGCGAGCGCGCGCTCGAAGTGCTGCTGCGCCCGACCAACTTCCCCTGCCGTTGCCGCGAGCATGCCGAGGTAGCGGTCGGCGGCCCCGTAGCAGGCGACGAGGTGGCCGATCATGACGTTGCCGCCCGCGAACGGCTCGAGCTCGCGGTAGAGGACTTGCGCGGTCGCCGAGTCGCCGAGCATGGTGCAGGCGTCGGTCAGGTAGCAGAGCGAGGCGAGCCAGAGCGACGCCCGAAGCGGGTCGAGCCCCTCGCCGAGGAGCGCGTCGAGCTCGCGCCTCGCCTCCTTCTCCATCCCGAGCTCGGTGAGCACGACGATGAGCCCAGGGCGCCAGGGGCCGGCAGGCTGGCCGGCACCGGACACGGCCCGGACGAGCGACGCAAGCTCCGCCAGGCGGCCCTGCTCTCGGCGGATGCCGAACAGCTGGATCCCATAGATGCCGGACGCTTCTCCGCCGGAGAGCCTGCTGCTCCACTCGCGAGCTCGCTCCGCCTGCGCCTCGGCCAGCTCGAGACGCCCGTCGCAGAGGGCGAGCGCGGATTCGTAGTGGGCGGCAACGTGGAGCTTGAAGGGCTGCCCGGCCCGTTCCGCCGTCTTCCGCAGCTCCGCGGCCTCCGTCCTGGCCGAGTCGAGGTCGCAGAGGTCGACGAACGCCGGCACGCGCCAGGCGATCGCCTCGACGAGAAGCTCGTCGCTGCCGAGCTCCGCGCCGAGCGCCCGTGCCTCCGTCAGCATCTCGACGATCTCATCCATCGCGCATGCCCCTCGTGCCCAGTACGCCCGCGCAAGGACGGTCGCAACACCGACCTTGTCGTCGAGTCGGCGAGCCATGTCGATTGCCGCCGCACGAGCCGTCGCGGCTCGGTCGTGTTCGCCTTGCATGTCGAGCGCGCGTGCGAGGCCGGCCAGCACACGGACATGGAGCGCCGAGCCCGCCTCCCCGAGCGTCGCGACCGCCTCCTCGAGCAGTTCCACCGCACCGGCATTCGTGATGCCCGGACGCCACGACGCATCCTCGAGCCCGATCGCCGCGCGCGCGAGGAGCTCGCCGTCTGGGAGCTCGCGTGCCGCCTGGGCAGCTGCCTCGTACGCTGCTCGTGCCTCGAGCGCCTTCCCGCCACGGTGCGCCGCGTCGCCGAGCTCGAGGAGCGCTTCCGCCCTCCCGCGCTGGTCGCGGAGGCCGAGCTCCAGTGCTGTCCGGAGGCGCGCCGCCGCCTCGTCGAACGCGAGCATCCCGGCAGCGGCCCGCCCCGCCAGCAGGTTGTACTCGCTACCTCGCCCGGCATCGTCCAGCGGCGCCGCGGCGGCGAAGTGGTGGGCGAGATCGGCAATGCGACGGCCGGAGAGCGGCTCGCCCGACGTCTCGAGCGCGTCGCCGAGGCGGAGGTGGATCTCCGCTCGGCGTGCCGGCGAGAGGCGGTCGTAGAGTGCCAACCGCACCAACTCGTGGGTGAAGCGGTAGCCGAGCCGTCGGTCCGGGACGCCCTCGATGATGCCGTTCCGGATCGCGTCGCCGAGCGCTCCGAGCAGGGCAGGCACCTCCAAGCCCGCCGCGCGGCGCACGACGTCCAGCTCGAACTGGGGCCCAGCGGCCGCGCCGATCTCGACGAGGTCGGCGGCGTGAGGGGACAGGCGTGACAATCGCTGGCCGACTACGTCCCGGACAGTCCGTGGGGCTCCCGCTGCTGCCAGCGGGCGGGAAGGACGCCGGCTCCGCTGTGCGGTCCGTGTCTCCAGCTCCATGCGCCAGAGCTCGCAGACGAGGAAAGGGTTTCCGCGCGTGAGGTCGTGGAGCTCGCGCGCGATTCCCGCCACCTCGGAATCGGGCAGGTCGCCTCCGCTACGGCGGACGAGCTCCGTAACGTCTGCCCGCGACAGGCCGTGGAGCTGCAGTCGCACCACGCCGTCGGAGCGATGTAAGTCGGCGAGCGTCTCGCGAAGAGCTTCGCCGACGTCCGCCTCTGTGTCCCGGTAGGTCGCAAGCAAGAGCAGCGGCCCGTCGGCCGGGAGCGTGTGCACCAGGCGGCGGAGCAAGAAGAGGCTGCCGTCGTCCGCCCATTGCATGTCTTCGATGACGAGGAGCGTCGGCGCTCGCTCACTCACGCGGCCCAGGAGCTCGACGACCGCGGAGTGGAGGCGGTGGCGCTCCGTATCGGGATCGGGGGCGCCGAACCGAGGATCGGCGTGCTCGGGGAGATCCGGGAACAGCGCGGCGAGCAACGGGCCGCGTCGAAGCGCGTCCGGCTCAACGACCCGCAGGGCTTGCTCGAGCGCCTCGCGGTACGGGCCGAAGCCCGTCCGCACCACCGGGTCGGAGGCGCCGTAGAGGATGACAGCGCCGTCCTCGCCGAGCTCCCGGGCAAGCTCGCGGACGAGACGGCTTTTCCCGGACCCCGCCTCGCCGGCGAGCAGTGCAACGGCTCCGAGCTCCCCCGTCCGGAGCATCAGCGTCCTCAGCCGCTCGAGCGCGGCTGCGCGCCCGACCAGGGGAAAGTCCGATGAGACACGGAGGGGTCCCGGCAGCTCGACCATGTGGGTGGTCGCCGAGAGGATAGTGAGATCTCGTCACGGCTCCTGCCGGCGGGGCTGCCCAAAGTCGATCAGACCTGCCCATGACGGCGAGCGGCGGACGCAGTAGAAGACCTTCAGGCGTCGGATACAGCAGCACGTCCGGCGGAACGACTCTCGAGGAGGGATCAGCGATGACGAGCACGGCTCAGCATGCCCTGGAATCCGGCCTGGCAGGCGACAGCTTGGTCGCCGAGGGCGAGCTCGTCTACGAGTACACCCTGCGGTTCACGAACGTCACGGAGTACGGCGCAACGCTCGGCGATCTGCTCGCAGGGAAGGAGGCTCTGCCGCCCGCCGGTGCGAGGATCGACGTCGCCTTCGAAGGAACCTGCACCGGCCCGAGGCTGAAGGGCTCCGTCAAAGGTGTCGACTACCTCAACATTCGGGCCGACGGCCGCGTCGACCTCCACATCCACGCCGACATCACGACGGACGAGGGCGCGCGAATCGCTCTCGAGGCCGGCGGGGTGGCGATGCTCACCCCAGGGTCTCCCATCGGACAGCTCCGCGAGAATGTGGCGCTCGCGACCTCCCATCCGGACTACCTCTGGGTCAACCCGATCCAGGTCTGGGCCACCGGAGCAGTGCATCTCGACACGGGCGAAGTGCGCGTGAAGGCCTACGCTGCCTAACGAATGGGTCGACAACACCCGGGTCGTACGGGTGGCAGGGCTTTGGGATCGCGCCGCGATGTCTTAGCCTCGGCTCGTGCTGATCTGCGTGAGCTGCGGTCGGGACAACCCCGTCGACGCAGGGTTCTGTAACGGTTGCGGCGCGGCGCTGGCGACGGCGGCGCCGCGCGAGGTTCGCAAGACGGTGACGGTGCTGTTCTGCGACGTGACGGGGTCGACGGCGCTCGGCGAGTCGACCGATCCGGAGGCGCTGCGGGCGCTGCTGGCTCGCTACTTCGAGCGGATGCAGGCGATCGTCGACACGCACGGCGAAGCAGTGGCCGAGAGCGAACGAGCTGACTCGCTCGACGATCAGTGCGTGGCCCTCTGGGACCTGGCGGAGGTTCTCGCCGCGGCGGGGCGCCTCGACGCCGCGACGGCCGCGCTCGAGCAGGCGCTCGACCGCTGTCTGCGGAAGCGGAATCTCGCGCTGGCCCGCCAGATGCGCGAGCGCCTCGTCGAGCTGCGGACGGAGGCGCAGCCGGCGCTGTAAGCATGTAGGCGCAGATGGGCGAGACGGCGGAGGAGATCTACGCCCGGGCGCTGTTGGCGGCCCACGCGGAGGGAAGGCTGCCGATGCCCGACGTGGCGGGCTGGGAGACGTTCCCGTTCGAGGGCGAGATCCGGGTGCGGCCGCTGTGGCCGCCCGCGGACGAGCCGCCGCGGCTCGGCGAGGACCCGGCCGACTGCTGGCGCTGCCGGCTCGGGGACGCCGACGCGATCTGGAGCGACGAGCGCTGGCTCGTCACGCCTGCCGGCGAGCGGCCCTCGGGCCTGCCGGTGATCGTGATCCTCCAGCCGCGGGCGCATGCGGACATCGAGGACCTGGACGACCAGCACGTCTCGGATCTCGGCCCGCTGCTCGTGCGCGTCGAGCGGGCGGTGCGCGCGGTCGGTGAGATCGGCCGCGTGCACGTCGGCCGCTGGGGCGACGGCAGCGTCCACTTCCACGTCTGGTTCATC